>JAUQWQ010000158.1 GCA_030835085.1 Ignavibacteria bacterium
TCAAATATTTCTCCACTGCTTACTGTTTTATTTTCAATTATATTTCTTGGTGAGCATATTTCTTTTTTCTTTATCATAGGCTCAATTATCACTTTGATTGGTGTATTTATTATGCACCGCGTAAGTATAGATATTTCATAAATAATTCTTCTAAATCTGAAAATATAAATTGTCCACAAAAAGTTTAAATATAGGGTTAACTGGCTGCGGCCATTTAGGCAAAATACACTGCAGGCTTATTAACGAAATTGCCCGGGAAAACAATAATGTAGTTTTTACGGGTGTTTACGATTCCGACCCCGCAATTACCGGGGCAATCAGTAAAGAATACAGTATAAAAGGGTACAGATCACTTGTTGACATGCTGGCTGAAATTGACGCGTTGGTAATTGTTACACCAACTTCAACTCATTTTGAAATTGCCCAAAAGGCTCTGGCCAGGGATATTAATATTTTTATTGAAAAGCCGGTAACCAGCTCGCTTAAAGAAGCAGAAGAGCTTATTACAATGTCTAAAGGCAAAAAAGTTAAGATACAGGTCGGGCATGTTGAAAGATTCAACCCGGCACTTGTAGCTCTGGAAAAATTCGAAATGAAACCAAGGTTCATTGAATCACACCGCCTTGCGCAGTTTAATCCAAGAGGTACCGATGTATCGGTGATACAGGACCTGATGATACACGATATTGACATTATACTCCATTTAGCAGGCTCACCGGTTAAGAAAATTGATGCAAACGGTGTAGCAGTTATTTCAGATGAAATTGATATTGCCAACGCAAGGCTAACACTTGAAAACGGCTGCGTTGCAAATCTCACATCAAGCCGAATATCCCTTAAGAAAATGCGTAAGATGAGGATCTTCCAGGGCAATGCTTACATTTCAGTTGATTTTCTGAACAACAAATCAGAAGTCTTCAGACTTACTGATAATGACACAAAAAGCGATGGAATGTCATTCCCGATATCAGACACCAAAAAGATAATATACGAAGAGCCTAAACCGGAAAATGCGGAGAATATCAACCCGATAAAGAACGAACTTGAATCATTTATTGATAGCATTTTGAATGATAAAGCTGTAAAAGTAACTTTGAATGCGGGTAAAGAAGCAGTACAGGTAGCAGATAAGATAATAGAAATTATTAAGAACGGGAATTAGTATATCTTGACGGATTTCATAGGATCAAATATTATATTAAAAAGAATATCAAGAATTGCAGTTAAAGCTGATATTCAGGCTTTTGTTGTCGGCGGTTATGTAAGGGATAAGCTTTTAGGTCTTGATAAAACTGATATTGATATTACGGTAGTCGGAGATGGAATTGCGTTTGCTGAGGTTGTTGCTAAAGACTATAATCAAAATCTATCAGCTGTATATAAAAAATTCGGTACTGCCCTGCTTGAAATTAATGATACCAAAATAGAATTTGCAACAGCCAGAAAAGAAAGTTACAACATTAATTCGCGCAAACCTATTGTTGAATATGCTGATCTGACCGAAGACCTATCAAGGCGTGACTTCACGGTCAATGCCTTGGCGGTATCACTGAATAACGATAAAAATGAAGTAATTGATATGTTTGAGGGTCTTACAGACCTGAAGGAAAAAGTGCTTCGCACTCCTTTGGAGCCTGAAAAGACATTCAGTGATGATCCATTGAGAATGATGCGCGCATGCAGATTTGCTTCTCAGCTTGGTTTTGAAATAGCGGGTGATACATTCCATGCGATGAAGCTGATGAAAGAAAGACTCCGAATTACAGCAGGTGAAGATACAGTTGTATCACAGGAGAGAATAACAGATGAGTTCCTTAAGATAATAGCATCTCCAAAACCTTCAATAGGTTTAAGCAGACTGTTCAAATCAGGTTTAATGGAGATCATATTTCCTGAAGTGAATAATCTTGAAGGAATTGACCAGCGAAAAGACTTTCACCATAAAGATGTTTTCTGGCATACGCTGCAGGTTGTAGATAATATTTCAGCAAGGACAGATAAACTATGGCTGCGTTTTGCCGCACTGATGCATGATATTGCCAAGCCTCCCACCAAGAGGTTTGTTGAAGGAACCGGGTGGACCTTCCACGGGCACGAAGATCTTGGGGCACGCTGGCAGAAAAAGATATTTGCCCGAATGAAGCTGCCATTTGATAAATTACCATATGTGGAAAAGCTAGTTAGACTCCACCTTCGTCCAATTGCCCTTGTAAATGAACAGGTTACTGATTCCGCAATTCGCCGCCTGATATTTGATGCCGGAGATGATATCGAGGATCTGTTTACCTTATGCAGGGCAGATATTACTTCAAAAGACCCTTCTAAAGTTAAAAAGTATCTTGAGAATTTTGATAAAGTTGAAAAGAAAGTAGCCGAAGTTGAAGAGCGTGATAAAATACGCAACTTCCAGTCACCTGTAAGAGGCGAAGAGATAATGAAGATATGTAATCTACAACCTTCAAGGGCTGTAGGTATGCTTAAAACTGCCATTGAAGAAGCAATACTGGATGGTGTTATACCCAATGATTATGATGCGGCTTTGGACTATTTGTATAAAATAAAAGATGATGTGCTTGCTAAGCAGTAATGCTCCGGCTGGATGCTCTTATTCATCATGTTGCACGCTGAAAACAAGTACTTCGTTCAGGTTTTAACTTACCCTCTCGGATGGAATTCCTTATGAACCTGTTTTAAATATGAAATATCGACGTGAGTGTAAATTTGTGTTGTGCTGATATCAGCATGACCCAGCATTTCCTGTATGCTGCGCAGGTCTGCGCCGCCTTCAAGCAAGTGTGTCGCAAATGAGTGCCTGAATATATGCGGGTGAATTTTCTTGGCAATTTTCGCCATCTTTGAGTATTTACTGATTATATCCCATATCGCCATTCTTGAAAGTGACTTACCCCGCCAGTTCAGGAAAAGGTAATCCTCAGAATATGGTTTTGCAAGCGTACTTCTTGATTTGGTAATATAAAGCTTTATCCATTCAAGTGTAGATGAAGCTATTGGTACAATCCTCTCTTTTGAACCTTTCCCTATAACCCGGACCACTTCATCTTCATACAGAACATTGGAAGTTTTGATAGTCAATACTTCGCTTACCCTTAAGCCGCAGGCATACATAACTTCAAGTATGGTTTTATCACGTAAACCCAAAGGAGTGTTCACATCTGGCTCTGAAAGGATTTTTTCAATTTCTTCTATAGTCAATACATCAGGCAAAGAGCGGGTTAATTTGGGTGAATCGAAAAATTCCAGCGGATTTAATTTAATACTGTATGATTTGGTATCAATTAAATATTCATAAAACTGCCTGAGTGATGAGAGCAGCCTCGCAGTAGATGAAGCTTTATATTCTTTTTTAAGCAGCGCAAGGAATTTTTCTATATGAGTATCCTTAACATCTTCAAATCCATTTAACTCCTGTTCCTCTATAAACAGTCTGAATTTTTCGAGATCAAAAGCATATGAATTAATTGTATTGGCTGAAAGAGAACGTTCTAATTCTAAATACAGTAAAAATCCCTGCACCTGTGAAAGTTTCACATCCTTTACTGCAGAGAGGTCAGTCTTCTTCATCGGCTGTTTCAGGGTACTTAATTCTGTGGTGATGAATTCCAACTATTGTTTTCAGGAAACTTTGTTTTATTTTGATAAGATCCTTAAGAGTAAGGTCACATTCATCCAGTTCTCCGTCAAGGAATCTCGCGCGGATAATTTCACTGATCTGTGTTTCCAGCTTCGCAGGTGTCGGGTCTTCAATTGAGCGGGTGGCTGCCTCAACGGAATCAGCAAGCATTACAATACCTGTTTCTTTGGTCTGGGGCTTTGGCCCCGGGTAACGGTAAATGTATTCATGACTGGTATCTATTTCACCTTCATCTGTCCGTGCCTTTTCATAAAAATACGATACAAGGTTAGTTCCATGATGCATAGGAATAAAATTAATTATCTCCCTGGGCAGACGGAATCTTTCTGCAAGCTTAATGCCGTTTTTCACATGGGCAATTATCATTTTAGCGCTAAGTGATGGGTTAAGCTCTTCGTGTTTGTTGGAATCCATCTGGTTTTCCACGAAATAATCGGGATTGACTATCTTTCCTATATCATGGTAATAACAGCCAACCCGCGCGAGAATCTGGTTTGCTCCAATTTCTTTTGCAGCCTGTTCAGATAGATTACCCATAATTATGGAATGGTGGAATGTGCCTGGTGCTTTGGAGGAAAGATCCCGCAGCAGCGGATTGTTAAAATCGCTCAATTCAAGAAATACCAGGTCAGTTGCCACGCGAAATACTTTTTCATAGAAAATTAACAGCCCGTAAGCAAGAATTGGGGAAAGAATTGCGTTCAGACCCGCCCCGATAAGCTGGTTCTTTACAATATTAATATCATCATAGCGCTCAAGTCCTATAGCAATGATAGCCACAAAATACCCGATTAATATATAAATCATTGAAACAAAGATCTGAGATCGTTTTTTAATATCGCGCACTGAATAAACCACAAGTACTGATGCAGCAAAATTAGGTATCAAAATATCATAATCACCGCCTCTTACAGCTGAAACAAGAATGCAAATTACCATTATAGCATATACTGCCACACGTGAATCAAAAATTATAGTAAGCAGCATAGCTGCAACAGGCACAAAAATAATATATTCTATTGGGTAATTAATTTTAAGCTGCAGGCTTAAATAAGAAAGAAGGCATTGAAGCAGAATGATAGTTGAAATGAGTATCAGCTTCATGTTATCTTCAAAGATGGAGAGCCTCATTTTATAAAGGAATATCCCAAGCAGGAATATCATTAGCGTTACAAACAGGAAACGGCCAAGCTGCTGAAGATAAAAATCACTTGAGCCCATTTGCTCATTCCTGATCCGCTTATATGATTCAAGTTTTAGCTTAGCTGCTTCATTGATAGGTTCATGTTTGCTTATAATCCTCTCATTTTCACGTACTAAACCGAAAGTCTTGGGCACCGCTTCTGTAACCGAGGTAAGGATCTTCTGAGTTTCCGGTTCATTATAAATGAAATCAGGGTAAACATACAGTCTGGCAATTTTAAAAGAAACACCGGCAAGCTCAGGATTCTTATAAAAACTTGTGAAATCATTATTCAGGATCTTTTCAACTTCTGAAATATCCCGAACTTCGTTCAGATCAATGCTTTCTTCAACTTTATTTTTAATAAAAGATATTTTACCTGATGTGATCCTTGATTTTGGAAGGTCAATAATTTTTTTATCATAAACCTGGTTTAAAGATTGTATTATCTTCTTTTTAAATGCATCGGAAACCGCTGGATTATTCAGAGTACTTCTAATACTGCTCCATTCAGCTTCGGTTAATGTAAAACTTAATTCTGATTTTAGTTTATTTAAAGCCTGCTCATTTGTAGTACGTTTTTCTTCAGGGAGTGATTTTTCCTTTTCGAATTCACTTTCATAACCGGCAATCCTGGTAAGTTTTGTAAACTGGGAGTTAATCGAGTCCAGCCAGTTGCCTGAGCCGTTCCTTTGAATATTAACATCAAATAACGGAAAAACCCTGGATGCAGCGTCATCAACTTCCTTTTTATAAACCGTTTCACTTTTATAAACCGGGAAACTGAAAGGAGCGATAAGATCTTCTTTGCTCCAAACCATACCGGTCATATAATCGGTTTCAATCGTTTCGTATTTTGGAAACATTGCAGTTATTAATATAACTGTAATAAAGGCAATGAAGAATTTAACCGTTTTATCGGATTTAAACTCTGTTTTATTTTTACTGAGTTTTGCCAAATTTAATTTGATATTTCCGGACTAAATTAACAATAAAAATGTTTTTTAAGTGTCCAGATATAAAGGTATACGCGCTTAATTGCCGTTTCGCATATTATACCGGGAGATGAAGAAAATAGTAACTAATTCACTTCGTAAAAAGTGGAATACCTTGTTTTCCCGTCAACAAACTGGCTTAAGATCTTGGTTGTCAGGCTGTAAATGGTATCATCCATTTCATCTTCCAGGCCTTCAAATTCAGCTTCATCTTTTAGAATATAAACTTCTGTAAAACTGTTAGTTTTATTCTTATCTTCAACAACCATATAATTATGGTCAGTATGTGATTTCATGTAAGCTTCAAGTTCTTTTATCGTAACCAGATAATCATCCCTTTTTTCGGGATGTACATCGTAATTAATTTGAAATAATATTTTACTCATAATAATGTAATATAATTTTCTCCTTTTTTAATTGAAAGTGCAAAAATTTTTGATATGAAGAAAATATTTTATGTCAAAAATATGCTTTTTTAATTTAATTTCTTAAACTGAACCTATTGTATATCCAGTATCATAATTTATAGAATTCCCTTCGTTAAATGCTGTTAAATATAGCTTTAGATGCGATGATTAATATTTATTAATTGGTTTTTTTATGAATAGGTTTTTGTTAACTTTGTAATACCGGTTTAATTCATTTTTTGAAATTTCTGAATGTATAATTAAATTTACGAAGAATAAGTACAGAACATATACATAATCCCGCTGAACAAGACAGCACGACAAAGAGAAACTACAAATACCTGCTATATCTTTCATTAGGAGCATTAGGCGTTGTTTACGGCGATATCGGAACAAGTCCTTTATATGCTCTCAAAGAGTGTTTTTCACCTGCTCACGGTGTACCTCCTACTCATGATAATGTTCTTGGTGTTCTATCGCTGGTTTTTTGGGCACTCATTATTGTAATTTGCGTTAAGTATCTTATAATTGTAATGCGTGCTGATAATGAAGGCGAAGGCGGAATACTGGCATTGATGGAACTTGTCAGACCGCGTAAACAAGGCTGGGGATTTATGATAATCATTAGTCTTGGACTATTTGGCGCTGCATTACTATACGGTGACGGAATCATTACCCCTGCAATTTCTGTCCTGTCCGCAGTTGAAGGTTTACAGATTGCAACACCAGCTTTCGAACATTATGTAATCCCGATCACGATAATAATACTTTTTCTATTGTTTTATTTTCAGAAAAGAGGGACAGGAAAAGTGGGGTCAGTTTTTGGTCCCATTATGATCATATGGTTCATTTCGATAGCAATACTTGGAGTAAGTGCTATCATTAAGAATCCTGAAGTGTTACATGCAGTATATCCAACGTATGCCTATAGTTTCTTTATAAATAACGGTTTCCACGGATTTGTTATACTTGGTTCTGTATTTCTGGTTGTTACAGGAGGAGAAGCCTTATACGCTGATATGGGGCATTTCGGTCCCAGACCAATTCGGTATGCATGGTTCATAATAGTTCTACCATGCCTTCTTATGAACTACTTCGGGCAAGGTGCAATGATGCTGCAGAATCCGGAAGCTGCAAAGAGCCCTTTTTATTTCCTGGCACCCGATTGGGCACTTTACCCTATGGTAGTAATATCAACATTAGCAACAGTGATTGCATCCCAGGCACTCATATCCGGAGCATTTTCAATAACTCAACAGGCATTACAATTAGGTTATCTTCCCCGAGTAAGAATAATACATACATCCCAGGAAGAAAGAGGACAAATTTATATTCCTCAGCTTAATTGGCTGTTGTTCATTGGTACAATAATGCTCGTATTAAGTTTTAAAACTTCAAGTAATCTTGCAGCAGCGTATGGTATTGCGGTAACATCAACAATGGTAATAACAACTATTCTGGCATTTGTAGCAATGACCAAACTGTGGAAATGGTCAGTACCGCTTGCAATACTGATCTCGGTATTTTTTATTGTTATTGATCTTGCTTTCTGGGGAGCAAACCTGCTGAAGATACTACACGGAGGCTGGGTTCCGCTGGTGATTGGAATGGTTATTTACACTATAATGACAACCTGGAACTGGGGACGCAAAATTTTACTGCATAAAATTGAAGAAGAAACACAGCCAATTGAGAACTTTATAGATGAAGTAATGAGTGTAAGGCTTGTTTCAACGCCGGGTACTGCAATATATATGTCAAGTAACCCTAAAGGCACTCCTCCTGCACTGGTAAAGAACATGAAACACAACAGGGTGCTTCACAAACAAATAATAGTGCTGAGTATAATTTTTAAAAAAGTGCCTCATATAAATATTGAAGATGGCATAGAGATACAGAATCCGACTGATGGTTTTTTCAGGGTAATTGCTTCATACGGTTTTATGGATAACGCAAATATACACCAGATAATTGATGTACTCAATAAAAGCGGCATGCAGATCAATATGAACAAAACAACTTTCTTCCTTGGAAGAGAACTTTTGGTTGCAAAGGAAAAATACGGCTTATTAAGAGTACGCAAAAAGCTATTCATACTTCTTTCAAGAAACTCTCAGCGCGTAACTGAATTTTTTAATATTCCCAATGACAGGGTGTTTGAAGTTGGATCACAAATAGAAATTTAATCAGTAACCTGCAGCTCTTACCTGGTCCTCATCCATTCCAAAATAATGCGCAATTTCGTGAATAAGCACTTCTTTTATCTTCTCTCTTAATTCTGCTTCCGTGTTACAATATCTCTCGATATTCTTCTGAAACAGAATAATCCTGTCCGGCGTAGTATTCATATAATATGTATTTCTATTTGTGTAAGGAACCCCTGAATAAATACCGAGCAGCGAATACATGTCAGTCAGCCCAACTCTTCCCAGATCTGATTCACTGGGATAAGGTTCAACCATAAACACAAGATTTTCGATCTTATCTTTAAAAGGGGCTGGGATAGTATGCAATGCTTCCTCCATCAAATCTCCGAATTGTTCTTCGCTGACTGATATCATTTATTCCCTTCTTTCACAAACGGCTGTGATATATTAACAATTCTGAACTTTTCGCTGTACTTATATTTTTTTGTGTATTGAGAAAGATGTTTTTTAACCCAATCACTCATACTATTATGCTCGCTATATTGTGACCGGTGCGCTTCAATAAGTTTTATCTTATCATTAATTAATGACGTAATATTTTCAAAATGATTTGGTTTATCGCATCCAAAGAACCAGAACTTCTTAACTGAATGAGATATACCCGGAATTAGATACCTGTTTCTGGCTGCAAATACGGCATCAAAAACAGCTTCGGCTATCACCCTGTGATCTCTGTGAAGCAGATTCACACTTTCAAATGATTTATTCGAAGGGTCAAAAGAAAAAATTATTTCCGGTTTAACTTTTTTAATTATAACGGCAATTTGTTCTCTTAGTTTGTCATCATACTTGAGAAAACAGTCTTTATGGTTCAAGAAGAATACTTTTTTAACACCAAGTATTTTGGCTGCCATCAGCTGTTCATTATGCCTGGTTTTAACTCTCACTGAACGTGGTTTATGATCTATCTTAAAACCATTTTCCCCATTTGTTGCTACAATAAAATAGATATCATAACCAAGTTTTTTGAATTTGAACATTGTTCCCCCCGCAGCGAATTCAATGTCATCAGGGTGGGCTGATATTGCAAGCAATACTTTATTCTGTGTGGTACCTGTCAAGTTTAAATGTCTCTCCTAAATATAATTTTCTAACCATTTCATCTCCCGCAAGTTGTTCTGATGAACCCTGACGGAATATTTTACCTTCAATAAGTATGTAACCTCTATCTACAATTGAAAGAGTTTCATGTACATTATGATCCGTTATCAAAACTCCTATGCCCTTATTTTTCAGTTTTGCCACAATTTTCATTATTTCTTCAACTGCAATGGGGTCAATTCCCGCAAAGGGTTCATCAAGAAGAATGAACTTCGGGTCCGACGCAATCGCGCGGGCAATTTCAGTTCTTCTTCTTTCACCGCCTGAGAGAACAAAACCCTTGCTTGATGCAATATGCGAGATACCAAATTCTTTCATTAACTCATTTGCTTTATCTTCTCTATCGGCTTTATCCATGGACATAAACTCCAGAACTGAATATATGTTCTGATAAACAGTCATTTTCCTGAATATTGAAGCTTCCTGGGGAAGGTAACCAATTCCAAGTCTTGCCCTTTTATACATAGGTTCGTTTGAAATATCATCTCCATCAAGCAGTATTTCACCGGAATTTGGTTTGATCATACCTGTTATCATGTAAAAAGTAGTTGTTTTACCTGCACCATTCGGTCCAAGCAGACCAACTATTTCACCCTGTTTTACTGAAACAGTTACACCGTCAACAACAGCACGTTTGCTGTATTGTTTTACCAGTTCATTTGCTTTTAGAATTGAAGGCACTGACTCAGTTCCTTATCTTTTTAATTTTAAATAAAAGCTCATCCAGAATTTCACCGCTTTTGCCAGTAAGGATCTCATCAAGCTCTATGGAAATTGCTGTTGGTTTAGTATTTATTTCAATAACATATGCACCTGCCCTTTTGGCTATGATAGGAAGCATGGCTGCAGGATACACTTCAGCCGAAGTACCAATTGTAAAGAAAACATCGGCATTTGCCGCACTTTCTTCAGCTTTACGGAGCTCATTCACAGGCAGCATTTCACCAAACCATACAACATCCGGCCTGATAAGTCCCCCGCATTTTTCACATTTCAGAACTTTCTTTTCATTCAGATCAACTTCCTCATAAAATGTTCTGCACTTCATGCAGAAATTTCTTTCAATATTGCCATGAAGTTCTGTGACTTTTTTACTTCCGGCCCTGAAATGAAGGTTATCTATGTTTTGTGTTATAAGATTGAAATTCGGGAAAACATTTTCCATTTCTGCAAGTGCAATATGTCCCTTGTTCGGTTTTACATCTCTCATAATTTCACGTCTGTGCTGGTACCAGCTCCATACAAAATCAGGATCATTCATAAATGCATCAAAATTCGCAAGCTGTTCCGGTTTAAATTTTTCCCAAATACCACCCGGGTCCCGGAATGTTGGCACTCCGCTTTCAGCCGATACTCCTGCACCGGTAAGTACAGCAACATTTCCAGCTTTTTTAAGTTCCGCAAGAAGTCTTTCTGAGAAAATCACTATTGCCTGACTCTTCTGATTATTGTTAACATATCTTTAACCGCGCTCTCAAGTCCTGTAAATACTGCTCTTGCTATAATTGAATGCCCGATGCTGACTTCATCAATTTCAGAGATATTAGCAATTGCTGTGATATTATGATAATTTAAACCATGGCCGGCATTAACACCTATACCAAGCTCCTTAGCCAGTTTAGCTGTCTGGCTTATTTTTTCAAGCTCCGCCAGTATATCAAGGGGTTCATTCAGCAGCCCGTACTTGCCGGTATGTATCTCTATCATATCAGCACCCATTTCAAGTGCCTGGTCAACACTTTCTGGATTTGGTTCAATAAATAAACTTGTTTTAATGCCTGCTTCTTTCAATTTTTCAATTGCAGGTGTAACTTTAAACTCAGTAGCAATCAGATCCAGACCGCCTTCAGTTGTAAGTTCCTGTCTCTTTTCAGGGACAAGAGTAGCCATGTAAGGTTTTATTTCACACGCTATTTTTACCATTTCATCAGTTGCAGCCATTTCAAGATCTAACTTGGTCTTGACTGTATCTTTCAATATATACACATCCCTGTCTACAATATGTCTTCTGTCCTCCCGTAAATGGCATACAATGCCATCAGCGCCTGCCAGCTCACAAATATAGGATGCAAAGACCGGGTCAGGCTCCTTTTCCATTCTTGCCTGCCTTAGAGTTGCTATATGGTCAATATTTATACAAAGTCTCATTTCAGTGTAATTTTAATTTGTAAATAATTTAATAAATGAATCAATACCTATTCCATAGGATTGTGATTTGTACCTTAAAACGGAAATCACATCAACAAAGATCATGACTGCCCAATGTACAAGGAAGCAATAAATGAATGAATTTGCCCGCCATGCCTGTATTCCCAGGATCAGTCCCGCAAAAATTGATGCAAAAGTTTCAATATCCGGTTTACCCCTGTGTAATATAAAGAACGGGATCATTTGAATAAAAATTGCATAGAAACCGAACTTTTGTTTTAATCCAAATAACATATAACCGCGCCAGAAGAACTCCCAGGCAAGCATATAGAAACCTACAAAAAGCTCATAATATAATAAAACTGAAATATTTTCCCTGACAAATGGACCACCCTGCGGATAAGTTCTTGCAAAACTCTCATTTCCGGAAGCTATCCATAAGAATGGCAGCATGACAACAACGAAAAGTAAAGAAGATTTAAGCCCGAATTTATAATCTCCAATCCTTAAACCATATTCAGCCGGTTTCCCTTTTAACACAAGCGGTATTAAGATCATTGGAATTATGAACATCAGGATCCCGTCAGCGGAGCACCAGTATAAAAACGAATAGAACTTATCATCACTGGTATCAAATACTTTCCTGAAAAAATTAGGCGACGCATAATGCATAGAAAGGAAAGTTATAATGGCTACAGAAACAAAAATAAACGTTTCCTTAAAACTAAGAGTTTTTATTGCTGCCCAAAGAGAACTTAATTCTGATTTTAATGAATTCAAATATTCTGTTTATATTAATATTTCTTTTTTATTACGTACTGAATTGTTTCGGGTTTTATTGATATAACGGTACAGCCGGGCGGAATATCAAACACCGGAGTCAGTGACCCGGTTGAATCTGACAGGATTTTTCTGTAATCAATGAATGCTTTAATTCGGCCGCTTTCAATACCTGCAAGCTGATTTACACCTCCTTTTAGCTGAATAGATACAGATTGAGGGATAAGCAGTACTTCCTTATCTTCAGGCAATTCAGTAACATTAATTTCTATATTAGTAAATTCTTTTTCTGCTGTAGGTTCTATATTGATCTTAAGATCAAGTTCACTTTGCGAAAACCAAAGTATGTTTGAAAGGCTGTCTGATACATTTATCTTTCTTGAAATACCTGCATTAACTTTATCAAACACCATGCTTTTAGTATTCAAGTGGTTAAGCATTTTAAGAATATCAATAGCGCCACCTATCTTAATACTATCAGGCTTAAGTTCAGGCTTTCCTACTATTTGATATCCATCCATACAATTTATTTGAAGGTTTGGGTTTATCCTGACATATTTCTCTTCATAATTTTCTATTTTAACATATAATGTTTCGGGATAAACACCAGTGATCTGAAGATTTTGACTCAATCCCAGATTATTATCCAGATATTCTTTTGTAACTATAATAAACTGGTCCTTTTTCTTGGAATTTATATCATATGTGAATTCAAGGTTAAAAGAAGTAAAAAGTCTGATGAGATTCCATCCAATACCCCGGAATTTTACATCAAGATTTAAGGGAATATTACCTGATACAGCAAATGGTTTATTGATCTTTATTTTAACGGGAATCGTTTTTTCAATTTCATAATTCTGATTCAAATTCAAACTTATCCACAATACTGCAGATAACAGCAATGATGCAATTAATATGTGATATTTGAATTTAGACAAAATTTGGCCTTGTACTTATTTCTGCAAATATCAGTATATTATTTATTTGTTTAAATCCTAAAATTACCTCATAAAAAAGCCCCGCAAGCGGGGCTTAAACAAATTACCTGATATTAATTTTTTCTTTCCAGTTCTCATCACTGGATTCGTTTTGTGCGGTTGAATGAATCTGGACATAATCCCCGAATCCGGTACTGTTATCCATAAATACAAAGATCACACCTCCCTGAATTTTGTTGTAGGTCCATATCTCATATGCACGGGTTGAACCTTCATACGGGAACCGTTCAATTTCATCATATTTTCCGTAAATCGCATATACTCTTCCCCTGTCAGTTTTCCAGCCCTCTCTCAGATCACTCTTAAAATTCTTGTTCGCATATTCGATCCTTGAATAGTATTCTTTTTTAGTAAGATATTGCGAGATAGCTTTCCAGTATTTGAACATATACATTCTTTTTTCATCAAGAGCTTTTAAAGATTCATATTTTTCTTTCTGCTGGTCACTCATTATATATATAGCTTTATTAAAATCATCATCAACCTGTTTTTCGGTCATTTTTGCATATTCACTCAGCAGGTATTCATTTTCTATATCAGTTAACACCTGGTTATTGTAATTCGTATCACTGCTGAAAATATAAAAATACTTATATGCTCTTAAGAGCTCTTTATCATTATTATCAAATAATTTAACAAATAGCTGGTAACTGTTCGAAGGAAGCCCTGTGATATCTACAGAACCGTATTCAACTTTCGATTCAGATTTAAGGTCATACTTTTTAGTGGATGATTTTATCTCTGACCCGTCCTTATTAGCAATTGTTATAGTTACTGAATATTTATCCCCCATTTCAAGTTTATTGAGGTTATATAGCTCTAAATAGTAATATAGTTTTGAAAGATTATTCCCGAATAAATTTCCCGGATTTGGTGTGACTTCCAGGGTATTTTTATAGAAAAGATTATTTTCATCAGTACTCTTAACTATTCCGGTACTGAGCTCAATGGTACTCATCATTAGTTTCCCATCCTGAAATGCTTTAAGCTGAACCTCTTCTTCTGCAGAATTTATTTTAGAAGCATCATTAAAATCAGATGCTGTCATTTTCAGCAGATATGTACCTGAGTCAAGCAGCAGGTTGATCTGACCGGTTAGTTTAAAATCCTTTCCTGAGCCTCCTGTATCTGCTATTGTTACCGGTACTTTAAAATCTTTAGCGACAATTGTTTTACCTGAAGTTCTGTTAATAACATCAAGCTGAAGCTTACCGCTTGCTTCATAACCATCTGAATTTTTCATGAACACAAGTTCTGAAGGCGAAAATGAATAATAAAGCTCAAGGTATACCTTGGTTCCTTCATCCCTGAATATAGCGTAGTCATAATCGAATGATAAATTGGGTTGTGCGACTATAACTGATATGTTAAAAATTAATATGAGGAATTTTATTATATATCTTTTAGACATAGCATTAAAATATTAGTAACAGAAAATGCCATTTACATAAGTAAATGGCATTTTCATTTTTATAAATTTATAATATTAATGAACTAAAAGCCCATTGTGAATGAAAACCACTGATTAGGCTGGAACTTCTCTGTCATTCTGTATGAATAATCAAGTCCAAGTTTTACTGTTCCAAAAGGATACTGTAAACCTACACCAAATGAAGGTCCAAAGAGATTCTGGTCTTTTCTTGTTAGACCGTCTTCAACTTTGTAATCAGGTGTAAATGCATAAGCACCTCTTAAAAATACATAGTTGCTGTAATTATATTCCAAACCAACTCTGTATTCATCGCTTGAAAAGTTATTATTCTGGAATGTAGTTGAGAACTGTACATTATTTTTCTTACCTATCGGCACATCGTAGGATATCCCTAATTCAAGTGTTGTTGGTAGTGAAAAATCCTGTAAAGTTACCCTTCTTGGTTCTGCTGTAGAGCCAGAAGGAGTTCCATACGGCTCGTAATACTGATCGAGCCCGCTTCCATCAAATGTCATAGATGGTCCGAAGTTCTTTAAAGCAACACCAAACTTCAAACCTGATTTTCCGGCAAGATACTGAAGACCGAAATCTACAGCAAAACCGGTGGATGATACTGTAAGTATTTGCTCATAGATTACTTTCACGGTAGCACCAAATAATATCTTATCAGACATTTTTCTTGCATAAGAAATTGATGTTGTAAGATAAGTTGGTGACCATACTTCGCCGGTACCCATTGGACTTTCGAGAGTAGTAACAAGCTCATCACCAAAACTCAGTGATTTTAAACTTGCACCTATAACCCCAAGATTACCCATATCTACAGCACCTGCAACGTAATTTATGTTAATATCTGCAATATACTTCATATGTGAAGCAAGAACTTCCGTCTTATTATTCATAAGTGAAAGACCTGCAGGATTCCAGTACATAGCATCTACGCCTGAAATAGAAGAGATCATGGAGCCGCTCAGAGAGGTACCCCTGGATCCTACCGGAATCAATAATTCCGGTGCTGCAGAAGTACCGTATTTACTACGGTCTCCTGCAAAACTAATGCTACCAAACAGCAGAGTAAATATCAATGCTGATTTAGCAGCGGTTTTTATTTTATGATATAATTTCATTTTTTTAAGCTCCTTATTGATTTATTTACAATACTGTTTAGAACGAGTCAATTCTTTCTTCCGGTGTAAAGATAGCTAACTTGATAGTTTTTGTACCTATACCGGGGGCATCGATAAATGCTATATAAATTCCGCTTGCTACCGGAATTCTATCAGTATTTGTCAGATCCCAATTGATCGAGGTTGTATTATCATCTTTATTTATCTGTCTTACAAGATTTCCGTTCAATGAATATATGAAAATAGTAGCAGTTTTCGGCATATTCATGAATTTCACAAACCTGTCAAACGGGCTTGTTTCCTGTGCGTGACCGCCATAATACGGGTTAGGAACAACCCTTACAGTTGACAATTCACCTCTTGTTGTAGCTAATTCAGTACTGCCAATAGTCGGAGCAGTTGTATTTTGTGTTATTACTTCGGTTATTGTTCCAGGTGATTGCTGATACTGCAATCTTGTATAAGGTATAATCTCAAGAACATCACCATTGTTATATGCAGGACCACTGTTAATTAATCTTGGTGTCCAAACATATTGAATATCCATCTGCCTGAAATTGGCAGAGAAACTGATATTCTTTGATGTATAGAATGAATTTGGATTCGGATCGTATGTTGAATACATAATATAAACATATTCAACTCCACCATCACCGGTTGCTTTTGGATTCCAAGTTCCGCTGCTGTCTCCATCAAAGAATGCAACATTGACCTGTCTTGGTACTGTTGAGTTTGTATCAAGCGGATCATCAATTTCCACCTTGAATGGAATATCAACATAATCCTGATATGGAGAATTTGTTACAGCTCCTCTGTACCGGTATGCTTTCTGAGTTGTACCGAAGGTAATTTTTACATTCTTTAAAGCTGATACTTTCAGGAATGCATTGTCAATTTTCGAAGTATAATTTCCGCTTCTGTATACATTTCCTGAAGGCCAGCTAAGACCCATTGAAACGCTCTGGGGCGGCAGGTAATTGGCAAATACATTCTTTAACGCTGTTGTATCTGCTCCTGCTAAATTCAAAGTTCCGCCGGTATAGTTCCAGCCTCTTGATAATGACTGTGTTCCCGGTCCCGGATCTTTGATTACACCATAATTCAAGCTGTTGATCGTATCAACCTTGAATAAGATACCATCAGCTAAATATGCACTGTTATCAAGTATTGAACGGTTATACATATTACCTAATACTGTATCTACCTGAGCATTTTGTATCCTTACTACTTTCCAAGTAGTATCTGATGACCATACCATTTTATACGTAGCTGATAAGACCTTCATCGGGTCTATTATCACAGGAATAAACACCTTATCTGGCCTGTTAATTGAAAGTGTATCAAGTGCTTTGTTAATGAAATTTGTACCCATCATCGGGGTATTTGGTATCACGTTTAATAACTGTGATGATACCGGATTTTCGAGTACTTTAAACGGTTTTCCTGCATTCAGATTTACACCGTAAGCTGTTATAGCAAATCTATATGATGTACCGTTTATGAAGAAATCATTAACACCGGAAGGATAAGCATTTGAAGTTAATGTTATGATCCTTGAAACACCATTATCATTACCAAAAGCTACAGGTTTATATTCATCCTGTGTTGTACCGTTTGGCTGGCCAACACGAATTGTATCATAAACTATCTTAATATTATCAACTATGTCATAAGTTGCCACTAATGTTCTGTCAGATTCATTATCACCTGAAGTTCCCGGTTTTATCTGGTAAACATTATATCCCTGGAATTTCCAGCGACCTGTAAGGCCTAATGAATCATATACATCATAAGATTCTGATCTAGAACCCCAATATAATGTTATTTTTGCATCTCCATTTGCAACAACATTTACCTGCGGAGCAGGAGGTAACGGAGTAGCTGCAAAGTTTGAGTTATAGAACTTCTGTACCCTGGAACCTGCTTCAAGCAGTGCGCATACACTTTGATTATTTGTTGAGCCTCTTTCAATAAAAGCACCAATAACAATTATCTGTGTATCTAATGATTGCATTACAAACGGGCCGCTTACCTGAAGAAAACGTTTATCTCCAGGAAGACTATCATACCATCCGGTTTTTTGGCAAGCATCACCATTGTATTTATATTTCGAAGGTCCCCCTGTTGTCCAGTTAATCAGCGGATTTGCACATCCCTCACCATATTTCATAAAGTTGTATGCGTTAACTGCCTGATCAGGGTCACCCAAACATTCATTCTGTCCATTCAAAAATGTCGTAAAAAGTGAAAGACCTACTGATCTGTACCCAACAAGATTACCATAAGGTAATTTAGCAGTATCATTCGGGTCACCGGTGTAAACAATCGGGCTCTGTAAATATTTGAATCCAACTGCCGGCGGAGCTGAACCGTAATCCGGATCTTCATTATCCTGATTATAGCAGAAACCGATATCCTGTAGTGAATCGCAACCGACTGCATCATCACCTGAATTACCAAGATCAGGATCGCATGCAATAGCTGTAAATGTACTGTCCCAAACATCATTACTCTTGTTAATGATCTTCCATTTAACAAAATACATATTTAAAAGACCCGGTGCAAGAAATGCAAACGAAGTCTGCTGAACTTCAGCACCCATAGGTAAAGTACCTCCGGGTAATGAAAGCTCTGAAAAATGCTGGTTATTTGTACAGTTAGTATAGTCCATGAACACACTCCAGATAATTTCATCCGGACGTGCTACGCTGTTACCTATACCCGGTCTGTCACCGTCAAATTCAGGCTGATATCCCGGAACACCGTTTACTTCTACATAAGGTGCGCCAAGATCAACCGGCCAGCTTGCCCATGAATCATAAACTATAGTGAATGTTCTTCCGCCTGCAATTTTCTGTCTTGTTCCGCCATTAATTAAACTTGGGTCATTTACATTAACCTGGTAAGCTTTAAGTCTTGGATCGGAGCATACCTGTGAGCCAGGTACCTGGCCTACTACCGGAATATTACCCGGAGAAAAATGAGTATTGAACATTGAAGCTGCAAGCCTGAGATCTCCGTTTACTTTTGCGCCTATATATATACCGGTCGTAAAAATAGCTGTTAATCTCTGTGATGCTGCAACAGGCCAAACCATACCTGCAACAGCGCTTGAAAATGTTATTTTATCATAATTAAAATAACCGTCGCTTCTGAAAATTGCGTTAATATTATTTACCTGCAGAAAGTTATTATTAACACCGGCATTCATCCTTACCGGAGTATAACCCTTTCGTTCTTTTGAAATTGTATCATTTACAGGGGCAAAACATATTACCCCTGTAATGATCAACATTAATAATTTAAAAGTTATATTTTTCATATTTATTAACACTCCGATAATTAATTAAAGAATAATCTGAATCCGAGCCTTACCTGCCTTGGCGGACCGTAGTTATTAATAGCATGTGACCTTATTTTATAAAGTTCTACTGCCTGCGGGCCAACTGTATTTGCCCACTGCCTTCCTGGATAACTATCCAAAAAGCCTGTATTACCGGCTTCACCGGAGGTTGCAAATACATCACTGATAAGTTCCTGATCAAGTACATTAATTGCTAAAATGTACAGATTAGCATTCAGTTTATTGAAGATTTTGAATGTCTTATCAATTTTGAGGTCAAGTCTTAAATTCCATGGTGAATAAGCTGAATTCAATGGTGCAATTGGAGTATTTCCACCGGGTGACTGAACCACCTGAAGAACATCATATGAATTATTTGACGGAGTGTAAGGCCTACCGCTGTTAAAACTAAACAAAGTATTTATTCCTAATCTTGATAAAACACCGCCCCAGAAACCTTTGGGTACATCTGTTGTTCCCCATCTGTAATCAAGTTCAATTGAACCTGTATGTCTCTGGTCGTAATCCAGTGCTGTTGGAATTTTAGGAGGTTCATCACCATTATAAGCAATGTTACTCTGTGAATTGATATTTGAACCTGTTCCGGAAGCAAATGACAAGCCATAAGAAATTGAAGCTCTTAGCCTGTTAATTCTTCTGAGATCCAGACTGAAATCAATACCTCTTACTATACCAAAGTCACCGTTATCATATATTGCGAAACTATATGAGTTATCCTGAGCTTTTATATTTACAGCCTGGATAAGATCTGAAGTCTCTTTATAATAAGCTGTAAGGCCCAAAGTTACATAATCACCTGCTGAGTGTTTTACACCAAGTTCATATGCTGTTGTTCTTTCAGGTTTCAATAACGGGTTATTGAAAACTGTAAAATATCCTACGCCGCCATCAGCTAAATCTCTGATAACTCTCTGGTTCTCATACAGATTCTCTAAAGCAGGAAGCTGTATAAATTTACCATATTGTGCATGGAATACTGTTTTATCGGTTATCGGGAATGAAAAACCAAGTCTTGGACTTACTTCAATAGTTTTTTCAACTGTTTTATAGTCTGCTTCGTTTAAAATTCCGTCTGCGCCTTTTAGGTTTTCATAATCTATAGGTACAAGAGTATTAGGATCCATATAATCTACCCTGATACCTAAGTTTGTATTAAAATAATCAAACTCCATTTTATCAAGGAAGTAAAAAGCACCGATCCTTGGTTTCTTTGGAGCTTCAGTTACGTTCAAACCGTTTACAACATAATCTTCTTCTATTTCATTTCCATAAACATCATATCCGTAAGCTTCCATAAAATTGGAATTTGCGCCATTTTCATCAATTACAGGGTTGTTAATAACATTACCGCTTGTATTGATATACTTATTTGGATTTGGAAGCGAACCAAAACCAATTACGTTGGCATAATAATTCCTTACCTTAAACTGCTTGTACTCTCCGCCAAATTTCAACTCATGATTACCAAGTTTCTTAGTAAGAAGCTGATGAGTAAAATTCAGATTAAAAGATAAAGCCTGAGTTTTCTGTTTGTAATAATTACCGCTGACAGTTCCGGGATTTCTGAAAACCCTGAAATTAGCTGCTGATGATACTGTACCGCCCATACCTGAAATTCCGAGAACAGTATTTGTATCGCCGTAAGCCAAGATTGAAGGATAAAGGAATCCATCTTCACCAGGTAAGCTCTGGATAAAGTCATCTACAAAAAAGATACCGTCACCTTCTTTATATGAACTTTCAAGATAGGATGCCTGAAGATCATAAAAAGTTTTTGAACCGAATAACTGGTTTATTTTTACATAACCCTGCTGGTTATTATGTTTAACCAAAGGATTATGATATGAATTGAATTTTCCAAATGAACCAAGCCAAGTTCTTGATGTTTCATCATTACCAAAATAACCGCCGGTTAAAGTTAAATTTAACTTACCTTTTGTCATTTCGCTGATACTGATAATAGTTTTACCTGACCATGACTGACCATTCCTTGAGAAATTAGGAAGAATTCCGTCATCTGCCCATAGTTTAGCTACATCCTGGCTAACGGGCTGATCTACTAAATTAAAATTCTTTTCGTAACTTCCGAAAATTGACCAGTATTTGCTTAATTTTTTTGTAGGGATTACAGGTCCGCCTAAGCTTATACTGTAAACATTATAACCCTGTGAAGTTGTATTGATATAATCACCTGCAATCACATCAGAAATAACTTCTACTGAACCTGTATAACTTGGAGCGGATTTAGTTGTTACATTGATAACACCGCTGAGTACGTTGCCGTATTCTGCACTGAAACCGCCTGTTAATACAGCCAGTTCCTGCAATGCACCATTTGATACATTAGCCGTAGAGCCTCTGTCTAATGGATTATTGGTAACAACACCATCAATTATGATCTGGGTTTCGCCATCTCTGCCGCCCCTGATATTGATGTTCTGACCTTTTTCATCCTGAACAACGCCGCTTGTTTTGGCAACAATGTTCTCTATGCCTCTGATACCGGTGTTTTCGATAAACTCAGTATTAATGATCTTCCCGCTATTATCTACAACTTTTCTTTTTGCAATAATAATAGTAGTATCTAATACAACACCTCCCTGAGACATTGTAAAATCAATGTTCGCAGTGATACCAACACTTACACTGATATTTGATTGAATCTGTGCATCATAGCCAACATATGTACACTTTACAGAATATGTACCAACCGGTACATTAAGTATAGCGTACTGTCCGTTTTCATCTGTACCGCTTCGTAATTGAGTACCCTCAACTTCGACCCTGGCACCGATCAAAAGTTCGCCTTTATCATCTCTCACAACTCCGGCAATCTTTCCGGTTGTTTGAGAGATAAGGTCAACTGTGGCAATTGTGAAAATAAGAAGAAGGGCTAAGAAGAAATGGTTAAATAGCCTCATTTATATTACCTCCGATTTGTTATTCAAAAAAAACCCTGCCCATTATCATTCAATAACAGGACAGGGCTTTTTAAAAAATTTATTATTTTACTAAAATCATTTTTTTAGTTTCTGAAAAATCTCCGGATGTTAATGTATAGAAATAAATTCCGCTTGCATATGAAGATGCATTGAAACTGATTTCATTAATACCGGCTGTTGCTAATTCATTTTTAGCTAAAGTTTTTACAAGTCTGCCTGTTACATCAAATATTTCGAGTGTAACATTTGAATTTTTGGGAACTGAGAACCTGATCGTTGTACTTGGATTGAATGGATTCGGGAAATTCTGTGATAGTGCGAATCTTTCCGGAATTTCATTCGATACATTGATAATACCGATAGGTGTAGTTACCTTCTTGAAGCTCTGATATACAATAGCTGAAGGCGAAAGGTCAGTAAATACCTGTGCGCCAGGCTCTCTTGTACTCATATATGTAACATAAGCTGCATTATTTGTATTATTCTGAGCTGCTACAACCGGGTAAACTTCATCCCAGTTTGGCGTATTTGTTACATTTACCGGATTTGAATTCCATGTAGCACCGCCATCAAGTGACCAGCTTAAATATATATCATGGAAGTTCCAGTTCTGACCAACAACTGATGTTGCAGTATCAGGCTGAACAACTGAGTATGTACAGTACATAACACTTCCGTCAGCTGAAAAGCCGATAGCGGGATGACCAAAGATAGCTTCATTAACACCAAACATAAGCCTGGTGCCGTTTGACCTTAACATCTTACCCCAGTTATTGGTATCAGCCATAAAGCCAATTTTTGTCCAGTCAGCAACTACAACCGGATTTCCGCTGTTAACTGCAGGACTCCATAAAATAACCTTCCATGGTCTTCTCTGGTCAGCGAGTGATACGTATGTTGTTGTATAATCAAATGTTGCAAAGCATACATACGGATTTGTTGTATTTTTCTTATAAATAGCATCAACGTGCCAGTATGGCTGCAATGAATCGCCATTTAAGAAACCGTTACCTAAAATTTTCTGTGAAGCAGGCCAGGTAACGCCGCCATCTGTTGAAGTTGAATATCTGACTGATCTAAAAGGATCGCCGCCGCTTGTGGGTTCATTTACATAACTCCATGCAGCTGTAAGCTGATTAGCATTGCTGCTTGCTCCAATTGTATATGCCTGGACTGTATTTGAAAGTTCTCTTGTTTCAACGACCTTCAAAGGAGTAAAAGTACCTGCCGGCGGATCAAATTCTGTGAAGAATAAAGTATCTCTTATTAATGAAGTGCTTGATACACGCTGTAAAAAACAGCCTAACTTTCCGTTTGATTTTAAAGCTGAAAACAGATCTGTACCGGTAGTTAAACCAAGCGGAAGCAGGTTAACCGTTATACTTCCTGCACCTAATAATACATCATATCCAACACCGGGAGTTCTAACTGTTGAATTAAGCGGTTCCTGGTAATATCTTCCTGATGTAGCAATTGTTCTGTTTCCTGCTATTGTGAGCAAGCTTGCATCGGGATATCTTGATTTCTGGTTGTTTGACATGTCATTTGCGCCTGTCCATGTTAAACCGCCGTCTAAACTAACGTTATATCTGATTTTCATTGAAGTACCTGCATTTGAATTAGGTATTTCAAGAGAATCAAGATATACTGCTGCAACAATAACTGTATCCCCGCTTACCAGTATCTGGCTTAAAGAATTACCGTTTGTTGCGTAATCATTAAATCCGGATAACCCGGGTACACTATCTGCGGGAGGTGGAGGCATAACCATATCTTTCTGATTATTTGCCACGAGATTTACATGCGGTGTATTCCCGTCACTCTCTATAGTTCTTTCAATAATTGTGTTATAATTCAAAGATTTTGTCAGCTTATCGTTTCTCCAGCCTTTATCTACGTAATTACTCGCAACAAAAGCTAAAGTTACACAAGCAAGAATGACAAAAAATGTAATTTTAATTCTCATCTTTTTGGCTCCTTAATTTCATGAAATTTGGTTTATTACTGCTCTAATATAATAGAACTTATACGTGATGTCAAGCGAAAATTAACTGAATATTAACAAATTTTTCAATTTTTTTGCAACCACAATAATGGTATTGCTTAAATTTATTTTATATAGTAGTTAGAATATTTTCAACTTTTTAAACAATACTTAATAACTGTATACGGAGCTTATTAAAAGTATGTGAACCATATAGCACCAAATAAAACCGCAAAATATTTTTTGATAAATTAAATCCGAAGGGCAAAAAAGGATTAAAAAGGGGGATAATTGCTTATCCCCCAAATTTTAAAAATTAACTATTTAACCAGGATCATTTTCTTTGTATCAGTAAAATCACCTGCTTTAATCTTATAGATATAAATACCGCTTGGTAAATTCTCTGCATTAAATTCCATTGATTTTACACCTGCAGTCTGCACATCATTTACTAATGTAGCAACTTCGCGGCCTAAAACATCATAGACTTTTAATGATACGAATCCGGCTTTTACCAGGTTATATTCAATCTTTGTAACCGGGTTAAATGGATTCGGATAATTCTGTGCAAGATGGTAATCTTTCAGAATGTTCTGATTATTACCAATACCAATTGGATTTGTTCCGGTAAGTTTCCTGAATATCAACTGATTTCTGGAAGGAGCAGCAAGTGTTCCGTTACCGTTAAATGAAGCAGGTCCAACACCAGGATCCTTCATATAAACAAGGTTCAATTCATAGTTTCCGCCCGATGTACCGGGATTCCATAAAGAAACCGACGGATATGTTTCATCTATTGTCGGGGTATTTGTTAATCTTACCGGGGTTGACCAGGTTGTTCCATCATTTAATGAATACTGAATGTAGAGATCTCTCTGGTTAAAACCGCCGTTTGATGTATCTGATTTCACAACGCTATATACGCAATATAGAGTACTGCCATCAGCTGACCAGCCAAGAGCAGGGAAATCTATTGTAAATACGAAAGCAAGTGATTGTGACATTGTTGTTGCTCCGCCAACATCAGCAACTGTGCAAATAGTTGTATGAGTTCCGTCACTTTTTGTTAACTGCAGCTTTCCGTTTGCAAAAAGATTATCAGTAGTTATAGGATAAGCAAGATACCAGTTATTAGTGTTCTTTTTGTATACAAAGAAAGAACCTCCGGCAGTAGCAACTGTATCCTGTCCGCCATTTACAGTATATGGAGCAAATGCGGTGTTAACAGGACCCCATGTGGTGCCGTTATTTGTTGATGTAATTTCGAATATTTTACTGTTTTCAAGTGTATCATTTTCATTAACCGGGGCAATGATAACTGTTACTCTTCCCTGGTTATTGTTGGCAATATGATATCGTGCATTACTTCCAACTGTGCCGATAAAGTTCATACCACTGATCCACAACGGAGTTCTGTCGCTCATTTGAGTTCCGCCGGTATATACTGAATAATACAAAGTTTCGGGAGGAACTGTTGAACTTACATTTCTTCTTGAAATTAAACCAACATTACCATTATTATAAACGGAGATCTGAGGCCATATTCCAAAAGGTCTTGTTGTTGGATTCGGATGCGAATATTCATTGAAAGTTGCTGCTAAAGGAGCAACATCAATATATAAGTTTGCATCAAGCCTGTTGCCTGCATTAGTACTGTGATTTGAGATCACTGCAGCACCATCTTTTAACTGAAGAACTCCGAAACCGGATCTGACATTAGGAACATCAACGCTTAATTCCCAAGTTAAACCACCATTAGTTGAAAATGAATATTTTGTTCTTCTGGTTGTTGCACCTGCCTGATCAAGAGAATCTGACTGGACATCAATTACATGAATATTAAGCGGGTTCAGAGCATCAACCTGTATATACTCATTAGTTTCACCATTAGTCTTAAAATCATAGAATCCTGAAATTCCTGTAAATACTTCAGGTCCTACAAGAATACTGTCTGTTGCAAATCCCTGTGCCAAAGGAGCGGTAAATACAATAGATTGCGGTGCAATATTGTATGGAATAAAACTCACATTGGAACCGTCCATTTGAGAAACATTTCTGTTGAGCCTTGTCTGGTTTCTATCACCTGATGAAACCTGGAAGGACACAAATAAAAGTAGTAAAAAAATAACTGAAGCTTTTGCTCTCATAGTATTTCCTTTTTAGTTTATAAAATTACTTTATTAAAATCATTTTTTTAACTGATGTAAAATAACTCGATTCAAGTTTGTAAAAATAAATTCCGCTTGCAAGATTGGTACCGTTAAAATCGTATTTATATTCACCAGGAGTTAATAAACTGCTGAAACTTGCAGTTTCTCTCCCGATTATATCATAAATTTTCAATTTAACTATATCGGTCTTTGCAATATCAAACTTAATAGTAGTAACAGGGTTGAACGGATTTGGATAATTCTGATAAAGCTCAAATTTTTCCGGAATAATGCTTGAAATCGGCTCAATTCCAATTACATTAAATCTGTTCTTGGCTGCATTATTGTTAGTTCTTAATTCATTAAGATCGTTGCCCTTTACAACGGCAAATCCGACAACTATGCTGTCATTGTTATTCAGGTTATATGGTCCCCCTGATATAACAAAACAGTTGGCACCGGGTCCAATGTTCCCGTTCAC
The DNA here is from genome assembly GCA_030835085.1 of Ignavibacteria bacterium. Taxonomy (GTDB): domain Bacteria; phylum Bacteroidota; class Ignavibacteria; order Tepidaquicellales; family OLB5; genus OLB5. The sequence continues at coordinate 26,952 of JAUQWQ010000158.1, forward strand.
AATACCATTGCTCATTGCATCCCATTTTTCCTGGGTTGTAAAACCGGTTAAAACTTCTGCAGCATTTAATGCTTTAAAATTGAGATTTTGAGATGACAGCAAACTTACCCCAAGATATGGGTTAGTAGTTGTATTATTATAGGTATAACCTATTTTATTCAGTGTATCAAGCGCAGAAATCGCTCCTCCATTAATACCATTCGGGGTAAAATATAAATATATACCTGAAAAAATATTTGAAAGCGGTCCGCCGCTTGTATTTTTAATTGTATACCGCAGAATAATGTAGTTAGCGTCTGGTGCACTGTTCCATGCAAAACTTTCAGATCTTACAGTAACACCGATCTTATTCACTCCCGCGCCGTTATCATTGAAATAACCTTTTCCGTCTTCATTCGAAAAAACTCCGGGCATCTGAAGAGTATATGGATTGATCGCAGTAAAATCTGTATCAGATATATTAATCGGTGAACTTCCCCTTCTGCAATCATCTGATACTTTTGTATTGCTTATACCAATCATCAAACCGCCTTCAAGCATCTGGTTTCCGGTATATCCCGGGATATTCAGTCCATTACCATATGCCTGGGTTTTCTTTCCAACAGCACCGTCTTTTGTTAAAGAAAGTTTCATATTGTTAACAGAATGTGTTGCCCAGCCCTGTCTGAATGTAACAGTAAAGGTTGCTGTTGCACCGTCATGATATGCGTTTGCAGAAGTTCTTAAATTAAATGTCACAACTTTATCGTATGGACAGGAAGGTTTTGCTTTAACCCTGAAAGTGTTTGATGGCTGGGTACTGTATGAAGTATATGCGTTAAGATTCCCGACATAAACAGAATCCTGAACGATTTCTACATCCGGGTCAGCAGTAGTGAGCCTTAATGAAACGTTATTGCCGGCAATCCAAATATTCCTGTAATCAATTGCAAAAGTAACAACTTCGTTTATATCAAAAGCTTTATCATTGTTTCCGTATAATGAATCGCTGGCAGTTTTTGAGATCAATGAAATGATCGGGAAATCCGCTACGCATTTAAAAGCATTAACTCTTCCCGTTCCTAATAGTCCAATATATGCCGGATTCAAATGATATATACTGTCAACACCAAGCTTCAGCCTGTCAACTACCTGTGCATTTGTCCAAGAAGGATACTTTGACCTTATCAAGCCAACAACACCGGCAGTAACCGGCGATGACATTGATGTACCGTTAAAAACTGCATATGAATTATCATATACTGTACTTAAAATTCCTTCTCCGGGTGCAATTACGTCAACTGTAGTATGATAATTGGAAAAACTGGCTTTTAAATCAGCGGAATTTGACGCTGCAACATTTACAACATTATCGTAAGAAGCCGGGTATCTGGGAGTATTTAAACCATCATTACCGGCTGAAGCAACTATAACAACTCCTGCTGCCCATGCATCGTTTATAATATTTTGAGTACCTGCACTGAAGGTAGAACTTCCAAAGCTGCAATTGATGACTTTAGCACCGTTTTGGTACAAGTAAACAATACCGCTGTTCGAATTGTAAATATTGTTATCGGGAACATCGGGAGCATGTTTGCTGATACGCAGCTTGCATTTAAATCCCGGTCCGGCACCATGAACATTATTATTTGCTACCTGTGAAGCACAGCCTGATACATGCGAGCCGTGATCACTTCCGCCTAAAATATTCGGGTCATTATCATAATAATAAAAATCCCATCCTTTGAAGTCATCAATATAACCGTTACCGTCATTATCAACTCCGTCAACAGGATCAGCGTAATTATACCTGATATTTGCACCAAGATCCGGATGGTCAAGATCGCTTCCGCTATCTACTATTCCAATAACAACATTTGTATCACCCTGGGTTATATCCCACGCCTGGAATGAATTTATCTTGCTTATATGATACTGCTGCGGGATCGAAGGGTCATTTGGTACGAATAATGCTTCATAAACAAATTCGGGCTCAGCCCATTCAAGAATATCTTTGTTTTTTTCAAAAATTTCTGCAGATAGATCGGTAGGGTCGATATTTCCATCGTATTTAATAGTAAAAAATCTCGCAAGATCTTCGTCACCGTTCATTCTTAATTTCACATCTTTTTTCAATGGAAAAGGAGGGTAAACACTTTTTACATCATATTGTGAAATTATATTATCAATAGAGCCAAATCCAGTGGTAAAACGTGTATAAATTTCATTGTGGGTTTTAAATTTAATATTAATCATTCCCGGCTGATACTTTGCACCATCCTGGACCCTTAATATTACTCTTTCACTTATCCTTTTGTATTTAACTTCAGGATTATCCGTGAAACTAAAAAAGGCTAAAAAAACGGGCATTAAAAAAAATAGGAATATTTTTTTCATTTGACAGAAATTATTTTAGAATTTGTTTTAAATTAAATATAAATTTTCTTTCTTGCAATGCTTAATTTTTTTATCAATTTAATAAATTTTTCAATCTTTTGTTTAACATATACTTTTTAATTGTAATTCTTTATGAATTGATAAACTACACTATAATATCCATATTTGCAGGATATGGGCAGACTTTTTGATTGGTTTATAAATAGAATTGAGTTCTTTTTCCAGGAAGTAGGCAGTATCTCTATATTAACGTGGGGTATTATTATAAGTTTTCCGCGTGTTTTCAGAGATAGAAAGCTGATACTTGACCAAATGGAGCATATTGGGGTTGGTTCAATCCCGCTTGTTATTATAATCGGATTCTTTACCGGTGCTGTTTCAGCCTGGCAGGCTGCTTACCAATTCCAGGGATTCATTTCTTTATCTTATCTAGGCTCAGCAGTAACAAAAGCTATTTTTATAGAACTTGGGCCGGTACTTACAGCTATTGTACTTGCAGGAAGAATAGGCGCATCAATTGCTGCTGAACTTGGGACTATGAAAGTTACTGAGCAAATAGATGCTCTTGAATCTCTGGCTATAAATCCTGTAAGATACCTTGTGATGCCAAGATTTCTTGCAAGCATTTTAATGCTGCCAATACTTACTATCATTGCAAACGCTATAGCTATTCTTGGAGCTTTCGGAGTTTCCTATTTTTTTATGGATGTATCTTTCCAGGTTTTTTTCACAAGTGCAAAAAGAGTTTTTGAATTCAAGGATATTTTAGGCGGGCTCATAAAAGCTTTTTTCTTCGGTGCATCGATTTCAATTCTTGGCTGTCATGTTGGTCTGAATGCAAAAGGCGGTGCATTAGGAGTTGGTAATGCAACTATCAGAGCATTTGTACTTGCCGCCTCAATGACACTGATACTTGATTATATTCTCTGGACAACAATTTTCGGTTAATACAACTAATAAATCAAAATTTTATTTAACAAAAAAAATCCGTTCAGGACATTTGAACGGATTTTTTATTTTCTTCCTTAAATATCAATCAGAATAATGTGGCTTTTTGATATTTGTTATTTGATATTTGCCTTAGTACATTTCAACAAGTGCTCTTGCCATGATCATCTTCTGGACTTCACTTGTACCTTCACCAATAGTTGTTAGTTTTACATCACGGTATAATTTTTCAACAGGGAATTCTTTAATAAACCCGTATCCGCCGTGTATCTGTATTGCTTCGTTGGTTGCTTTGGTAGCAATTTCGCTGGCATAATATTTTGCAAGTGAAGCTGCGAATTTGAAGTCCTTTCCTTCATCTCTCATAACAGCAGCTTTGTAAGTCAGCAGCCTTGCCGCTTCAACTTCGGTTGCCATATCAGCAATCTTGAACTGTATTCCCTGGAACTCAGCAAGTGATTTGCCGAACTGCTTCCGCTGTTTGGCGTATTTTACCGAATGATCAAGCGCTGCCTGAGCAATCCCTACTGATAATGCTGCGATTGAAATCCTTCCGCCGTCAAGTATCTGCATACACTGCTTAAACCCTTCGCCTTCTTTACCTATCAGATTCTCAACCGGTACTTTGCAGTTATCAAAGATAAGCTCACAAGTATCGCTTGAGCGCATACCAAGCTTGTTCTCTTTTTTGCCCACGCTGAATCCTTCAAATCCCTTTTCAACAATAAAAGCCGATATGCCGCGTGAACCCTTTGATTTATCAGTAATTGCCGTAACAACAGCTGTCTGGCCAACTCCGCCCTGTGTAATAAAACTTTTGCTGCCATTGAGTATGTAATAATTTCCTTCTTTCACAGCTGTTGTTGCCATTCCTGCAGCATCGCTTCCTGATACATTTTCAGTCAATCCCCACGCACCAAGCTTTCTGCCTGAGGCAAGATCCGGAACATATTTTTTCTTCAGTTCATCATTCGAGAAAGTATATATATGATTTGTGCATAAACCGTTATGTGATGCCACGGTAAGCCCCATTGAAGGATCAGCCTTTGATATCTCTTCCACAATAATAGCGTAATCTAAAATAGTAAGGTTTGAACCTTCATACTCTTCGGGGAACATGATACCTAAGAATCCCATTTCTCCAAGCTCTTTTGCAATTTCCCACGGAAATTCGGAAAACTCATCGTATTTCATTACATCAGGCGCAATCCTGTTCTGTGCAAAATCTCTTGCCAGTTTTTGTATCTCTAAGTTACTTTCCGATAAATTAAAATTCATGCTGTATAATATTTAAGTTATTAATTTTTATTACAGAAAAAGCTCATCAACAAAATCATAAGGTGTAATTTCACGTTCGGATATTTTTGAAATTCTTTTTTCGAGCAGTTCTTTTTTATCCTCAGTCCAGAATTTATTTTCCAGTTTATTATTAACAAGTTCGTTGATCTGCTTTAAAAGATTTTCTCTTCTTTTTTTTGCAAGCTTGCCTTTGGTTTCCAGGTACTCTTTATGTCTAACAATAAAATCATAAAGTTCATCAATTCCTTTGTTCTTTGATGCAACGGTTTTTATAACAGGCACTTCCCTGTCACTCTCTCTTGTCATTTTGAGATGCAGCATTGTTCTGAGTGCTACACCTAGTGTTTCTGAACCTTCTCTATCCGATTTATTGATAACAAATATATCGCCAATTTCCATAAGACCGGCCTTCATTGTCTGTACTGCATCACCTGACTCTGGCACCAGTACAACAATTGTTGTGTCAGCGGTTTGTGCTATATCAAGCTCACTTTGTCCCACGCCTACAGTTTCTATTATAATAAAATCCTTACCGCTGGCATCCAGAATTTCGCAGGCTTCTTTTGCTTTTTTTGCCAATCCGCCAAGGCTGCCGCGGGTTGCCATTGACCTGATAAATACATCTTTATCTGAACCTGATTCCTGCATTCTTATTCGATCGCCTAAAAGCGCGCCGCCTGTGAAAGGACTTGTAGGATCAACTGCGATAATACCAATTTTGTATCCTTTACCCCTCAGTACTTTTGATAGTGCATTAGTAATTGTGCTTTTTCCTGCCCCGGGTGGACCTGTAATTCCGATAAGGTAAGCTTTTCCTGTATTTTTATAAAGTAACTTAAGAAGTTCACCAGCCTGTTTTGATTCATTTTCGACCAGAGAAATCCCCCTGGCAATTGCGTTCTTTTCTGAATTAAGTATTCTCTCTGCTAAATGATCTAACACTATATTATAAAATTATCACTTCTTTTGCTTAAAAAATTCTGTTGTTATTTTTAAACCTGTTTCTATATCTGTTTCAGGCTGCCAGCCAAGCTCTGTACTTATCTTCTCAAAGCTCAAAACTGAACGCATCTGCTCACCAAGTTTGCCCGGACCGTGTTTCTCTTCAAATTTTGTGCCTGCATAATGATTAATTCTTTCAAATATATAATTTACGTCAGTTTCACGGGTAGTTGCAACATTATATATCACGGGACCCTTAGCATCAACTGCAAGAACATTAGCATTTACAACATCCTTCACAAACACGTAATCCCGGGTCTGCTTACCATCCCCGTTAATCAATGGCTGTGTGCCGCCGAGTATCTTATCTGTGAATATTGCAATTACACCGCACTCACCATGTGGATTCTGCCTGGGACCGTAAACATTTGCATACCTTAACACAATGTAATCCAACCCATAAACAAGGTTATAATAGTACAAATACTTCTCAACGCAGTTCTTGTTGATGCCGTACGGAGCACTTGGCCTTACAGGATGCTCTTCATCAGCAGGAAAGTAGTCATGCTCACCATATATCGCACCTCCGGTAGAGGCAAATATAAATTTCTTAACACCGTTTGCCCGTGCATTTTCCAGCAGGTTAACAGAGCCTGCTATATTCACATTTATATCAAACTTCGGATCTTCAACTGATTTCCTGAGATCTATCTGCGCTGCATGGTGATTTATGATTTCTATTTTATTTTCTTTGAATACCTGCGAAATATTGCTATCGCAAACATCCATTTTATAAAACTTAGCTTTCGGGTTGATATACTCCTTAACACCGGTTGACATATTATCAACTACTATAACATCATGCCCTTTTTCAATGTAGGCATCAACAATGTTTGAGCCAATAAAACCTGCACCGCCGGTTACTAAAATATTCATTTAAGATTTATCCTTTATTAATTTTATAGACCCTTTAAGCCTATATCTGTTCTGTTATACTTATTTTCAAAATTAATAATTTCAGCATTATGATAAGCAATGTTTATAGCTTCCTTTAAACCCAGCGGAGAAATTCCGGTAACATTCAAAACCCTGCCTCCGTTAGATAATATTTTTCCATCAGCGGACTTTGTACCCGCATGAAAAACCACAGCATTATTGCTAATTTCATTCAAGCCTGTAATTTCCTTCCCTGTATCATACTTATCCGGATACCCTGTAGAGGCCAGCACCACGGTACAGCAAAAATTACTGTTCAGTTTCAGTTCATACTTGCCTATGCTCCCCTTTGCCGATGCAACGAACATATCAGCAATATCGCTGTTTATCAAAGGCATTACAACCTGCGTTTCAGGGTCACCGAAACGAGTATTAAATTCAATAACATACGGGTTACCGGTTTTATCGATCATCAGGCCGCAATATAAACATCCTTTAAACTCATTTCCTTCACTTTTCATATGTTTTAAAACCGGCTCAATGACTTTTTGCTTTATTTTATCCAAAATTTCACGGCTAACTGCTTTATCAGCCGGCGCGTATGCGCCCATACCGCCAGTATTCTTGCCGGTTTCATCATCACCAATTTTTTTATGATCCTGCGAAGCCGGCAGTACTATATAATCCGTGCCATCACAAATCGCAAATACAGATGCTTCAACTCCTTCCAGGAATTGTTCTATGACAATGTTCTCACCTGCAGAGCCGAAGATCTTATCATCAAACAATTCATTAACTGTCTTAATTGCCTCATCAATATTATTGCAAATTATAACACCTTTGCCTGCTGCAAGTCCATCAGCTTTTATAACAAGCGGGTACTTAGCCTCACTGATAAAATCAAATACCTTTGCTTTATCGTTTAAGCTGAATGTTTCATATGCCGCAGTTGGGATATTATTGCGCTTCATAAAATCCTTGGCGAAGATCTTGCTGTGCTCAAGTCTTGCGGCGCTTTTTTGCGGACCGAAAATCAACAGTCCTTCTTTTGTGAACTCATCAACTATACCCTTTTCCAAAGGCACTTCGGGTCCAACTACGGTAAGCTCAATTCTATTATCTTTAACAAACTTCAGTAATCCTTCAATATCATCAGCTTTGATATCTAAACCAACCGCAATTTCATTTATGCCGGCATTGCCGGGTGCGCAGTATATTTCTGTGACTTTCGGACTCTGTTTCAGCTTCCATACTATTGCATGTTCTCTTCCCCCGGAACCTATTACAAGTACTTTCATTAAGCTTTCACCTCTTCCATTTTACAAAGCGCGCTGAACTCCTTAGCAAGCTTGCCTGCAAGCCGCCTGCGGTCATACATTCCTGTTACCTGCTCATTTGGTACAGGCATGCTGCCTGCTTTAAACTTTTCGTAATAATTCAATATCGCATTTGCAATTGCCTGAGCGTCATCAGGCTCGGTCAGGATCACCGCGCCAAGCATATCAAGAGATCTGCGCGCAACGCCTTCAGGTACACATGCAAGTATGGGTTTATTTGCCCCGAAATATTCATAGAGCTTACCGGTAGAGTGAAGGTCAGAGCGCTCGCTCTTATTTATCATCATCCACAGTACGTCTGATTCCGCCAGATACTTTGTACAGACTGAGTGCTCAACATATCCGACAATATTAACTGCTTCTTCAAGTCCCTGCTGTTTTATATATTCTCTGTACTGCTCAGGAAATGTACCGATAAAACATGCTTCTATATTGTTTTTTAACTCAGGCAATTTTTCAGAGGCAATCTTCAATCCGTCAATAAAATGTTTCGGAGTGTAGTAATTCAGAAAGCTTCCTGAATATGAGATACGCATTTTTTTATTATTTCCGTTCAGCGTGTGATTCTCAAAATCTTCAGGATCAAAACCCTGAGGTATAACTGAGACTTTTTCATCTTTTACAAAAGGGTAACGCAAATGGATAAGCTCTTTTATCCTGTCATTTATTGTTATAACTTTATCAGCACACTCAAGTACGGCGGTTTCCATTTTTTTGTGTTTGCTCTTGTGCAGTGGAGTGGGATAAAAATTATTCGGGCAGTCTATCCATGAATCCCTGTAATCCAAAACCAAAGGTATATCAAACTTTTCTTTCAGTTCGCATGCAATTAAAAAATCAGTGTAAGGAGGCGCTGTAGCATAAAGCATATCTATATTATGTTCAGAAATAATTTTTGAAGCAAGCTCAATTGCTTTTGTTTTCCAGAATATTTTAGAATCAGGTATAAGGAAAGTCTGTGAAATATTACTTAATAATTTACGGTTAGAATCGTTTTTGAATTTAACAACTTTATGGCCATTGGTTTCTATCTCACCTGAGCCGGTTCGGAAAATTTTCACTCCTGCTTTTTCAACTTCGTGCAGCAGGCAATAATCGCTTGCAAGGTATAGCTTTGGAGTTACAGTAAGTACATAAGGCTGCCAGTCATACAGGTTTAAGTATTTTGCAAACTTTGCAGTCCGCTGTACACCACCCATACCCATTGGCGGAAAGTAATACGAAATTATTAATACTTTCTTCAAATATTATCTTATTGCATGTGAAAAACACCTGCAATGGGGTTTATTTTATAAAAAAACCGCATTTTTGAGTAATTTCAAAGTTAATTAAAATTAGGGTTTCATTCAATTTACAAAGAAATGCACTTAAATAGACTGACGGTATCTATAGATAAAGGCGGCCTTTTGTGGCCGCCTTTTAGTGAATGGCTTCCGAAGTTTGTAACCACCAGTGTTACAATGTTTCGGTCCATTCGGGGAAATTAGAAGGAAAAATATGTGTGTAATTACGGGGGATAAAATTTTATATTTTAAATACCCGGTGAACCTTTTGAAATTTATGATCTTCCGGCTATCTGCCGGGTTCATTAATGGATACTTAGTTATCTTATTACTTCAGGATAACATCTGTATTCATATTTCGTTGTTGTAATATATGTACAGGCTCTAACCCCGCACGTATATTCCAGCTCAGCCCACCGGGGAATTATTGATTTTCCAAATCCTTCGTGAACTTCTTTCTTAAAGAACAATTTAACTGTAAATACAAAATACAATTCGCATGCCAAAAAAAATTTCATTGCAGGAAGGAAATTTGGTCAGAATTTTATTTATCTCACTCCGGCGTGACAAGGTTGATTGACAATTGTGTCATATGGCGCTAAGGCCTCAAAAAGTTTTTTACGAAAAAAAAATCCCAGATAAATGAAATTAATTAATTTATGAATTTTTTTAAGAATGATATTACTTTTTTGAGAACTCAGAGTGTTTAGAGTCTGTTTCAATAATCAAACAGCAGAACCCGGAATTTAAGACAGGATACTATTTATAAGAATTTTATACCGCTTTTAAGATAAAGCAATAAATAAACATTAACTAAAAATTCTTAAAGGATGGTAAAATGAACAATTTCATTTTTGCGGCATCGGTGCTAATCACACTATGCCTCTTCACCGCAGCTTCGAACGCCCAGATAACAACTTACAGCGTTACAAACAGTTCCGGTATGGTTGTCACAGGCGTAAGCATTTCACCAAATGATGCAAATACATGGGGACTTAATCTGAACACTACCGGGAATGTTGCCGTGGATAAATCATTTGAATTTACGCAGCCGGTTGACAAAACAAATTGCATTTACGATATCCGCTACCAGGGCGAAGATGGTAAATACTATTATGTGCAGGATGTTGACCTGTGTAAAAGCACAACAATTACGCTTCCGAATCCCGCCCAGGATGACAGAGGCAAAATGAATAAGTAATGCAGAAGGATCATTCTAAATTCAGGCAGCCTGCCCGTGGGGGGCTGAAATAACAAAACTGCCTGTTAAATAAAAAAAGGGGGTATTCTCTCCCCGTGATTCAATAACCCCGCTTGTTTTCCCGATTGGAAATAAGCGGGTTTTTTATATGCGTGATATAATGTAAGCGATAAACAGTTATTTCTTTGGATCAAATATCCATGATAAATTTTCGGAGGGGTGATACAGGGGTGATGGATTATGGTAGTCGTTTTGTATGCTTGCTTTAAATTCAATTTCAACATCAGGAAGCATCGGAGTTGAATAGTAAGCACCTGTTAAACTAAAAAGCACAAAACCTAAGAAAATGAAATGAGCGTAAAACTTTTTAATTGTTTTCATAGAACCTGACTGTTTGGTTATTCAAATATAATTCAGCAGATAAATGAAAACAAGAAGTAGAACTACTCAAAATGAACATCAGGAGGCCTACCTGTGAAAAGGTCGAGAAAACAAAACCGTACATAAAATTTAAAAGAGACGACCCACCGGGTCGTCTCTACAGTTATCTTAATTTATTCAACACTACTCAGTTCAGTAACTTCAAATGTGAAGATATCTTGTCCGTTTATCAACTTTCCTACACAACAACTTACCCCATCATCTTTTCCATCACATACATCTTTATCTTATCCTTATGAATTCTCTCCTGCTGCATGCTGTCACGCTCACGTATAGTTACAGTATTATCTTTTAATGTATCATAATCCACGGTTACGCAAAACGGTGTGCCGCATTCATCCTGCCTGCGGTAACGCCTGCCAACTGCACCGGAATCATCGTAAAACACCTTAAAAGTATTCTGCAGATCTGCCGTAATGTTCTGCGAAATCTCCTGCAAACCATCTTTATTAACCAGCGGGAAAACCGCGCACTTTATAGGCGCAAGTTTCGGGTGGAAATGTAGCACAGTTCGTACTTCTGATTTACCTTCTGAAGTTGGGGCTTCATCTTCATCAAATGCATTGCAGAGGAATGCCATAAATCCGCGCGTTGCGCCGGCTGATGTTTCGATGACGTATGGTATAAAACGCTCTTTGTTCTGCTCATCATAATAATCCAGCTTCTTACCGCTGAATTTTGTGTGCTGGCTCAGGTCAAAATCACTGCGGTTATGTATTCCTTCAATTTCACCAAAGCCAAAGGGGAATTTAAACTCAATATCAACTGCGGCTTTAGCATAGTGAGCTAATTTATCCGCCGGATGCGGAGCAAAATTCAGGTTCTCGCGCTTTATGCCGAGATCAACCCACCACTGAATGCGTCGTTCTTTCCACTCGTTATACAGCTCATCATCACTGCCCGGTTTAACAAAATACTGCATCTCCATTTGCTCAAATTCACGCACACGGAAAAGGAAGTTCTTAGTGTTAATTTCATTCCTGAAAGCCTTACCGATCTGCGCGATTCCAAACGGCAGTTTCTGACGGGTTGATTCCTTTACATTTCCGTAATTTACAAAAATTCCCTGCGCAGTTTCGGGTCTGAGATATGCAATTGAATCTTCGCTTTCAATTGCGCCAATATAAGTTTTGAACATCAGGTTAAATTTGCGGGCATTTGTAAACGTTCCTGTATTTCCGCAGGTGGGACATGTTATATCCGCGGTAAAATGATCAATATTATCACTGAAGTAATTATTTATGGTAATTTCATTTACTTCTGCAACTTCTGAATTCAAGGTAGCTTTTATTTTATCTTCAATGTGCTTTTTGCTTTTCTTGGGCAGCGATTCAAACAAAAGATCCACCCTGTAACGCGCTTTGCACTGCTTGCAGTCAACCATCGGGTCAGTAAAGTTTTCAACATGCCCTGATGCTTCCCAAACTTTCGGGTGCATGAGTATTGATGCGTCGAGTCCTTCTACATCATCGCGGTAAGTCATAGCCTGCCACCATGCCTGTTTAATGTTGTTCAGCAGTTCCACTCCAAGCGGACCAAAATCCCAGCAGCCGTTCAGACCCCCGTAAATTTCAGATGACTGGAATACAAATCCACGCCTTTTGGCAAGGGATACTATTTTATCCATAGGATTATTCTTTGAATCGTTTTTCATTAGATATAAATATTTGATTTTTACGTGAAAGGCAAAGATAACGGTTTGGAGATTTTGAAAAAACACATATAAATAGTAGCAGTGAAAATCAAAAATACGATTTTATGGTGAGTTTTTAATATGCAACTCATAACCAGAACGGGTTCATTTGTAGCGGAGCTCTTTATTGATACGAATCACTCACCACAAAAAGTCCGAATCTAACTGAGCTGTTATAATCAAACCCCCTTCTATGATTTAACTAAGAATTTACATTCGCAATCGATCATCATTTTATGAAAATTGAAGCGCCCGTCCCCCCTTCAACTGAAGGGGGATGAGTTCTACAATTACCCAACTACTGATAATTGATCTATTTTTACAATTTACGAAAATCCACCACGGGGGTTTTGATGTAAACGTTTGCAGCTTAACACCTGCCATAGGAGTGACAATGGTGAAGGCGAAACAAATTAATTTTGAGATTGCCGCGTCGGTTTTGTTTTCTCAAAACCTCATCGCAAAAAAATTACTCAGCTATAATATCACTCTTATCCTTGGGATTATAATACACAACAACATTATCACCTTTCCTTGGAACATTAACACGCGAAACCACCATTTCAACCTGCGCGTCGAATGATGGTTCTCCCGGGGGCATTACTTCAAGATACAGCCTTACCATAGGGTTTTTGTTAACTGTTATATTCATATCCTCTACCTTAAGTATCTCAGCTTCACATTTAACGCCTTCTTTTTTAAGGCGTTTTATTTTCTCTTCATCGTGACCCGTTAATTTATTGACTTCTTTTTCAACGATATTACATGCCGAAGCTGCAAAAAGCAATATTAAAATACTTATGATATATTTTGTGTTCATATTATTGTGTGAATTTTCACTAAAATAAATCAAATTGAATTAATAATCTATATTATATGATAAAGCACAAACAGGAATGTCTATGCTACCGGTTTCGGGAAAAGAGCCCTGAAAGGGCGAAAATATATCAGCGATGGGCAAAGCCCGTCGGAGTAATATCATGACGTAGGCAAGCCCTGTATGGGCGAAACAATTGCATGAAGAAAAATAAGATTGTTTCCTTGCTTGCACTTCGTAGGTTTAATGAGTGGCGACACTATGTTCATCGCAGATGCTTTTTTTGCGCCTTTGCGGCTTTGCGTGAATTGTTCATAATCATAAATTGGTATGTCAATTTTCCATTGTAACTATACACTATATTAGATATTTTGCGCAATTATTCAATTAAAATTAATAATTTGCACTACGACCCGATTAAAGATAAAATTGGCGGAATTGTTAAAAGATCGCCCTTTTTAAGGAAAATTTTCTATAAAATTCTTGGTTTAATGTTCCTAAGGGAATGGTACGTAAAGCGGAAAATTAAAGAGCTCTACGGCAAAACACCCCCGGATGATATTCTTGATGCCGGATGCGGATTCGGACAGTATTCATATTTTATGGCGAAGAAATTCCCTAATATGAAAATGCTTGCCGTCGATGTTAAAGTAGATTACCTTGAAGACTGCAAATATTTCTTCGATAAATGCGGCATCAAAAATACAGAATTTGAATACGCAGATCTTACACAAATTGAATTCAAGAACAGGTTTGATTTTGTACTTTCAGTTGACGTAATGGAACACATCGAAGATGATATCGGTGTATTCAAAAGATTCTACGCTGCATTAAAACCCGGCGGCAGGGTCATGATAAACACTCCCAGCAATATTGGCGGCAGCGATGCGGAGCATGAAGATGATGACAGCTTTATTGGCGAGCATGTAAGGCTGGGTTACTCAAAAGAAGATATATGCACAAAGCTTGAAGGTGCGGGATTTAAAATTGAAAGTTTTGATTATACATACGGCAAATGGGGTAATCTTTACTGGAAGCTTGGAATAAAATATCCGATGCTGATGCTCAATAAATCTCAGCTGTTTTTTATTATACTCCCTTTCTATTATTCATTAACAATATGGTTGACCCTGTTATTCATGTGGCTAGATGTGAACGATAAAAACAAACCCGAAGGTACCGGTGTCCTGGTAGTTGGCAAAAAGTTATAGAAACCGGTGAATAACTGAAATTCAACAAATTGCTTCTCCAATGTCAAATGTCAAAATCCGAATGCCAAAGAAATTGATATTACTACTTAACCGCTTTGACATTTGAGCTTTGGAATTTGGCATTTAAACAGCAAACAACAATTGAAGCAAATCTTCCTCATTCCGGAAGTAATTAATTAATCATTTGAAGAAGGTTTTAATCATATCATATTACTTTCCGCCATCAGGGGGTCCCGGGGTGCAGCGTGTACTCAAATTTGTTAAGTACCTTCCTGAATTCGGCTGGAAGCCCATTGTACTCACCGTAAAAGACGGCGACTTCCCGGCAAGGGATGAATCGCTGCTTAAAGAGGTACCTGATGATGTTGATGTACACCGTACTGATATATTTGAACCATATGACCTTTACCGCAAGCTGACAGGTAAATCCAAATCCACCGCCGTTGACGTAAATAATATAGATGGCGGCAGCAAAACGCGAATGAGTGACAAGATTGCAGAATTCATAAGGGCTACTTTCTTCATTCCTGATGCAAGAATAGGCTGGAAAAAACATGCGGTAAAAGAAGGTAAAAAGATAATCGAAACGCAAAAACCCGACATAATATTCTCATCCTCACCCCCATATACTTGTGCATTAATTGCTATGGAGCTAAAAAAGTACGCGGAAAAAAAGTACGGAAAACCCATTCCATGGGTATCTGATTTCCGCGACGCATGGACTGATTATTTGACCACACCTAACCGGTGGTTCTTACCCAAAAAAATTGACAGGAAATATGAGCGCACAACTCTGGATAAAGCTGATGCAGTTACAATAGTTGCCTCCGGTATGAAAGATGACTTCGAAAGAAAGTACCCCGAAGTATCGGCCAAGACTGATTTTGTTTTGCTGCGAAATGGATTCGATTCCGATGACTACAAACACACAAAGCTAAACGAAGCGAAGAATGAAAAGTTCACAATTGTATATACAGGCTCAATGTACGGAAAAAGAAATCCGTATTACATGCTTGATACGATTGTTGAGCTTGTTAACGATGGCAAAGTAGATAAGAACAAGATCAAATTCATCTTCGTGGGCAGGCTGGGCAGCGATATAACAGAATACATAAATAATTCACCATTGAAAGATACTATTGAAATTATTTCATATGTTCCTCACTCTGTAAGTATTGATTACCTGATGAAAGCCGATGCAATGCTTCTGCTGATAGATGAAGATAAGTATTCCAAAATGATATTAAGCGGCAAGGTGTTCGAGTATCTTGGCGCAAGCGCTTTAACAGGCAAACCTGTATTTGCAATCACTGGCGAGGGTGAAGCCCGTGACCTGCTGGTTGAGACCGGTGCAGGTATTATTAATCCACACCACAAACCTGAAGTACTCAAAGAAAACTACCTTAAATTATATAATGGTTTTTTTGAAAATAATACTGCAATTTTACCAACTTCAGATAAAAAAACGATTGAAGCTTATGAAAGAAAACTGCTGACCAAAAAGCTGGCAGAAGTTTTTGATAAACAATTAAAAATTACGAATTAAGAATTACGAATTTTCTAATACATAATGGCAAAACCACAATCATCAACAGGTAAGACTCAGGCTAAAACATCACCGTTAAAAAAAGATGTTTCAAGAAGTTATACAGTAGATTTTATTCCGCAAAAGTGGCAGACACCGGTTTTCCTTGCGGTGATACTGATACTTATAATGATATTTTTCAACTCAGGGTTGTTTGGCGGTAAGGTATTCTCATCTGCGGATAACGTCGCCTCCGGCAGCTTTAAAACATTCCTTGATGATGCCAAAGCCAAAGGTGAATTTCCGTTGTGGGTACCGTATATATTCAACGGTATGCCAAGCTTCGCAGCCCTGGTTCCCCATTTGGAAAGAACATACGACCTTTCACACGCAGTATGGGTATATCTGAGGGATGCATTGTACCTGCTGTTTTCAGGCAATGATGTTTGGGCAATTGTTCTGTTTTATATTATATTCGCATTTTCATTTTATTTTCTCATTGAGTATAAGTTCAAAGATAAGCTTATTGCGCTTTATGCCGCAATTGCGGCGGTGTTTATAACACCGATTATCCAGATGATAATCGTCGGACATAACAGTAAAATGATTGCTGTAATGATGTTCCCTGCCGTTTTTCTTATGCTTGAAAAATTATACGATTATATCGCAGCAGGTAAAGTTAAAGAAAACATTTTTAAGATCCTTCTATACTTCGGGATCCTGGTATTTTTCATTCACGTACAGATGAGTTCTAACCACGTACAGATGCTGTTCTATTTCTTTTCCGGAATAGGCATATACCTGGTTTACAGGCTGGTGTATAATTTAGTGAAGAAAATTGATTTTAAACCTGCCCTGATATTACTTGTGGTATTTGGTTTGGGAGTTGGCTTAAGCGCAATGATGTACGCTGATTCTTACCTATCAAGCAGGGAATATAACAAATACTCTATCCGTGGTGTACCGCCAATTACACAGGCACCGGGCGAACAGAAAACTTCAGGCGCTGCTGATTATGACTACTCAACTAACTGGTCATTTTCACCCGTTGAAGTAATGACATTCTTCGTTCCGTACTGGGTTGGCTTTGGTGATGTTGAAGTTAAGGGTCAACGTTCAAATACATATTGGGGACAAATGCCGTTCACTACTTCACCAATGTATTTTGGTATCATAACAATACTTCTGGCATTCATAGGCATTTATTATAATTTTAAAAAGAACGCGCTTGTTCAGGCAATGGTTGTGATTTCATTTATCGCGCTGCTGTTATCGTTCGGCAGAACGTGGCCCCTGCTATATGACATTTTATTTTACAATCTCCCCTACTTTTCAAGTTTCCGCGCACCGGTTATGATACATATACTTATCAATGTTGCTTTTGTGATTCTTGCTGCATTCGGGTTAAAATCAGTAATAGAGATCACCAAAGATAAGGCCAGGACTGCCGGATTTTTAGGTTCAGCAAAATTCGTTTTTCCTATACTTGCACTGCCTGTTGTCTTTTCGCTGATCGGTTTTCAGGATTACTATACGTCACAGGTATCATCAAGTCCGCTTGTGCAGAAACTGACTCAGCAGGGTGCTAATCAACAGCAGATACAGCAGTATGTTTCCCAGATCTCGCAAATTGCATATGATAATGTAAAATCAGAGCTGCTTATTGTAGGCTTGCTATTACTCGTTTCATTTGGCCTGTGTTATATGTATGTTAAGGGCAATATTAAATACCAGCTTTTCCTGCTGGCGATCATTCTGATAACTATTGTGGACCTTTGGCACATTGATTTTAAAACACTACACTGGGATAACAAAACTGATATTGAATCATACTTTAAAACCCCCGATTATGTTGACTGGATCTTAAAGAATGAAAAGAATACCTATGATTTCCGTGTTCTGAATTTGCAAAAAGGTCAGCCTGTAAGGGAGAACACTCTCGCCTACTGGCGTCTGCAGAATAATTACGGATACCAGGGCGCAAAGCTGCGTATATACCAGGATATGGATGATGTTGTTGGATTGTCAAATCCCGCTGCATGGCGCCTGATGAGCACAAAGTACATCATTACAGATCAGCCATACAATGATTCTATGTTTACCACAGTATTCAAAGGCAGCAAATATGTTTTGCGCAATAACAATTTTTATCCAAAAGCATTTTTTGTTAAGAACACAAAAACTGCCACAGGACTTGAGATACTGAACACGATCAAAACGGGCACGGTGAATCCGCAGGAAACCGCATTTCTTGAAAAGGACCCGGGTGTAAAAATTGATGCGGCTGATTCCACAGCAACTGCACAAATTACTGCATACGATATTCACAGCATTACAATTGATGCTGAGGCATCGGGAAATAACCTTTTATATTTAAGTGAAGTTTATTACCCTGACTGGAAAGTATATATTGACGGGCAGCCGGCAGAAATTCTGAAGACGAACTATCTGTTCCGCGGAGTAGTTGTTCCGAAAGGCAAACATAAAATTGAATTCAAATTCGAGCCTCAAACATATTACACCGGCAAAAATATTGCGATGGGAACAAACATTCTGCTTGTTGCAATATTTGGTGTAGCAGTAGGCGGCATGTATTTCCGCCGCAAAAGGGCTCAGGAAATGCCGGAAAAGAGCTGAATTTGTTAATTCCCGCATTATATGTAGTTCTGCCGAACTACATATAATGCTTTGGTTTATTGATTTTACGAAAGTAATGTATTATTTTAGTATATTACATTTCAAGCTATTGATTTAATAAGCATTTTTTCTTTCAATTTATCTTACATCACAATGAAAAAGATCATAATACTTTTTATTGTCCTTTCTTTCAGCTTAACAATCAACTCTCAGGTATTCCAAAAAATTACAGGGCAGCCCCTAGTAAGTGAAAACGGTTATGGTTCAGGCTGCGCGTGGGGTGATTACAACAATGACGGCAAGTTAGATCTTGTTGTTACTTCATATAATGATTTTGGCTCAACAACTTATCCCCTGCTATACAAGAACATGGGTAACGGTAATTTCCAGTTGGCAACAGATAATACTATAATGACTAACAGTCTGTACCAGACTTTAGCATGCGCATGGGGAGATTACAATTACGATGGCAGAATGGATCTTTATATTGCAACCGGGCAGAATCAACCGGACCTGCTTTATAAAAATAATGGAGGCGGTAATTTTACAAGAATAACAAACTGCGTACCGCTGGTTAGCGGTCACAGCGGCGGTGTTTGCTGGGCTGATTATAACAAAGACGGATATCTTGATATCCTAAGTGTTCAGCATGGTTATAACCTGTTGTATAAGGGTTTGCCAAACGGCGATTTCGCACAGGTTACAACAGGACCGATTGTAACCGATTATGGTATTCACCGCAGAGCAGCATGGGGTGATTACAACAATGATAAATACCCCGATCTGTTTGTAGCAAATGGAGATTTCCAGAACGACGATCTGTATCTTAACAATAAGAATGGTACTTTCACAAAGATTACAAGCGGTGATGTTGTAAACTCCGGCGGATATGGATCAGGTTGTTCATGGGGCGACTATAATAACGATGGCTGGCTTGACCTTTTTGTAACTAACAGCGGACCAAACTTCCTGTTTAAAAACAACCGGAATGGAACATTTACAAAAATAACTACCGGTGCAATAGCCACTGACGCTGATAACAGCTTTGGTTGCAACTGGGGTGATTATGATAACGATGGCGACCTTGATATGTTTGTTGCCAACAATGAAAACCAGCTTAACAGGCTTTACAGAAATGATGGCGGTGATAACTTCACCAAGATCACTAACGAAGTTGTTGCAAACGAAATCAGCTCCAGCGTTGGCTCAGCATGGGGTGATTACAACAATGACGGTAAACTTGATCTGTTTGTAGTTAACCAGGGTTACAATGCTCCACCTCAAAGCGATTTCCTGTATAAAAACGTTGGTGCTTCTCCATGGTACTTAATGATAAAGTTCTGGGGCGGCGGTATAGGCACAAGAGTTAAATTAAGAATAGGCAGCTACATTGCAATCAGGGAAGTATCAGGCGGCAACAGCTGCAGTTCACAGGATATGCCCTGGGTTCATTTCGGGTTGGGTTTCCTCTCTGATAACCCAGTGACTGTTGCAGATTCAGTAATTGTTGACTGGCACGACGGAACAACAGAAATAATGACAAATGTTCCTCTTAACCAGGAACTCGATTTCTATGGTGTAGTACCTGTTCAGCAGATAAGCAGTGAAGTTCCTTCAAAATATTCACTTGAACAGAACTATCCAAATCCGTTCAACCCAACAACTAATATAAACTATTCAGTTGTAAGTGCAGGTGAAGTCAAACTTACAGTTTTTGACGTTTCGGGCAAAGAAGTTGATGTTTTAGTGAACGGAGTACAAACCCCCGGAGTGTACACAGTTAAATACAATGCTTCAAAGCTTCCAAGTGGTGTATACTTCTACAGGATCCAGACAGAAGGTTTTACTGATACCAAGAAAATGATATTGGTTAAGTAAATTTCTTGAACAATGATTTTTAAAGGCAGGTTTAAAATCCTGCCTTTTTCATTTTAATAAAGCAATTAAGTTAATATTTTTGCAGATTGTTAAAAGATATTAAAAATACAGTAAAGCAATCTGCCGTTTACGGCCTAAGCCGTATTTCAACAAAGCTAATCGCATTCATACTGCTGCCGCTTTTAACCCTCAATTTCAGTGTTTCTGAATATGGTGTTTATGTCTTAACAGAAAGTCTCTGGCAGATACTTTGGGCTGTTTTTCTCTTCGGGTTTGAGTCTGGGGTAGTAAGATGGTACCTTGAGATAGCTGATGAGATAAAACGAAAACGCTTTCTTTTTTCAGTAGCGTCATTTCTTTTAGTGTTCAATTCCATTCTGCTTGTTTTTGTATACGTGTTTTCCGGAAGTATTTCTGTTCTGGTTTATGAAAACACAGGGTTATCCCGGTTTGTAGTTTACGCGGCATTGATTGCCGCTGTTGAATCGTTCTCATTTATTATTTTCCTGCTTCTTCGTATAGAAGAAAAAGCGAAAATGTATTCAATTCTTGCAGTACTTTCTACATTGATTTCACTTGTCCTGCAGATCTATTTTCTTCAGTATTCAACTATCAAACTTGAAGGTGTATTCCTAGCAAAAATAGCAGCTCCGCTGCTGATAATACTTGTGCTGCTTCCCTATTTTATCAGTCACATAAAGATCGGCTTCGAGAGATCACTGCTTACTGACCTGTTAAAATATTCTTTCCCTGTAATGATAGCGAGTCTTGTAATTACACTGTTAAATCAGTCTGACAGGTATATACTGGGATACATAAACGGTCTAAAGGATGTCGGCATTTACGGGCTGGCTTATAATATCTCAGGGTTGATAAATTTTCTTGTAGTTTCACCATTCTCTCTCGCTTTCACGGTAATTTCATGGAAAAAGCTTAAGGACGAAAATGCAAAAAGATTCTTTACTAAAACTACAACATATCTTTTTCTGACGGTCATTTATATTTCTCTCATTATTGCACTGTTCACACCCCACCTTATAAAGATCTTCGCAATGAAAACTGATTACTGGACCGCAAGCAGGTATGTACCATGGATCATCCTGGCAATGCCGTTTTACGGTATTCATTTTGTGGGGGTCTTCAGTTTCTATGTTACAAAAAAAACCAAATACGTATTTATGAGTTACCTTATTGCTCTTGCTGTCAATATTGTATGTAATTTCATCTTTATTCCTGTATTCGGGATTTACGGGGCAAGTTTTGTTAATCTCGTGAGTTTTATAGTTTTGTGTATAGCCATATATATCTTCTCTAAGAAGAATTATTTTTTTGAGTATGAATGGTATAAGATCTTTCTCATGATCTTAGTTTATGCAGCTTTAGCTGCCCCATTCTTCTATTTTGATTTTACCAGCAGGATTCTGGAACTTGTGCTCAAATCTTTAGCAGTACTAGCATACCCTCTTGTTTTGTATGTTTTCAAATTCTATGAGCCGGTTGAGATAAAAGCATTCAGAGGTTTTATTAATAAATATTTATTCAGGATTAAAGTTTAATTTTCTATTTTATGGGATACAAAGGACTGCCAAAAGATGTGACAAGAGTTATAGCCCCGCCTATGTGGGATTCTTACCACTTCGTGAGTGTGCTAACAAGAAAAGCTTATGAAAACACTATACCTTCTCTTTTGGAATCAGGGCAGAAGTACAGAATACTTGACTACGGCTGCGGAGCCAAGCCATATGAATACCTTTTCAAAAATCATGTTTCTGAATACATTGGGGTCGATGTCGGTGATAATCCAAAAGCTGATTTTTCGATCGTACCCGGTGAACGGCTTAAGTTTGAGGATAATAGTTTTGACTTTGTTTTATCCTCACAGGTATTAGAGCACGTTAAAGATGTTGAACAGTATATGGGTGAGTGCCTTAGGGTGCTGAAGCCGGGGGGAATTCTTCTGCTATCAACTCACGGTACATGGCAGTTCCACGCATCGCCATATGATTATAACCGGTGGACTTGCATGGGTCTGGCTTACCTGATTGAACGTACGGGATTTGAAGTAATTGAATACAAACCTATACTGGGTCAGTTAGCTGTTACATCCCAGCTGAGATTAAGCTTCTTTGATTCTTTTGCCAACATGATAGGAACTGCTGGCAGAATATTGCTTGCTCCCCTTGCATTGTTTTACCAGTTCAAAATGATGCTAGAAGACGCAATTACTCCCGCCAGGGTTAAAAAACGTGATTCGGCAATTTTTCTTTTTATTGCAAAGAAAAAATAACAGGGCCATTGAAAAGCAGGAAGAAAATACTTTTTATCAAAAATCTCTACCAGAACCCCAAATTTATAACAAATGATCTTGAAATTCTATCAAGAGAATTTTCAGTAAAGCTCTTGAATTTCAAAAGCAGAAAAAATGCACTTATATTATTTTCAATGACCTATCAGTTCTTTTATCTTCTGATTAATTTATGGCGCTATGACATTGTGTATATTTGGTTTGCTGACTACCTTTCTTTCTACCCTGTGCTTTTCGCAAAAATATTCTCTAAAAAAAGTATAATCTGTGCCGGCGGTTATGAAGCTACATATATTCCTGAAATCAACATGGGAGTTTTCACGAATGCATCAATTTCAAAATCCGTGAGAGCATTCTGCGTCCGATACAGCCTGAAGAACTGCACGTATATCTTGCCTGTTGATGAAACGCTTATTGATCATACTAACAATTATATTTATTCCGATATTCCCGGCAAAGTACCGCTGAAGGATGGTATAAAGCAATTTATTCCCGGTATAAAGGACAAATTTAAGACAATGTATCTGGGATACGATTCTGAACTCTTTAAAAAACCCCAAAATATCAACAAAGAAAGATCTATAGTAAGCGCAGGTTTGATCGTAAATGATGATGAATTCCGCAGAAAAGGTTTTGACCTGCTGATAGAAGCAGCAAAGCAAATGCCCGATGTTAAGTTTGTGCTGATCGGATTCAATGAAGAATATCTGGCTAAATATAGAAAAATTGTTTCATCAAATGTTGAGCTGTTTGGTATTGTACCTTACTCGAAACTCATTGAAGAATACTGCAAAGCGAAAGTCTATGCACAGTTCTCCATGTTTGAAGGAATGCCAAGCTCTATATGCGAAGCAATGTTATGTGAATGTATCCCGGTCGGTTCTGATGTTAACGGTATTCCCAAGATAATCGGAAATTGCGGATTTGTTACCGCTAAGAAAACTGTGAATAATGCTGTTAGCTCTATGATGGATGCGGTTAATTCAGATGGGTCACTTGGCAGGAAGGCACGTGAACATATTATGAAACTGTTCCCGCTAAGCAAGCGAGAGAACGAACTTCTTCTGTTTGTTAAAAATATACTCCGCTAATTCCTTTTACTCTCCCAGCTCAAATCAATTCCTGGTATTCATGTAAGCCTATGTTAATACAATGAATGTAACCTTGATTTATAAATTGAAAAAACATAAATTTAAAAATACCTAAAGGAGGTAAACATGAAAAAATTATTTAAAATTCTGGGCATATTGCTCATAATTGTTGTTCTCTTTGCTGCAGGCGGGTATATTTACCTTCAGGCAGCATATCCAAAGGTGAGTGCGGCACCTGAACTGAAAATTGAACCAACCCACGAAAGGCTTGAGCGCGGCAAGTATCTTGCCAACAGCTATGCTTTCTGTATTGAATGCCACAGCAGTAAGGATATTACTAAATTCAGCATGCCGGTAGTGCCCGGAACTGAAGGCAAAGGCGGTGATAATTACGGGGAAGGAGCAGGTTTTGTACCCGCATCAAACATAACCGGTGATAAAGAAACGGGACTTGGTAACTGGACAGATGGCGAAATTTTCAGGGCTATAACTTCTGGTGTGGATAAAGAAGGTAAATTCCTGGCTCCCATGATGCCCTACCCCTTGTTTGCGAAGATGGACAAAGAAGACCTTTATTCAATAATTGCATATATAAAAACACTTAAGCCTATAAGCAATAAAGTACCGGAAAAGAATTTGAAATTCCCTGTGAACCTGATATTCAGAACCATACCTTCTGATGTTTCCAGTTTCGGAAAAAGACCGGACGGAACAGATAAGATCAAGCTGGGAGAGTATAATGGGGTAGCCTGCAAGTTCTGTCATTCACCCAGTGATAAAGGTGAATATATCCCGGGGAAGGAGTTTTCAGGCGGGGTAGAATTCCCGATGCCTGACGGTACTATAATCAGGTCATCAAATATTACTCCGGATAAAGAAACGGGTATTGGAAATATGACCAGGGAGCTTTTTATGGCTAAGTTCAAATCATGTATTGATGACTCTGCTCTTGATCCAAAAAGCCGCGGATTTAATACACCTATGGCATGGAATTTCATTGCAAAATCATCAACAGATGACGACCTTTTAGCGATCTATGAATATTTAATGTCACAAAATCCCGTGAACAATAAAGTAGAAAAAATTACACTTAAGGGATTGAAATAACGGAAATCATAGATAATGCTGTTAATTTTAAAAGGGGCTGTTGCCCCTTTTTTATATGTGGAATTTGCATAAAACTCACGTTAAATTAGTGTATCCAACCAAAACAAAATCGATAAATATATGAAATTTTTCTTAATTTTATTTTCATTTGTCCTCTCCTTTTATAACTATTCAGTTTTTTCCCAGGAACTGTTCATTCAAAACAATCCATATGAAAAAGCGGATGATTATACTAAAACAAAAAAATCGTTCAATCGTGAAAGATGGTTCTATGAACAGAGGATGTTCCCTAACAATTTTATCCCTGATGACGCCTATGGAAAAGCTATTGAACAACGTGATGCAATGCGCATTTCCAACGGTTTCGCATTTGATAATACGGTAACATGGACAAATATAGGTCCAACACCGGGATATTATTTTGCATACTCAAATATTTCCGGAAGGATCACAACTGTAAGATATGACCCTGTTAACCCTAATATAGTTTATTTAGGTGCAGCCTTCGGTGGTGTGTGGAAATCAACCAATGGGGGCAGTAATTTTTCACCAATATCAGATAATGAAATTTCAATGTCGTCCGGTTCAATTTTTGTTGACCCGGCAAATACAAATATTGTATATTACGGAACAGGCGAAGCAACATACAGCGGCGCATCATATTACGGCAGAGGAATACTGAAATCCACGAACGGCGGTGCAACATGGACCAATTACACTAGCGGATTGCCGAGTCTGACATACTGCTCAAGAATTGTTATAAGACCCGGATTTTCTAACCAGTTGTTTGCTGCAATGGGTACTTCAGGTTTATATAAATCAACTGATGCCGGTGTAACATGGTCACAGGTTATCCCGGGCAGATGTGACGATGTTATATTTTCACCCAACGGGAACAACGCCTATATAACAGGAAGCGGAACAGGCTACAGGATTTCTACAGATGGCGGAGCTACTTTTAATCCCAATGGTTCAATGGTAATGGGTACAAGGAACCATATTGCAATATGCAGAAATGTACCCTCAGTATTATATTGCGCAGTATATTCAGGAAGTACAATTACTACTTATAAATCAACTGATAGCGGTGCCAATTTTTCACAGATAGCCTCAGGTCATAATTTTAACGGAGGTCAGGCATGGTATGATTTTTACATGCAGGTCAATCCGTTCGATCCGGATTATGCCTATGTGGGTTCTATTGATATCTGGAGAACAACTAACGGAGGAACAAGCTTTGAAAATATAACAAACGGTTATGCAGGCGGAGTTGTACATGTGGATGAACATAACATGGATTTTAATCCTGCAAACTCCAATGAACTTATGGCGGTTAATGACGGCGGTATATGGAAATCTACAAACCGCGGGACCAACTGGATAAACCTGAATGAAGGATTAACTTTAACGCAGTTCTACAGGATAGCCAGTGACCCGAATAATGTTGATCATCTTGCAGGCGGCACCCAGGATAACGGCACACAAAGAACTACCGGCACAACAAACTGGGCAGCGGCATTTGGCGGAGACGGCGGAGAAGTATGTTTTAATACTCCAAACTCCCAGTTTATACTTGGTGAAACCCAAAACAACGGTGTTCAGCGCTCACAAAACGGCGGTGTAAGCTGGCAGAGTGCTACTAACGGCTTAACAGGTTCAGGAGCATGGGTCGGCCCGTTAATTTCACACCCAACAGAAGTTGGTAAATTTTTTACCGCAAGATCTCAGGTTTTTGTTACCACAAATGCGGGTGCACTATGGACTCCAATTTCATCAGGTACCAGCGGTACAATCAGAGAAATGGCTATTAGCCGCAGTAATCCTTCGATACTGTTTGCAACAACAGGTTCTGTAATATATAAATCAACAGATGAAGGAGTTACCTTTACAAACGTCACAACCGGACTGCCTGGCAGAGTGATTACAAGCATTTACGTACACCCTGATTCTTCTAATGTTGCAGTGGTATCATATTCAGGTTTTGGTGCAGGAAAAGTTTACAAAACAACTAATGGCGGCACATCGTGGAATAACATCAGCGGAAACCTGCCTGACTCACCTGTAAACGACGTACTTATTTATTATCCCGGAACACCTACAAGTATTTACTATGCAGCAATGGATATCGGGGTATTTTTCACAAATGATTACGGCACAACCTGGGTAGAGCTTGCCGATGGTTTGCCAAATACAGTAGCAATGCATCTCGATTATCACCAGGCAACTAACAGGCTTAGAATCGGTACCCACGGAAGAGGTGTATGGGAAACTGCAAACCCGATTGGGTTGATAAATTACAGCAGCCAGGTACCATCTTCATTTTCACTTCAGCAGAATTATCCGAATCCGTTTAACCCGGTTACAACAATCAAGTATGATATATTAACCGAAGGTTTTGTAAAGCTGGCTGTATACGATATTCTGGGCAGGGAGCTTAAATCTATAATCAGCGGGAACCAGAAACCTGGAACCTATACGGTTCAGTTTGACGGTTCGAATCTTTCAAGCGGTGTTTATTTTTATAAACTATTGGCAAACGGCTTTACTGAGACCCGGAAAATGATGGTAACAAAATAGCTTATTCATTAATCTTAAATTAAAAAGGGGCATCTGCCCCTTTTTTTATTATTCTATTTTCAGAAACATTTAACTTCAATAATCAGCTGAAACTTCCGTAGCATGAAAATAATCACCGTGCAAATGTCCTGTAAGTGTAATTGTTCCGGCTTTCTTCAATTCACCCGGGAATTCCTTCCCCAGAGTAACTTTTTTAATTATTCCGCTTCTATCCTTTACATAAAATGAAACACCCCCATCAGGAGAAGATGTAAATCCTTTATCCACTAAAAGTTCTACTTTAATATTCTTGTTTGCTGTGCTGTTGATATCAAAATTTCCAAATGATTCAGTCCCCTCTTTGGACGTAAAATAAACACTGTATCCAAGATAGATAAGGAACAGTACGACTATCCCTGCAATTATCAGCTTAACCTGCTTTGTCATAAATCATACCCCATTTTCTTTAATATTGTACATAATTAAATAACTAATTACTGCAATTTACTTATCTTTTACATTTTTATCCAGAAACTTTACTATCTTGGGATAAATATCAAGCCTGTTCTTTTGCTTTGAAATTCCATGCCCTTCATCTTCATAAATATGCAATTCTGATATTCCCCCGTTTGCAATAATAGCATCATACATCTGTTCTGCTTCACTAACCGGTACCCTGGGATCATTTCTTCCGTGTATTATCATCAAAGGTGCCGTAATGTTATTGACTTTCTTTAGCGGAGATATACTTTCAAGGAATTCCCTGTCATTATCAAGGCTGCCATATTCACTTGCCCGGTTGTTTTTCCTGTAATCACCTGTATTCTGCAAAAATGTAACAAAATTTGAAATGCCAACTACATCTATTCCTGCAGCAAAAAGCTGTGGATATAACGTAAGGCATGCAAGTACCATATAACCGCCATAACTTCCGCCGTAAACTGCTATTTTATCCATATCAATGTAACTGATCGTTCTCAAATGGTCCACAAGCGAAGCTATATCTCTCACAGAATTTTCCCGGTTTCTAACGTTATCCATTGATGCGAATATTTTCCCGTACCCTGTACTCCCCCTCACATTTGGTTCTACAATAACATAACCGGCGCTCAATAAGTATTGGTATATTGGTGCGAAACCATATGTTGCCTGCCCTTCGGGTCCCCCGTGGATTGAAATTATACACGGCATTTTTTTTCCTGAAGTATTTTTGGGTTTATAAATGAAAGCCGGTATTTTCAAACTGTCGTATGAGATATATGATATCAGTTCTGGTTCAATAAACGTAGAGGGGTCTATGCCTCCAAGGTAGGGTTCTGTAACCTGATCGATCTTACCGGCAGAATAATCCCACTGGTAAAGTATACTTGGATTTGCCGCGGAATTCACACCGATAATAACTTTACTTCCTTTATTGGAAAAGCTGAGTGCCGTTATACTTAAAGTCTTTAATTTATCGGGTATATTTATTTCTTTGGAAGTATTCAAATCATACATAAATATTCTGTCATAACCTTCATCATTAACCTGAACAATCAGTTTCGTTTTATCATCTGAAAAAACAAGACGAGATACTTCCCTGTTCCTGTAATTTTTTAGGAATTCATAATCAGGATAAAGTACAGTGCGATCCTTTATATTATATATTCCTACTCTGAATAGGTCACTTTTACTGTTAGAAATAAAATAAAGATTCTCCCCCGGAGCGTCAAAAGATGCTGCATAAAATTCAGCAGGTTCATTAAAGTTATCATGAGTTGAAATAAGCTCAGTTTGTTTTGTAACCATATCATACAGGTAAATATCGTTATCATATGTTGAATATGACCTTGTTATAACAAGCTTGCTGCCATCATTTGATATTACCGAAGGATAGTTTGTATGATCGCTTGAAAATATCATTTCGCTTAAGCCGCTTTCCAGATTATACACATATATATCATAAAAATAAGGAGTTCTTTTATTCGAGTAATATGTAAAATAACTCCCGTCCTCAGACCACCTGCCAAAGCCGTAAATCACTTTCGGAGCAGCATCCGTTATCATTCTTACATCCGAACCGCTGCCGTTCATCAGGTAAAACTGGCTGTATTCTGAGCCGCCTTCATCACTTTGAGCAAGGATAATATCCTTTACTGGGTTAGGACTGTAACCTGTTATTCTCTCCTTAAAATCTGTTACCTGTACCGGATCTACTCCCGGTTTATTTACGCTCCATATCTGGCTGGTGCCGGTACTATTCATCAAAAAGTAGATCTTTCCGTCATCAAAAGAATACTTAGGTGAAACTGCTCCGCGAATATTTAAATACTGTTCAATGCTGTATTGCTGGGAATATAAAGGAAGGATAAAAGTAATTACAGAAAAAATTAAAACGGATAATATAAAATTGTATTTATATCTTTTCAATATTATGGCTGATTTGATTACTGATTTCAGAAAAAAAGCCGTGTCAATTACCCGGGAGGCCAGTTCATAATCCTGCCGCCAAGTAAATGAGCGTGCAGATGAAAAACAGACTGGCCGGCAATTTCATTGCAGTTGAAGACTAAACGATAACCTTCAAGCTTCTGCTCTTTTGCAATTTCTGCAGCCAGGGCTATTATTTTTCCGGCAACAGTGCTGTTGCTGCTGTTTATTTCAAAAGGCGACTCGATATGTATTTTAGGGATAATTAGAATATGTACAGGTGCCTGCGGACTGATATCCCTGAACGCTAGCAATTCATCGTTTTCAAAAACAATTTCAGAAGGGATCTCTTTTTTGATGATCTTACAGAACAGACAATTTTCCATATCATTCCAGCTTTTTATTATCAGTTACCCGGCGGATTTTCTGTGGGTGATTCTCCGTCCTTGATTAGCTCTTCCTTTTTTAAGTTCTCTTCAGATTTCTTTTGTTCATCGTTACCCTGGTCATCAATATTCACTTTTTTTTTGGGATCATTCTTTTCAAATTCTTTCTGAAGCAAAGTCGGGTCAATATCACCTTCTTTGGTTTCAACTTCCTCTTTCTTTTCAGGTTCGTTATTTATTTCATTGTTTTGCTGTGATTTTGTTCCTGAAGTATCAATTATATTTGTTTTATTGAATGTTTCGTACTCTTCAACTTTCTGCATTACAATAGCTGCTGCTTCTGAATTTGGTACACCTTTTACCAGCGATGAATAATAATAATATGCACTGTCATTATTATAAATAATATTTTCATATATCCAGCCTGCACCAAAATACGCTTTATCAAGGTGTACCGATGAGGGGTAAACTGATATCAGTCCCCTGAAATCTTCCAGCGCTGCCCGGTAATCTTTATTAATAAATTTATTTTCGGCTGAGCTGTATATGGAATCACTTGCATCACCTGTAAATTCATCAACCATAGACATATTAAGCAGTTTCCTGCTGGAATTTGCTACAGGTGATCGCGGATAATCACGAACAATGATATTTAAAACTTCTTCACTCTTTGCATTATCATTCTGTTTGCGGTATAATTCTGAAAGCGCAAAAAGAACTTTCGCACTGAAATCATAATCAAAAGATTCATTTAGTGCCTGCTTCAGATATATTTCACTGGAATCCATTCTGTTCAGGTCATACAAAAACAGTTCGGCAAGCTCAAACTTTGCGGCTGATATCTGCTTTTCTTTTGTGTGTGATGTATCTACTATTGTAAATGTTGAATCTTCCCCGGTTAAAATACTGTCGGCTAAGTTATTACTCCTGTTACCGCCTGATTTGCCGTTATCAAGCCCCTTTAAAGGATCTTTGCTTGGATCACCTTTTTCAAAATCCTTGGTAGTTTTTTTCCTGAACTCTTCATTGTATTCGGTATTTACCGGCTCACCGGTTATGATTCCCCGCAGTTCAAAATATCTTTTGAATATATTGGCTTTCTTAAAGGCATCCCTGTAATTTACTGCACCTGTATTTTGTTCGGTTGAAAAACGATAGTATAAGTAAGCATTAAGGTAATTATTTTTTGCTTCATAATGCTTCCCTATCATGTAACTTGCATCTGCAGAAGGAATTGATGCGGGAAAATTCTTAATAACCTCGTAATACTGGTTAATAGAAAGTTTTTTATCTTTTTTCTCATCATAATAAATACCCCTCAGGTAATTAACCTGTCCTAAATTCGCAGGTACATCCTTATATTTGATCTGCAGGTCTTCTATTAGGTCATCGGCATTACTAAAATCACCGCTTGCAACCAGGTTTTTTGCCCTGTTAAATCTTGCCAGGTACTCCAGGTCATATGATGCATCATAGTCAAGAACTTTATCAAATTCTTTTGCGGCAAGCTTGGTGTTTGATCTTGCAGTCACAGAAGCGACCAGGAACTGCATCTGCGCTTTGAATTCATTATCACCTGAATATTCTATGGCGCTTTTGAAATTTTTAACGGCGTTATCAAAATCTTTTTTGTTCAGGTAATATTCTGCAAGCGACTGGTAACTTTCTGATACTACATTTTTTTCTTTTGAATTCTTTATAAGGTCGTTAAATCTTTCGATAGCCGGTTTTTCATTATCAAGCCTTAGCTGAGTCTTTGCAAGGTAAAGCAATGCTTCATCTAAATATGCGCTTGATTTTAGCTTTGAAATGAATTCACTGAATTTTCTTTCAGCTTTAAGGTAGTCTCCAAGGTAAAAATAAGATTTACCTATCAGCAGAACGGAGCGGTCCATATACTGGCTGCTTTTATGGTACTGTATTACCTTCGAAGCTTTTTCTATTGCAATGTTAAATTTATCTATGGATTCCTGCGAAAGGCGGGGCTGTGCGAAAATAGAATCCTGCTTCTCGTTATAATTTGCAAGAACACGTGTTGCATAATCATTGTATGCATCATCAAAATTTTCACTTGCGTTAAAGAATGTATTAAAGTAAGTGCTGAAATTCTCTATCCTGTTGCCTATGAACATAAAGCCGGTGAAATCCTGGAAATTTCTGTCCAATGTTACATCATAATTAGGATCAGGGTCATCAATTCCCTTGTTCTGGTTTTCATCATAAGTTTTATAATTGAAAGAAGAACAGGCAGAAAGTGCCAAAAGCAGCAAAAAAACAACTATTTTAGGTATTATGGGGTTTTTCATCAGCTAAAATTAAGCTTTTATAATAGAAATTACAATGGATTATCTGGATTTTTAAACGAAATTTTAAGGTTAATAATTTCCTCTTTTTTCAATCTTCATGTAATTTTTA
Organism: Ignavibacteria bacterium; assembly: GCA_030835085.1. GTDB lineage: Bacteria > Bacteroidota > Ignavibacteria > Tepidaquicellales > OLB5 > OLB5. The sequence continues at coordinate 59,745 of JAUQWQ010000158.1, forward strand.
ATTTTGTATTTTTTAAAACTCATAAATATGATTATATTAAGTTAATAATTTCAATTGATCTTAACAAACAATCTTATAAAAGATTGAATTATTAACTAATCATACCTAACTGGTTGGAGGATATTAACATGAAAACCTTCTTCAAAAAATGTTATTTCTTGATTCATCTCATTTCGTTTCTTTTTTCTCCCAATTTATTCACACAGACATTTACTCCAGTCGATTTCGAAGCGGCAGGATATGTTACTGAAGTTTATTTAAAACCGTATTTCAACTCATTTAATCTTTACGCAAGGACAGATATAGGTGGCGTGTATACTACCAGTTATATTTATGATATTGAACAGTCCAGATGGGAATGGGGTGACTGGACGCCATTGAACTCATTTGCCAAATCTCCTGCAAGTATGCATATCCAGGGATTTGATGCATATGGTTCAAAATTTGTTGCTTGCGGAACTGACTATCTGATCAATGATCCCGGCAGAGGGTTATGGAGGCAGGATGTGTATGGAAACTGGTCCAAAGTGCTTGATATTAATTATGGCGGTAATGTATTTCATTCAAAGGTCGGTGGAGAATGTGTACTAATTGAATATCCGGATATTGGTGATTTCAATATTGTGTATACTGGAGGCAGAGAAATAACCGGGAACAGGAGTACTATCTACCGCTCGGATAATGATGGAGTAAACTGGGTAGATATAAATCCTGCTTCGGGTTCATTCGTAACCGGAAATGTCAGTTCTATTATTCTTAACAGAACTGACCTGAATAATATATGGGTAGGAACTGATAGAGGTCTCTGGTTTGGCGATAGAAACTCAAATGGAACATTTACATGGCATCAGGTAAAAAGTGCCGCACCGCCTGGTGATAACTATGATTATGTTAAATTGTATCAACGTGGACCTAGATCAACATTGTTATATAGTTATGGCACCCCCATTCACCGAATTGTAATGACGCCTGATGGTACCAAAATATTCTTAAGTCAGGGTGAACAGATATGGAGAGGTGATATTTACTATACCAGAGAAGGAAGACAAGTTTCATGGACTGACCTTACCCCGGCATTTGATGGTTATACTCCTACAGGTGATGGCACTAACCTGATTTCGGCAGTTACTTTATTTCCAAATCCTTTTTCCCCGATTATGGGTTTGGTAGTAAGCAGGATTGATGTCCCTACTAAAATATCATATGATTATGGGCAAACGTGGTCTGCAGAAATTGACTGTCCCGTTGACCCGAATTCATTGCCGAAACATAAATGTTCTGCCTGGGATTATCACATTTCATATTCAAGAACAAATTTTACTTATACGGGTTTTGGCTGGTTTTCAAGCGGACCATTTAATCTATACAGATCTCAAACAACTGATTTTACAGGTAACTGGGAATTTATGGGTGTAGACAATGAAAACTATACTCAGGGAATAAATTTTCCGGTTGTTTATGATATAACATTTGGACAAAGCAGTAATCCGTATATGTATATCGGGGTTTCAGATGTTGTTCAGGCTCGTTTCGGCAAAAATGCTTCAAGTAATGGTACGCCTAACAGGTACCATATCATTGATTACGCCAGGGAAAAGATTCCCGGAGGATGTGATGCTTATATGAGTAATGCCAATCGGATCCTGAATTCACCTGCAAATTCCTCTGCTGTTTTCATGGTTGGTGGAAACTTATATTCCGGATGGCAATATTCATTTGTAAGAAGTACTGATTACGGTGATAACTTTTCTATTCCTACAACAAACTTACCAATGTATGGTTGTATAATTGATGCATTGATATCTGATTCAGACCCAAATGAAATGCTGGTATTACTTGGAGGTAATGATAATGCTTTACCAATTGAATCATCGTTGCCAAGAGGATTATTCAGAACTACAAATGCACTTTCTTCACCTGTCAACTTCCAGCCATGCAGTCAGTTCCCGCTGGTTGGTTCATATGTTGGTGAAGCATTTTCTCACCAAAAAAACCTTGAAAAAGATCCGGTTTCTGTTAGCATTAAGTATCTTTACTTACAGCAGAATCCTTTTGATAACAACACCGGCGGATTTTTTAAAAGTACCGACTATGGAGTTACATGGAACTTTGTAACTCGTTCGTTTCCGGGAATTGGTTTTCTAGATGAAGGCTGTCTTGTAAGTACTACATATAATGGAAGCACTGTATTACTCCTTGCTATCAGAAACCAGGGATTGTTCAGGTCTTTTAACAATGGTTCGAACTGGGAAAAATTAAGCTTTTGGACCTCAGCTTCGCAGGTCGCAGCTAAAGATAATATTGTATATGTTTTCGGTGACCCTTCAACTGATCCTGAAGTTTTTAATAAGATTTTTAGGTCCGACAATCATGGAACAACTTTTCCAAATGAACTTACCAATTCCCAGTACAAGCTGCCTACTGTAACTCATCTAACCATAGATCCATCTAATTCAAATAAATTATGGATAAGTACGACCGGTCAGGGGGTATACAGTTTCGTATCAAGTAATAACGAAGATGGAGACAGGGTAATAAAACATGAGCTAGCTCCTTTTGAATTCTCATTAAACCAGAATTATCCGAATCCATTCAATCCAAAAACCACTATAAACTATTCTGTTGCGCATGGCACTAATATAGAAATCTCGGTTTATGATTTGACCGGAAAAGAAGTTTCAATTCTGGTAAATGAATATAAGGAAGCTGGCTACTATAAACTGGAGTTTGATGGAAGTAATTTTGCTTCGGGACTTTACTTTTACAAAATGAAAACCGAAAACTACAGCGAGGTAAAGAAAATGGTGCTAATTAAGTAATTCCAGTTACAATAACAACATTTCAAACGGGGTTAATAACCCCGTTTTTGTTTCATGTTTTGTTAACAGTTCAAGTTAGTAACTATACGTATTTAATGATTGTTTTTTGCGGGAAAATATAATATTATTCGGAATTAATTCGCAAATTAACAACAAAATCACAAATGAAAAGTAAAATTATTTTATTGTTTTTACTGGCTTTTTCCATTTGTGTCAATGCTTATTCACAGATTGACCCGAATGTACCCTTTTCAAATGAAACTCATCAAATGAAACTGATACTTCCTAAAGTTCTTCCAACAGAACCGTACGGAATTGACGCAATAATTTCAGTAGGTGCGTTTGATAATTACCAGGTATCTTCTACCAATGGCTTCGCGGAAACCGATATCGCGGTAAATCCACGTGACCCGAATAACTTTGTTGGAACGGATAACCGGGTTATTACAGGGAGTCCGCTTATTTATTATACAACGGATGGCGGTGTTACATGGCTGACTTCTTCTGTAAATGTAAGTCAGGGTGATCCTGTTTTCTGCGCAGATAGTTTAGGAAATTTCTACTGTGCTGTACTTTCAAATGGAATCCGACTTCTTAAATCGTCAAATAAAGGCGTAAGCTGGACGAATTTAGGAAACATTGTTACAAACAGTAATGCTGATAAAGAATGGATAGCAGCTGATCAAACAGGCGGTCCTTTCCAGAACCATGTTTACATGGCATATGTTAACTTTGCAACCGGGGCAAGTGTTGATTTCCACAGGTCTACAAACAATGGCGCTACCTGGAGCTTTGTAGGCAACATGGGAACAGGTAATCCAAACCCGGGTCCGGATATCGCAGTAGGACCGGGCGGCAGAGTTTATCTTGCATGGTATAACGGCGGAACCGTGGTCAGGGTATCAACAGATGGCGGTGCATCATTCAACGCATCTGTTCAGGCTTCATTCCATTCAACTCCAGGTGCTCCTGTTGCACCATCAAACCGCTACATGTTAAAAACAAATATTCGTGTAAACGGAATGCCGCATATAGCTGTAGATATGTCATCAACATCAAGAAGAGGTTATATTTATAATGTTTACGCTTCGAACCCGCCTGGACCCGACGCAGCAGATGTATTCTGTACAAGGTCTACCGATGGCGGCGTTACATGGAGCTCCAGTGACCCGGTAAGAGTAAATAATGACGCAACATTCACAGATCAGTGGATGTGTGACGTTTCGGTTGATCTGCAGGGCCGAGTTTGGGCTATGTGGTGGGATTCCAGGAATGATGATCCGGGTAACCTTATGACAGAAACTTACGGCGCAGTTTCAACTGATGGCGGATTAACATTTACTAACTTTAAGATATCAAACCAGAATTTTAATCCTGCGGCAGTTAAAATATTCCAGGAAACTAATCATTACTACTTAGGTGATTACCAGGGTATTGCCGGAAGAACAATGACATTCCCGTTCTATACAGGCCAGAACAATACTTTACAGGATTTCACTGCTTACCTGCCTGATTACGGTATTTCTTTCAATAAAACTATTGATAGCATCAATCCTACTTCAACATCTGTCGTAAGAATGAGAAACCCTGTTATGGGACCATATTCCGGACAGGTTACATATACAACCAGCATTACCCCATCACCATCACCGGGAACATTAACACCGACATTTTCACCTGGTAATGTAAGGACATTTACCGGAGTATCTGACTCAGTATTAATAAATACTACTTCAACCGCAAATGTACCAATGGGCTTGTATAATGTAGAAGTTACCGGAACTGAAACTGGTGGCCCAAGGGTACATAAAAGAACTTACCAGATAAGAATTGGTAACTTCGTAGGGATTCAGCAGACAAACACTGAAGTTCCGCAGATGTATTCATTGCAGCAGAACTATCCTAATCCGTTTAACCCGGTAACAAATATTAAATTCGGATTACCAAAAGGTTCATTTGTAACTTTAAAGATTTATGATATGCTTGGCAGAGAAGTTGCCTCTCTTATCAATAACATGAATCTTGCAGCGGGGAATTATACATATGATTTCAACGCTGTGAATGTACCGAGCGGAATTTATTTCTATAAACTCTCCGCAGGTGAATTCTCTGATGTTAAGAAAATGACATTGATAAAATAGCGCAGCTGTTTTTCATCCCCTTTGAGGGCAGGAAAACAATTCAGTTTTAAAATGATTTAAATTTTAAAAGAGCGTCCCAAACGGACGCTCTTTTTTTTATGTTTATCGCTGCTTTTTGTGGCACGAATCATTACAGCCTTATTGATTAAATTAAATATCCCATTTGCCAAAATTGTTTTTGACTTAAATACTTTTTGTGTTACTTTGCGCCTTTGAGCCTTAGTGTCACGCTTTTTATTTTAAATTGTATCGTCAGGATTCTGCTTACATCACTTTTCAAATCATAAATTATAGTTATATTTGAATACACAATTCCTAAAATATATTATTATGAAAAAAATTCCTGCTTACCCGGTATTATTTTTAGCAGTTTTACTTTTTTTATTTTCTCCCATTAAAATAAATTCCCAGGATTTTAACCTGTTCAACCCCACAAATGAGATGTACCTTTTTTCGGCATATGATGAAGGCTCAAATGCCTTCCGTTATAATCCCGCAGTGCTTGGACTCGGACACCGGCTGAATTTTTCCATCAGCGCGCTGATGCATATAGCTAAATTCAATGGTTTAAATGAGCTTGATGTATCAATTAATGCAGGCTTCCTTGGGCTGGCTTACAGGAAATACACCGGCTATACTGAATTCATAAGGAATTATGAAATAAACAATAATAGTGAACTTATTGAATATACCGGAACCGGATTTACACAGAATTATAATGTCAGTACGTTTTCTCTTGGCTTTGGTGCCGGCAATAAAACAATAACAGCCGGAATATTGTTTGAAATGCTGCAAAGAGATAACACACACTCACCGGCGAATCAATATTCCAACTTCCCGAGCTTCAGGATGGGACTCGGATTGTTATTCCGCCCACTTCAATTTGCTTCATTTTCATTTGTATATAAAAATGATGAGTCAGCGAGCGTTGAATATTATGCAACGGATAAATTTACATTCGGCACAGCTATCAGACCTTTGAAAAGCGACAGGATCACATTGATGGCAGATTTTTCAATGTTCCGGTATCATGATAACTTTTTTGATAATAACCAGTTCAAAGCCGGCGTTGATCTTAAGCTGTTAAACGGTCTTTACCTGAACGTTAATTATACACGAAATGAAGAACGAGACAAAAATGAATATATTGGAGCCGGTTTAAGGTTTGATATGCCCAATGGAAGCTTCAGGTATAATCATTTCTTCAATAACAGCAGGACCAGGCTTTACTTCAGCGACGGGTTCAACCGTGATTATGATGTTTACCGTAAAACAGGCGGGCATAATTACGGGTACATTGGTTCGCAATTTACACTCTCATACAATCTTGAGCGCCGAAAGAGCGTTATACCCGAAAGAAAAAAAGTGATCGAAATAACACTATCGGGCTCATTACAGGATTACAACACAGAGGACATTTTCTTCGGTCTGCTTGGTAAAGGCAAGCGCAGCATTCACGAGGTAATTTCTGATATCGACTACGCAGCCGCTGACCCTTCAGTTAGAGGCATGTTACTCAAGATCTATCCTATAGCATCAGGCAGATTTGAGGTCAACGCAGCCATAGAAGAACTCACTGCTTCTATGTCACGCTTCCGCGCTAAGAACAAGAACATTACGGTTTACTTTCCGCAGGATGTGGGTCCGGGAGGATATTATATTTCCACATTCGCAGATGACATAATTATGCCGCCAGAGGCAATATTTTTCTATGGACTCAGCATAAACGTTTTCAATTACAATTCACTGCTCGAAAAATACGGCATTGATCTTCAAACATTCTACGCAGGAAAATACAAACTCACATTCCAGGGTTTGCTTGACTCTACAACGGAAGAAGGCAAGGAAGTAATTAACCGCGTCCTTGATATTGTATATGAAAAAATGCTTTCGCGGATAGTCACAGGCAGAAACCTTACTCTTGATGATTACCTGAAAACAAAACTATCTCAGCCGCTTACGGGAACTGAGGCTTTAAGGCTTGGTCTTGTTGATAAATTGGGCTGGTATGAAGATGCTAAAGAAATATCCGGCAAAAACTCGAAGACATCGAACATTGTAAGGAATTTTAACCGCTCTCAGTGGGATAATGACTGGGGTGAGCCATCGCAAATAGCTATAATTGGAGTGTATGCAAGCATTACCACAGGTGAGAGCGAAGCTCCGCCGCCTGTATCACTGCCGATACCGTTTGTTGGCGGCAGCCGCTCAACCGGCAGTGAGACTGTTGTAAGACAGCTTGAAGAGGCATTTGCTAACCCTAAAGTTAAGGCAATTGTGCTTAGGGTTGATTCCGGCGGCGGTTCTGCACTTGGCTCAGCCGAAATTAACTCCGCAATCATCAGGCTCAAGAAAAAATATAAAAAACCGTTTATCGTTTCAATGGGCGGAGCTGCTGCATCCGGCGGGTATTATGTTTCAACTAGTGCAGATAAAATCTTTTCAGATGAGCTCACCATAACAGGCAGCATTGGTGTATTTACTGCAAGACCCAACCTTGATAGCCTGCTGAAAGGTCAGAAGGTAAAAGTAGAAAATTTCAAGCGCGGCGATAATTCCGATATCGGTTCGTTTTATAAAGAGCTTGATGCAGCAGAAATTGAGATAATTCAGGGCATCATAGATTATTATTATGACCGCTTTACATCTGCTGTTTCAGAAGGCAGAAATCTGACAAGAGATGAAGTTGAACAAATTGCGCAGGGCAGAGTTTGGCTTGGCTCTGATGCTTACAACAAAAAGCTGGTTGATGAAATTGGCGGACTATATGAAGCCTTAAAATATGCGAAAAAGAAATCAGGCTTAAGCGGCCGCTACAAGATAGTTTACTATGCAGTTCCGGGCGGAAATAAAATGAATGAAATAATGACCTCCTCGGTTATTGGTTACTTCCAGTCGCATTTAATAGATATGCTCGGAATTGATGAGACCAACAGTGACGGTCTTGAAATAAAATATTGATCTGGTTCATTTTTCGCAGAGTCCCCTATTCGGAAGACTCTGCGAAAACGTAAACTCTTTTGGCGAGGAGAATTGGCGGAGCAAATTCGACGCGGCAATCTTTTTAAACCGGCATCAAATCTTCACCGGAACTTTCCTTTATTAAATGCTGTATAAACCAATAATACATAAATCATTGCCGCAAACATGAAAAAACTTGCAATTTTAACAGCTCTATTATTCTGTGTGTCTGCTTTCACGCAATCACCATATAAAAATATCAAAATAACAGATGAAAACACACCCAGCGAAGTTACAATTTCATTTAACCCTATAAATCCGCTTAACCTGGTTGCTGCAGCAAATATTGAAACATACTTCTACAGCTTTGATGGCGGATATACATGGTCTGCCAGAAAGCTCACATCAACATATGGTGTATATGGTGACCCCTGTATTGTTGCTGATCTGCGCGGAAATTTTTATTACTTCCATCTATCCAATTCATATGAAGAAGGCGCAAGATGGCTGGACAGGATCGTATGCCAGAAATCAGATGATGGCGGTATTACATGGAGCAACGGCTCGTATGCCGGAGCAAATCCTCCTCACCTGCAGGATAAGGAATGGGCGGCGGTAGATCACTCATTTTCTCCCTACAGAAATAATATCTATGTTGCATGGACACAGTGCGGACAGAACAAATATTCCGAAGAGGGATCAGCTTTAAATCCAATGGACAGCGCATCTAATATTATTTTCAGCTTTTCAAGTAATGGCGGTGATACATGGTCAGATAGAAAACGCGTTAATGAACTTTCCGGTGCTGATTGTTCCGATGCCGGCTCAACCGTGCTTGGCGTCGTACCCTGTGTCGGCCTTAATGGTGAGGTTTACTTAACGTGGTGCTCCCCATTTGGCATAATGCTTGACCGCTCAACAGATGGCGGATTGACGTTTTTTGATAAAGATATAAAAGTAGCTGACCTGCCCGGAACATTTAAGATGACAGTACCGGGTGTTTACAGAACCTTCGGGTTTCCTTCAATGGCGTGTGATATGAGCAGCAGCAAATACAGAGGCACATTGTATATAAGCTGGGCTGACCAGAAGAATGGTTATAATAATACCGATATATGGATAAGCAATTCTACAAATGAAGGCATAACATGGAGCACTCCTTCACGTGTTAACGATGACAACGGGAGCAATCATCAGTTCTATAACTGGCTTACAGTTGACCAGGAAACAGGGATTATTTATGTTGTATTTTACGACAGAAGAAATTATGATGATGAACAGACTGATGTATATCTTGCTTCATCCACTGATGGCGGAAGAACTTTCTTTAATGAGCGTATAAGTGAAAAGCCCTTCTACCCTCTTTCAGAAACATTCATGGGTGATTATACAAATATAGTAGCTGTAAACGGAATGATCAGACCTATCTGGACAAGGCTTGACAGTAATTCATTAAGCATATGGAGCGCTATTATAGATAAGTGATCGGGGCTAAAGCCCAATTTTCTTTATTCAATCCCCAGCTCTAAAGAGCGGAGCTACTCATTTCTTATAAGTGGAAAGACAACATTTTAAGGAAATGAATTTACAGAGTATTTCTCGAAAATTCTCCCTTTAAAATCACAACAAAATTAGGTATTTTACAGCCTAATCATAAAAAACACAAATGAAAACTACAGTATTTACACTATTGTTAATCCTCACTTCATCCATATATTCACAATCATCCTATACAAATATTACAATCAGCGCATCCGGCGGTCCAAATGAACCTTCAATTTGTGTAAACCCCAAAAATACCAGCCAAATAGTAGCAGGCGCAAACACCGATAAAGTTTACCGCTCATCCGATGGCGGACAAACCTGGATAAGCAGCATTTTAACCGGAACATACACAGTATGGGGTGACCCCTGTATAATTACTGATACACTTGGTAACTTCTATTATTTTCATCTTGTCAACGGCGCAAGCTTTATTGACAGAATGGGAGTAAATAAATCAACCAATGCAGGCGCAACATGGAATGCCGGAACATACTGGCAGTTCAATGGAAAGCAGCAGGATAAAGAGTGGGCTATTACAGATTTTACCCACGGTCCACGCGGAAACTGGATATATGTTGCCTGGACAGAGTTCGATGATTATGGGGTCCCAACTCCATCGGATAGCTCAAGAATATTATTCGCCCGTTCAACTGATATGGGTGCGACATTTACGGGCATTAAAAGATTAAGCAGGTACGGCGGGAACTGTGTTGATGAAGATTATACTACTGAAGGCTCTGTTCCTGCAGTTGGACCCAACGGTGAAGTTTATGTAGCATGGTCAGGTCCGCTTGGAATAAATAATTTCAAACTATTCTTTGATAAGTCCACCGATGGCGGTACTACATGGCTTGAAAACGACATAATTGCAGGTACGCAGCGCGGCGGATGGGATTATGTTATTTCAGGTATCAATCGTTCGAATGGTTTACCGATCACACTCTGTGATATCAGTAATTCACCATACCGCGGTACGATATACATAAATTATACTGATAGCGCCGGTCCTTCAGATCATGACGTAATGTTAATAAAATCAACCGATGGCGGAAATACATGGAGCGCTCCTATCAGAATTAACGACGACCCGGCAGGAAAAGAACAGTTCTTCACCTGGATGTCAATTGACCAGGTAACAGGATATCTTTATTGTGTATTCTATGACAGAAGAAATTACACCAATACGCAGACAGATGTATACATTGCCCGCTCAACCAATGGCGGTACAACATGGATCAACGAAAGGATCAGTGCAGCGCCTTTCACTCCTCAATCAAATATCTTCTTTGGTGATTATACCAACATATCATCACACAACGGAGTAGTAAGACCAATTTGGATAAGACTTGTTTCGGGTACGTTAAGTGTTCTGACCGCTATCATGAATTTCCCAGTTGGCATTGAACCTGTTTCTTCCGAAGTACCGGCATCATTCAGCCTGAAGCAGAATTATCCAAATCCGTTCAATCCAAACACTACATTTGAATTTGATATTCCGGCATTTACCGTCAGCGGCTCGCAGGATGTATCGATCAAGGTATATGATATTCTTGGTAATGAAACAGCAGTAATTGTGAACGGGAAACTCGCACCGGGCTCATACAAATATGAATGGGATGCCTCATTACAGCCAAGCGGTGTTTACTTCTATAAAATGCAGTCGGGCAGTTATTCAGAAACTAAAAAAATGATCCTGGCAAAGTAACATTTTTCATTAAAAGAATACAAAATTTAATCAGGAAAAATAGATGATAAAAAACTTAATTTTAGTATTACTAATATTGCCCTCAATAGCTGTATCGCAGTATAAAAATATTAAAGTTAACTCTATTAACAACAATCCTGAAGAAGTTTCTATTGCAATTAACCCCCGGCATCCCAATAACCTGGTTGCCGGGGCTAATATTAATAATTACTACTATTCATTTGATGGCGGCATCACGTGGGTTAACAAAGAAATTTCAGACAGCAAAAACGGTGTATGGGGTGACCCGGTTCTGATCTTTGATAATAACGGCGCAGCTTATTTCTTCCACCTTTCAAGACCATCTAACAGCCAGTGGATAGACAGAATTGTCTGCCAGAAATCAATCGATGGCGGAATGACTTACGGGGATCCCGGAACATATATGGGGCTAAATCCCCCGAAAAAACAGGATAAACCCTGGGCATGCGTTGATAACACTGAAAGCAAATGGCGGAATAACATTTATGTTACATGGACCCAGTTTGATGCATATGACAGCCACAGGCCGGAGGATCTTTCCAATATATTGTTTTCTTTCAGCTCAGATGCAGGCGGCTCCTGGAGTAATGCATTAAGGATAAATAAAATATCCGGTGACTGCGTTGACTCATCAAACACCACAGAAGGCGCTGTTCCCTGTGTTGGTCCAAACGGTGAGATATTTGTAAGCTGGTCTGCTCATGATAAGCTGTATTTCGATAGATCACTTGATGGCGGCGCAACATGGCTTGATGATGATATTGTTGCAGGCTCACAATACGGAGGATGGGTTTACGATATTGAAGGTATATTCAGGTGTAACGGTCTGCCGATTACACAGTGTGATATCAGCAATTCACCTCATAAAGGAACTATATATATCAATTATTCCGATAAAACTAACGGCGAAAAGGATGTTGATATTTTTGTAATTAAATCTACAGATGCCGGAAATACATGGAGCAGTCCGATTCGTGTGAATGATGACCCTGTTGGAAACGGCAAACACCAATTTATGAGCTGGATGACGGTTGATCCCATTACTGGTTCGGTTAACATAATCTATTATGATAGAAGAAATTACGATGACTCTAGCACAGATGTTTACCTTGCAAGATCAACTGATGGCGGCACAACATTTGAGAACGTAAGGATTTCGGAATCACCTTTCACACCTGTGAAGAGTGTATTCTTCGGTGACTATATCGGCGTTAATTCATACAATGATTTTACCGCCTGCATCTGGCAAAGGCTTGATAAAGGCAAACTGAGTGTTATATACGCCGGCAACAAATATTAATTACATTTTACTCAATAAGTACTAAAACTTTATAAATGGCAGAAGAACTTTTTCCTGAACATGATGGCTTCCTTGTAACAGCAAGAAAATGGAGACCCGGACAGTTTGATGATGTAACTTCACAGGAATTCATCACCAAAACGCTGCGCAATGCGATAAAAAATAACAGGATATCGCATGCGTACCTGTTTTCAGGTCCAAGAGGCGTTGGTAAAACCACCGTTGCCAGGCTTCTGGCGAAATCACTGAACTGCACCGACCGCCAGCCCAACGGCGAGCCATGCAATAAGTGTGATAGCTGCAGGGAAATTACCAATGATAACCGCAATCACCCCGATGTATTCGAAATTGACGGCGCTTCTAACAGGAATATTGAAGACGTACGTGAGCTTAAGGAAAAAGTAAAATACGGACCGGTTCGGTCTAAGTACAAAATATTCATTATAGATGAAGTGCATATGTTAACCGGTGCCTCTTTTAACGCACTGTTAAAGACGCTTGAAGAACCGCCGCCGTATGTTGTGTTCATTTTCGCCACCACTTCACCTGAGAAAGTACCGCTTACAATTCTTGGCAGGTGTCAGAAATTCGATTTCAAAAGGCTTACAATTGATGAAATTTCATCCAGGTTAAAATTCATCGCAGGTGAAGAGAAAATAAAAGTTGATAACGAATCACTTTTTTTCATAGCAAAAAAAGGCGATGGCTCAATGCGCGACGCACAGGGATTATTTGATATGTCAGCCGCTTACTGCGATAATGATATATCATTTGAAAAACTAAAATCCTTCTTTAATCTCGCACAAAGCGACGTTTACTTTACTATCTCAGACCTGGTTAAAATTAAGGACGCTAAAGGGTTACTGAATTACTTCGACAGCCTTATGGATAAAGGCTACGATATGCAGATATTCCTTGACGGTCTTACCGAACATTACAGGAATCTGCTTATAGTATGTTCAACAGGTTCCGCGGAGCTTATAATAGAATCAGAATCCGTAAAGCAGAAGTACTCGGAAAATATCAGCAAGTTTACACAGCTTGAGATAATAAACTCATTGAAGCTTATTCTGCAAACTGAATACACCTTCAAGTATTCCTCCAATCAGCGTACACTGATAGAAGCCCTGCTTGTTGAGCTCATTAAATTCACGGATACCCGCGATATTTCGCAGATACTAGAAGAACTTAAGGAACTTGGCTCAGGCAGTTATACCGGCGGCAGCAAAAATACAGGCACTATACAGTCCGCCAGCCGTGTAAGCACTCCGCTGAAGAATGAAACTAAGGTACAGGTAACTTATGAACAATCCGCCCCTAAACAGGCTGCCGGTAAAACCGAACCGGTGAGTATTTTGCAGGCAGTAAACGAAAACCCGGCCCCTGCAGTAAACTTTGAAAGTGCCGAAGGCGACCTGAACACGCACTGGCTGAGCATTAAGGACCAGATAAAGACAGAACGCAAATGGGTATACAGCATTATTAAGGATACTACATTTGAACAGGATGAAAAACGGAACTTGCTTATACGCGTTGATGATACTTCCTTCGAGCTGATTGACGGTTACAGGGATTACCTTGCGGGAAAGATATCGAAATATTTCGGGCAATCACTGAGTGTAGGGCTTGTTAAAAGTTCCGAGTTCATATCAAGTCATTCCGGAACACATTATGAAGAAAGTGAAACACATCAACCGGAAGAATTCGAAGCCGGAGAATCAAGGAAAGCTGCGCAACCGGATAATTTCGATAAGATCAGAAGCATATTAATCAAAGATTTCCACGGAAAAGAAATTAACACAAAAGATATCAACTGATGTCAAATAACCAACACAAAACTCTGCCTTTAAAAAAGAACTTTCTTGCAATTGAAAAGGAATTTTCATCTTATGATAACTCCAATGTAGTGATACTTTCTGCACCATATGAGAAAACCACATCATATGGTAAGGGTACCGCAAAAGGTCCCGGTGCGATACTTGAAGCATCACACTACGTGGAATTTTTTGATGAGGAGACCGAAAAAGAGGTGTGTTTTGATATAGGCATTGCCGCTATAGAACCTATGAAATTCGGCAAACTAAGCGGAAAAAAGGCACTGGAGCTCATATACCACCATGTGAATAAACACATTAAGAACGGTAAATTTGTAATTACTCTTGGCGGCGAGCATTCCATAAGCACCGCGCCTATAAAAGCACATTTTGATAATTACCAGGAGTTGTCAATCCTCCATTTTGATGCGCATTCAGACTTACGCGAACAATACGAAGGCTCGAAGTACTCACATGCCTCATTTGCAGCCCGAGTCTCGGAATTCACAACCAATATTACACAGGTGGGTATTCGTGCACAGTGTAAAGAAGAATTTGAGTTCATTAAAGCAAAAGGCATAAACACATTTTACGCCTTCCAAATGCGAAATGAAGGGTTTGATCATAATCTTATTGAGAAAATCCTTGGGACACTTAAGAAAAATGTTTACATAACATTTGATGTTGATTACTTTGATCCTTCAATAATGCCCTCAACCGGTACCCCCGAGCCCAACGGTTTTTATTGGGATGAGACAATGCGTCTGCTGAAGAAAGTCTGTGCTGAGAGAAATCTGGTAGGATTTGATGTAGTTGAATTAGCTCCCCAAAAGAATTATACATTCCCTGATTTCCTCACTGCAAAATTGATATACAAGATATTAAATTATAAGTTTTAGAATTTATGTAAAACAGAGTTATAAAGAACAAGGGGCTTTGAGCCCCTTGTTTTGCTGAAATACGTCCACTTCTTCAAACTTTCCTTACCAGCTATACCCATTTGATTTAAGCCACTCCTTAGCATCATTATCACCCAGTCTTGCAGCACTTTGGAAGCTCCCTGCTGCCTTTTCCTTGCTGCCTGAACCAACGAATGCTACACCCATATTATAGAACCCAAATGCAGAATTCGGATTTATCTCCACAGCCTTCTGGAAATCAATGATCGCTCGTGAGTAATCTTTCATTTCATTATAAATATATCCCCTGTTAACCAGCGCTTTTTCAAATGCGGGATTCAGCTCAATTGCTTTTGTGTATTCTTTTATAGCTGACTTATACTCATTAATTTCAGTGTAAGCCCTCCCCCGCTGGTAATAAGCTTCCGCAGAAGATGGATCCAGTTCAACTGCCCTGTTAAATTGCTCCAGGGCTGCTGAAAAACTTTTATTATCATATTCAACGAGACCTTTATTAATAAAATCTTCCGCAGTTGGTTGATAGACCGGTTGTTTAATTTCTTCCGGTATCAGCTCTTCCTTTTTAATTTCCTGAACCGGCTCTTCTTTAATATCAACCGCAACAGTTTCTTCCGTTTTAGCCTCAGGCAGGGGTTCTTCAATTTTTGTTTCCGGTATGAACTCCTCTTTCTTTACTTGGGCAACCGGTTCTTCCGGCTGTACCTCTGTTATATTTACTTCACTCTTAACTTCAGTTGCCGTTTCTTCTGTTTTGAGCTCAGGAGTCTGTTCGTTTTTTGATACTTCCGGCATGGGTTCTTTTCGTATCTCTTTGCCGGGGACATCAAATTTAACATTTGCAATCGGCTCTTCAGTCTTTACTTCTGTTGCCTGCTCTTCCTTTTTAACTTCAATTATAGGTTCTTCTTTCTTAACTTCCGTTACCGGTGCTTCCGTCTTTACTTCGGTTACAGGTTCTTCCTTTTTGATTTCAGTTACAGGTACCTCAGTTACAGGTATTTCCGATTTAACTTCAGTAATTGGTTCTTCCTTCTTAACTTCTGTTACGGGTAAGTCAGATTTAATTTCAGTTACAGGTTCTTCTTTTTTGACTTCCTGTGATATTTCTAATTTGTTCTCACTTTTCAGCTTATCAAGTCTTTCAGTTGCATCGGCAAAATCGGGTTTTAGCTCAAGCGTCTTTTTATAATCATTTGCTGCATTAGTAAAATCATCTTTTGCCAGATAACCATTACCTCTCAGATAATAAGCTTCATAGCCGGCAGGGTTCAGTTCAGTAACCTTTGTGAAATTCTCAATAGCCGCAGCATAATCTTTCAATTCATAATTCACCTGTCCAAGGTTCATATATGAGACTTCACTTTTTGGATTAAGTTTAATAGTTTTTAAATAATCGTTTTTCGCCATGCCAAGATTATTCAGCTTCCTGTAAACATTCCCCCTTTTCAAATACGCGTCAGCATATTTTGCATCTACTCCTATTGCCAGAGTATAATATGTTATTGCCTCATCATAGCTGTTCGATTTCTCAGATTCCATGCCGGAATTGTAAAACATAACCGCGTCTTTATCCTGAGAAAAAAGATAATTAAATGGAATAATACAAATAGCGAAAATAACCAGTATAGTCTTTTTCATAGCCCCGTCAGTTTTTGATTTATACTAAATTAATATATAATTGCTAAAACTGCACTACCAGAAATAGGTTTACGGTTGGGATATCTTAGCTAAATAAAGGTCTGATTGTTAGAGCCGTATAAACAAACAAGGGGCAACAGCCCCTTGTTCTAACTTCTGCGGAGAGGGAGGGATTCCTCCGAAAGGAGTCCCTTTGGGAGAACCCTCGATAGAAGGTGACCTCCTATGAAGGTTTTGTCCCGATGTCCCGGGTTTGCTTTGGTCCAATAAAAAAGCAAGTATTTGCATACTTGCCTTAAAATGCTTGCGGAGAGGGAGGGATTCGAACCCTCGATAGAGGTTGACCCCCTATGACGGTTTAGCAAACCGTTGGTTTGAGCCACTCACCCACCTCTCCGAGTTTGTATTTGGCTCAATAGACTGCAAATTTACAAATTATATTGATTTTAATAAAGGGTAAGATTTTTCCAAAATTCAGGGATAATAAGTGTCAGGTCAGAGACCTGACACTACAGGGTAAGATCTACTTCTTAAAATCTACATACATATCCTCAAAATTGAGTATCATTTCCGAAAATTCGCCCATGTAATCCTGTCCAAGGTTGCCAAAATAGCCTTTATCGTGATCTTTAATATTCTCAGCTATAACCCGCACTTCGCTTAGCTTTAGTTTAGAGTTTCCGATCTTAAGCAGGAGTTCTTCGATCCTGAATCCCTTAACTTTTACTGTACCTCCGGCGCCGCCAAATTCAATATCCTCTGCTTCATATTTGCTTTCTATCTTCGCCTTGTTTCGCAGGTAATATGATGAGTAAAGCATGGTTGCCTTGGCGCCTGTATCAAAAGTAAATGCAAGTGAATCACTTCCGTCAATAACTTCAATCGAGGGAATGAATCCATCTATCAGCATGTTGACAAGTGTTCCCGGTGTTTTTTGTTTGGGAATAAATATCTTTTCACTTCTAATATGAACTTCCTTCATTTCTTTTATCACCGGTAGTCCGATAATACCGTTTATCACATATAGTCCGCCTGCAAAACTTAATGATTCATCCGGCATTACAAGGAACAGTACATTGCTTAATTTTACACTGCCAATTTCAAGCAGTTCCGCGTACGCAAGCCGTGATTTTATCATTTTTCCGGTAACCGAACCCACCTCGATTTTTCCTTCAAGCATTTTTAGCTTCATCTTTTTCGCATAAGTATCGTTCACCACCGAAAAATTCGCACCTGTATCAAAAATGAACTCCTCATTTACTCCCCCGCATTTAACGGGAATATTTATCAGCCCTGCCAGGTCTTTTTTAAAAGGGATCTTTGAGTCCCCCTTAAATTCTGCACCCTGTTTTTGAATATTCTCAGCAGCCTTCCATATCACCATTGAATTCCTGGTATCAACATCTTCTGCGGAATCAAGCAATGATGCGTAGTTCTGCAGTATATATTCCGTACAGAAAAGTGCATCTTTATAATCAAACATGTTGACTGAATTCTTTATTCTGGTTTCATAAAGCAGCAACTTCAGTGAATCCAAAATGCTCTCTGAATGTTTTTCAATCAGCTGGTTAATAACAGTATTTGATTCAGCATTTTTGTGTCTCAGATTCAGTATCAGAGCATTTAAATACAGTTTTTCCCACTCACTCAGCACCGGGTTATCATAATTATCAGCAAACCTGAACAGGTCCTTGTTCTCGTGCAGCATCAGTATTGTGTTGAACTCCCCGCCAGCAGAGTGTTTAGCTGAAAAAGCATTTTCGGAAAGAATGCTGCCCGTTAAAACTACCATCAATATAATTGTTAGTTTCATAGTATTATTATTTATATGTACAAAGTTAATTAATTGATAAGGGTAAGTATTGTAAAAAAACGACACTGCCTGAAAAAAACATTCAGATAAGTTTTTCAAGATTAATTTTCTTCTGCCTGGTTACATACTTACAGGGAAGCATCCCTGTAAATTCTTTGAATTCGCGGTAATAATGCGACTGGTCGTAGTAGCCTGATTCAACCAGAACATCAAAATGACGAAAGTCGTTTTTCATCAGTTTCCTGGTTACGTTATGAAATCTCACAATTCTGCAGAATTCCTTCGGTGAAAGTCCTGTCCTCATATGGAATTTTCGCTGGAACTGCCTGGGGCTGATATCCAGACACGGGTAAAAATCTTCAAGCTTGATATTACCTTTGCTCGATATCATTTTTCCTATCATATCAGAAATTTCATCTTCCGCAGGCGGGCATTTCGCTTCATACTTTGCTCTCAGGAATTCATTAATAATACTGATCCTATCCTTAATACTATTACTGTTTTTGGTTTCTGATCTTATTTTATTGAACAATGGAACTGGAAAAAGATCTCTCAGATTCACGCCCTTATTTATAGTCAATTCACAATCTATACCAAACAAGTGCTGTCCTGCAGCAGTAACAAATCTATATCCAATTACTGTGAGATGAGGAGATATTTTGAAAGGAACATTCTGCGTATTTGGGCCTGAAAGGAAAATTGCTGTATTTTTTAAATTGCGCGGGAAAATAAATATGAGGGTGGTTGTAAAATCAGTAGTTAAATGGAAGTGTTTATCATTACCTGAAATGGATGCTGTTCCAAAAATCCATATCTTATCAACAACATGCTTCAAATCAACGGGCGGCGTTAACTCTTTGTATCTATAGCTTGTTTTAGGATTGATATCTGTCATTTGCCCAAATTAGCAATAAGGGCAAACAAAAAAAATGTAAAGGTTATTACAGTTAATAATCCATGAACCGGAATCGTTTTTCAAGTAAAACAGGATCTGCAATTTCAGAAACAGGGTCATTATCCATTGCTGAATCAAAATTATGTATCATTTTCTCCATATGTAAGCTGTTATCCCTTGGTCTGCGAATCTTACTGATCTCTTTTTCAAGAGCATTTAATCTGTTTTCAAGTTCTTCAAGAAAAGATATTTCTTCCATTTTCGTAAAAGTATTATTTTTGAATAACATTAATTTTAAATTTCCGGGTAATAATATCAAACCTATCTTCGCAAGAGCTGAACTGCTATAAATTACTGCTATATTAAATGTGGGGACAATTAATCAGGAGTAAACAAACCTCGTTTGATAATTACTTCCCCGGAAATTAATTTTATAATTAGTGCCGTTTGAGGGTAAAAGTTCAATAGTGCCTTCAAGCTGGTTTACCAGCATTTCGATAAGATGCATCCCGAAACTTACGACATGTCCGTTTACAATATTCATCGGGATACCTATACCGTCATCAAAATAATTCAGCTCATATTCTTCGTTACCGGTGCTTTTTAAATTGATCTCAATTTTACCATTTTTTCTTCCCCTGAATCCATGTTTCAGCGAATTTGTTGTTATCTCATTTACCAGCAGTCCGAATGGAACAGCAGTTTCTATTGAAAAATTAATGTCCTTTGCGTTTACTGATATTTTAACATGATCTTTTTGTTCGCTGTAGCTTGAAAGCAGCTGACTTGAAAGCCCGAGTAGATAATCTTCCATATTTATTTTTGTAAGATCGGTAGACCTGTATAGGTGCTGGTGAATAAGCGCCATAGACCTTACCCTGTTTTGACTGATGGTTAACTGGTTTTTCAGTTTAACATCATCAACAGCTGTTGACTGTAGATTTAGCAGGCTGATAACCAGCTGAAGATTATTCTTAACCCTGTGGTGAATCTCTTTGAGCATAATTTCTTTTTCTTTCAGACTATGCTCCAGTCTTTCAGCTATATTCTTTTCAACGGTAATATCATCTTTTATAGCAATAAAATTCGTGATAAAATCATTATCATCTACAACTGGTGTTATTTTGATACGCTCCCAATAAAGCTCACCTGACTTTTTCCTGTTTTTAATTTCACCCTGCCAGACCTTTCCTGTCAATATTGTGGTCCAAAGGTCTTTGTATTGCTCACCTGAAGTAGCACCGGATTTTAACAGACTGGGGTCTCCGCCGATTGCTTCATCCCTGCTATACCCAGTAAGATCAGCAAACTTTTTATTAACGTATTCAATCCTGCCGTTAATATCTGTTATAACTATTGTATTCGAAGACTGCTCAACAGCGGCTGTCAGACGTTTTAAATTTCTTTCAGATTCTATCCTGGAGGTCATATCCCTTGATATAATTACAAGGTTTTTTATGCCTTCATTTTTATATTTTGCTCCGGCTGATTCAAGATAAATATAACTGCCGTCTGCTTTCCTGAAACGATATGTACTGATAATTGATTTACCCGGAGATTTAAGACCGTTAATAAAATCGTTATAAACACGGTTCAGGTCATCTTTATGAATAAATTCAAAAGCATTTTTCCCAACCAGTTCATCATTTGTATAACCCAATAAATCCACTATTGAATTGCTCTCATACAAAATTGTTCCGTCAGGAGTAAGCACCGTAATTATATCTGTTGAAAGATTAATAAGAGATTTCAGAACTTCATCGGTAACCGGATTAAAATTTCCATCGATGAACCGGGGATTTTCATTTGAATAATTTTCAACACTCTCAGCTGCATCTTTTAGAACAGAGCTTTCGTATGATGAGTTTTCATCAAGGTAAATTATTTTATTTAGCGCTTGCTGCATCAGCTTTTTCTTTTGATCTTTCATTTAATACGTCGTACACTTTCTCAAACTCCATTGCTTTATCGAAAAAATGCTTTGCACCCAGATTTTTGCATTTATCCCTGTAGTATTGGTAGTTTAGATTGGAAAGTACAATTACATAGGGCTTGAAATCAAATTGGGCAATTTCTTCAAGCACTTTGATACCGTGACCGTATTTAAGTGAAATATCCAGGATAACATAATCCGGATGCAGTTCCTTTATGAGCTTCACGGCTGTATATCCATCTGAAGCCCGGCCTTCTATCCTGATATTTTCAAGAGGTTCCAGCAATTTAGTCAGTTTTTGAACAACCAGATCAGAATCTTCGACAATTAGCATGTTGTAAGGCATTTAATTATAAATTTCTTACAACAAATATATCTTAAAATGAGAGATATTAGTAAGAGCAGAAAAAATGAATTCAGTGTAGTTAATTATGTTACATTATACTATTTCAAATTACTGTGTTTTAGTCAATTAAGTTATTATGCATAGCATACTGTGTTAGTTCAACATTAGAGTTCATACTGAGTTTTTCAAGTATCCTTGCCCGGTAGGTGTTTACAGTATGTACACTTATGGAAATTTCTGCGGCAATATCTGTGGCTTTTTTACCTGATGCGATCTTAATGAATACTTCGTATTCCCGGTCAGAAAGATGTTCATGAGGCAGTTTATCCATATCATCTGAAAGTATATCAGCCAGCTTTTCGGCAAGGGCTTTGCTTACGTACTTTCTTCCTGTTAGTACCGTGCGTATTGCTTTTACAAGTTCATCCGGAGCGCTTTCTTTGGTTAAATAGCCTGATGCACCTGCTTTTAAAGCCCGTATAGCAAAGCGGTCTTCAGGATGCATACTTAAGATCAGTATCCGGTACTTCTTTTTCATTACCTTAAGGTCTTTCAGAACATCAAGCCCGCTTTTACCGGGCATAGAAATATCCATTATCACTACATCAGGATCAAGTTCCTTAATGATGTTTAAAGCTTCATTGGCATTCGAAGCTTCACCAACAATTTTCATGTCAATTTCATCCTGAATGGTTTTCTTGATCCCCTCCCGCAAAAATGCATGATCATCAGCTATAATGATCCTGATTATTTTTTCGTCCATTATTGTTCTGCCGGAATAATTATTTTTAAAATTGTACCTTTATTTTTTTCACCTTCAATAGTCAGTTTACCTTTAACAGAATATACACGTTCCTTTATTCCAACCAAGCCTAAAGACTTTGCATGCTGAATTTCATCTTCTGTAATTCCACGCCCGTTATCTTCAATAGTAAGATAGATATTATTTCCGATTACTGAAAGACCAACTTTTGACCTTGCTGCACCTGAATGCCGGGCAACGTTAGTTAACGATTCCTGTATAATTCTGAAAATAGTATTTTCAAGCTGGTGGTTAAAATTAAGCTCATTTTTTGAAATTGAAACAATGCAGTCAATTCCGGTTCTTTTGGTAAACTCCTCTGCCTGCCATTCAATAGCATCTTTTAGACCCAGCTTATCCAGAACATCGGGTCTTAATTCCCGTGCTATTCTTCTTACTGAATTGATCGTCTGGTCAGTAATATCAGACATAGATTTAAGTCCGTTTTGAAGATCATTCCAGTCCGGTTTGCCGCTTAACTTGATTTTTTCTATCTGCCTTGAAAGAAATGCGATATCCATTTTTAAAGCAGTAAGCTCCTGTCCCAGCTGGTCATGTATTTCCCTTGAGATCATGGTTCTTTCTTCTTCCCTGATAGTCTGTAAATGGGCAGCAAGCGCATGCAATCTTTGATTTGATTCCTTTAAACGCTCTTCAGCCATTATCTTATCAGTAATATCAGTTGCTATAACTGTAAGACCTTCAGAGGAATTATTTTTTAAATATGGTATTGCCTGTACAGAATAGAATTTACCCTGCTCTGATTCAGAGCTTCTGACCGTAAAACTTTCAGCCTGTTTATCTGTAAATACTCTCTCTAAAATTTCTACAACCCTGTTCTGTTCGTCATCATGTACCAGTTTCAAACAGCTTAAACCGATTATTTCAGTCCTATCGTAATTATTATTAAACGACCTGTTTATACCGGTTACCAGATAATTGTTATCAATTGTAAATATAATACTTGGACTGTTTTCAAAAAGTGACCGCCATTTTTCTTCGCTTTCTTTCAGTTCATTTTCCATTTTACGCCTGAAAGAAATATCTATCATACTGCCAACCATCCTGTAAGGCTTGCCTGCTGTATTTTTAAGAATATATGCCCTGTCAAAAACATAGGCATAAGTGCCGTCTTTTTTAAGAAATGAATATTCATCAAACCAGAATTCATGGCCGGAATTAACGGCATTTTTAAGACCTTCAACAATTCTTTCCTTATCATCTTTGTGAATACGATCCTCCCATGAACCGATCTTTTCACCGATTTCATTATCATTATATCCAAAAAGATCTTTAAAACCATCATTCCACCAAACATTATCTGTAACCAGGTCCCAATCCCACAATGCGTCATTGGTAGCTTTTGTAATTAATTTGAAGCGTTCATTAGTTTCATTTATTTCGCGCTCAGCCTTTTTTTGTCCGGTAAGATCCCTGAAAAAAACCTGGGCTCCTTTTTTACCGTCCTGGAAATAAGGAATGGCAGATACCATAACTTCGACTTCTTCACCATTGGTTTTCAAAAATTTTTCTTCCATTTCAGCGGCCGGTATACCAAGTGCTATTTGTTCCTGCCTTTTCTGTACAACCGTCTTATAATCAGGATGGATCAGCTCGTAAATATTCCTTCCGGTTATACCTTTATACGAATCAGCTCCCAGAATTTTAAAACCTTCTGGATTAATATATGTAATATTGTTATCCAGATGCACAAAGATCCCGATCGGGGCTTTTTCTACGATATTCTTATATCGCTTCTCAATAAGATGCCTTTCATTTTCAAGCTCGATATATTCCAAAGCAAATGATATGTCTTCTGATAATTCAAGCAATAATTCAGTTTCTGTTTTGCCGAAGAAGTTCTTTTTATCAGAATAAATATTATATACTGCAACAACATTGTTCCTTACTTCAATAGGGAAAGTTGCAAAAGATCTGAAACCTTTTAAAAGAGTTTCAGCTTTCCATTTCATCAGTAATGGGTCATTTTCCACATCATTGCTTACATAATATATATTCTCTTTAAAAGCCCTTACGATCGGTCCCCTTATATTATCCGGCTCATAAATAGAAATATCCAGCTTTTCAGTATAATTTTCAGAATTACCGAATTGGTACGCTGAATAAATTTTACCGGTTTCTTTTTCCGCTAGTCCTATCCAAGCAAGACGGAACATTCCAAATTCTACGGCAAGGCGGCATGCATCTTTCAATATCTGTTCTTTATTATTAGCTCTCAATATAAGCTGATTCATGTTTGTCATCAGCGAATAGATCCGGTTGTGATACTTTATTCTCTCACCAGATTCAAATCTTTCAGTTATATCAAGTGATGTCCCGAACATACCGGTTAATTTACCTGATGAATCTTTATTAATAATACAGTTTGTGAGAAGGTATTTTTCCTTTCCGGCAGAATCAGTTATCCTGCTTTCATATTGCAAAAATTCATTTCCCTGTTTAATTGCTTCCCTGATAGCTTTTACATCAATTTCAATTTGTTCATTTGTCGCAAAATCGGTAAATTTTTTCCCTATCATATCCTCGGGCGCTAAGCCGTATATTTCTCTGGAAGCATTGTTTACAAATGATATAATATTTTTTTCATCAGTAGCCCAGATAAGTTCATGGGAAGCTTCGACTAAGGTCCGGTATTTGCTTTCGCTGCTGATAAGCTTCTTTTCAATAATCTTCCTTGAAGATAGATCGTGAATAATATGTATAAATTCTACATTATTATTTCTGACTACAGCCCTTGTA
The DNA here is from genome assembly GCA_030835085.1 of Ignavibacteria bacterium. Taxonomy (GTDB): domain Bacteria; phylum Bacteroidota; class Ignavibacteria; order Tepidaquicellales; family OLB5; genus OLB5. Next base: position 85,158 of record JAUQWQ010000158.1, read on the forward strand.
CTTATTTCAACCGGTATAATTTCACCGTTTTTCTTCCTGTGATTTATCTCAAATTCTGTCCCGGTATTATTTATAACATCATTCATTTGCTTCCGTATAAAGTCAATATCATTATATTCATGAATATCTTTAATGGACAGTTTCATGAACTCACCCTGCGAATAACCATATAATGCACATGCTTTGGTATTTGCTTCTATTATTCTGTAATCTTTATCCAGAATTAAAATAGGATCATTTGCGCTGTTAAATATATTTTTCCATTTAGCTTCAGATTCAGAAATATCCGTTTCAAGTTTTTCTCTCAGTCTTTCACGTCTTTTTATAACAAAATACAACAGCAAAGATGTTGAAAGAATAAAGAAGATTCCTTTGTAAAATTCAAACCTGAGGCTTAATTCAGCACCTTTCGTAATATACCTGACAACTTCACCTGAAACCGTAATCCATAAAATACCGAACACAAGATAGACTAAAGTAACAAAAAGAGCAGAAGATCTCATTTTATTTTGTTTTGCAGGATTCAAATAATTAGTTTAAAACAAAATTTAAAAAATCAGTTAGATAAATAAATTTAAAAAGTGGGGTAACATTAAAATTATACTTATTTGCAGGGAATATTGTAGTTTTTTTTGCCTGAGTTAAACAATCCTGCAAAATATTTAATTATAATATAAATAATAATTTAATCATAAAATATGCTATACAGGGAAAGCGTGAGAATAATTACGGCAATAAAATCCTTTAAATTGTAAAAATTTCCTTATTTCCTTAAATTATGACTATGCTATATAAAAAATCAGGAATTCATTAAATCCTCTATTTCATCAGCTTCTGACGGAACACCGGCCATAAAATCAACATTTCCTTTTTTAGTTATCAGAATATCGTTTTCAATTCTGATACCAAGTTTTTCCTCCCTGATATAAATACCGGGCTCACAGGTTAAAACCATTCCCGGCTTAACAGGTACATCAAACTCACCGACATCATGTACACCAAGACCAAGAAAATGTGAAACATCATGCGGGTAATATTTCTTAAATTCAGCAGATTTTATTTTAATATCTTTAACATCACCCGTTTTTACAAGTTTAAGATCTAGCAGTTCTTTGGCTATCAGCTCTCTTGTGACCATAATAATATCTCTTACAGATTTACCGGGTTTCATTTCCTTTATAGTGCCTTTCATAGCACGAAGTACCCCGTTATATACTTCTTTTTGCCGTTTGGTAAATTTGCCGTTTACAGGGATAGATCTTGTCATATCTGCATTATAATTTGCCCACCCAGCTGCAACATCAAGAAGCAATACATCACCGGAATTACAGGGATCATCATTCTTTACATAATGCAAAAAGCAGGCATTTTCTCCGGATGCAATAATAGGTTCATAATCGGCAAAGCTTGCTCCTTGTTTAATATATTCATGTGCGAGCTCAGCTTCAACTTCATACTCCATAACACCGGGTTTCACAAATTTAAGCAGTCTTCTGAATCCATCGCCTGTAATATTGCAGGCATTTTGCAGCAATTCAATTTCCGTATCAGATTTTATTACCCTTAAACTGTAAATCAGAGGTGATATCCTGTGATATGAATGAAGTGGGTAATATTTTTTACAATGATTAATGAACCTGATATCCCGGCTTTCTACAATATTTTTAGACCTGTCATGGTCATTGGTATTCATGTAAATATTATCAGTGCTGCACATCAGGTCATGCAATGCATCTTCAAATCTTGAAAGTTCAAATACAGTTTTAATTCCGGAAATTTCAGAAGCATGCTGAACAGAAAGCTTTTTGCCTTCCCATACTTCAAGGTCAGGATTGTAATCTCTGATAAACAGAATTTCTTTGTGTTCTTTTGTTTTACTCCCGGGGTTAAGGATCAAAATTGTTTCTTCCTGCATTATACCGGTTAGATAGAACAGATCACTGTTTTGAATAAATTTAACGGTGCCATCTGCATTAGAAGGCAGTATATCATTAGAATTAATAATTGCTGCAGAATCCTTCATCATTAATGAAGAAAGTTTTTTACGGTTTTCTGTGAAAAAAGAGCTATTTATTGATATTTTTTTCATAATTGCCTGCTTAGGGTCTCCCAAAAAATACTAAATTTATAAGTTAAATTATTAAATTTATGCAATATATTAAGAATATACTTAAATATTAATTAAGAATTTCGTTCTTTATAATCTGCGCTTCTGAAATGTATCCTGAATTCAGAACCACCTGAAGTTACTATTTCAATTATCCCGCCAAGCTGTTTTACAAGTGTATGTACCAGTTTAAGACCAAAAGAGCCGGAGTTTTCTATATCTGGTTTAACTTTCATCCCGATACCGTCATCTCTTATCAGCAGCCAGTATTCTTTGTTATATTCATCATATGCTGCGTTAATATATACATTTCCCTTTCTGCTCTCCGGAAAAGCATGTTTCAGAGAATTGGATACAAGTTCATTAACTATTAATCCGGCAGGAATTGCATTATCAATAGACATGATCATATTCCTGACATCGGTATGGATCTTTACCCTGTCTTCAAGTATTCCATATGAATGCTGAAGGTGTGTTGTTACAGTTTCAATATAATCTTTAAAATCGATATGAGCCAGGTCCCTTGTCTGATATAATTTCTGATGTATCAGAGACATTGACTGTACTCTGTTCTGGCTTTCCCTGAAAAGCTGTTTGATCTTCTCGTCATGTACATATCCAGCCTGCAGCTTAAGAAGACTGGTAACGATCTGCAGATTATTTTTTACCCTGTGATGAATTTCTTTGAGAAGTATATCTTTTTCGATCAATGAACGCTTAAGCGCTTCTTCAGACCTTTTCTTTTCTGTAATATCTCTCTGAACTCCCCAGATGTTAGTTAAAAAACCGCTTTCTACCACACCTGAAATATTTACAATAAAGAATTTTTCCCTGCCCGATTCATCATACTCAACAGTTTCATCTTCTATAACACTGTATTCCTGCGTAACGAATTTTAGAATTCTGGAATTATAATCAGGGTTCTGAAATTTTAATTTCGTAACATTTTTGCCTATAATTTTTTCAGGTCTGTCTTCATCATACATTCTTGCAAATACATTATTGCATTCAGCAATATAAACGTTTTTCCGGATCAGCTGGACCTGCTCATCTGCAGCCAGATCAATTGATACTGGTTTCTTGAATTCCAGCCTGAAGATTCCTTCGGAACTGTGCTCAACAAAATTCCTGTACTTTTCTTCGCTTAACCTGATTTTCTCCTGGTTCCTTATACTTTCGGTAATATCAGTAGCTATTCCTAATACAGCTTTTTTACCATTATACTGAATGACCCTGGCGCTGTAATTAAGCCATTTAGTTTCTTTATTTTTTGTGATTATCTTCATTTCATAATTATCAGGTACATTTTCACCTTTTTGGCGTTTTTCACCCCGGGTTTTAACAGTATCCCTGAAATCTTCATGTAATAAATCCCAAAAATTCATCTTTAAGATCTCCTGAGTATTATATCCGGTAATAATTTCTGAATAAGGGTTAGCATAAACAAACTTGTCATCCTGAAATATTACTACCTGTGCCGGCATCGATTCTGCAACAGCCCGGAATTTCTCTTCACTTAGCTTTAAAATTTCTTCAGAATACTTACGGTCCGTCATATCACGCTGAATGCCGATATAACCTGTAAAATTCTTTTTACTGTCATAAAGGCAGTAGTAATCACCTTCTATGAAAATACTGCTTCCATCTGCTTTTGTGAAATATTCCTTTACATGAGAAGAACCTTCATCAAGAAATGACTTCCATCTTTTCCTGCCGTCAGCTCCTTTTTTACTATAATAACCATAAACTTCTGCTTTCATAACTTCATCAGCAGCAAAGCCAAACTGCATAGCAAAAGGTTCATTTGCCCTGATAATTTTTATATTCTTAATAATGCTTTCAAGCTGTTTATCATTACTTTTGCCTTTATCCCATTTAACCGGTACATCCAATTTGGCAATAAAAATACCGTCGGTTGACTGCATGAAGAAAGCATCGAGATATTGTTTCGATTCTATTAGAATCTCTTCATACTCTTTTTGTTTGTTAATATTCAGGTATATCTGGTTCACTGCTTCAATCGTACCGTCAGGCAAGTGATCAGCATAATGATAACTATCTAACCAGATCATCTCATTGTCCTTGTTCTTTATCCTGTACACAAGGTTTTTGATATCCTTACAGCCGTTTTTGATCCAGCCGGTATATTTTTTTATTACATCAACCCTGTCTTCAGGATGTATCATATTGAAGTATTCTTCATTGGAAAGGGCATTGAATTCTTCAAGTGAGTAACCGGATTGACGTACAAATTCATCGTTGACAAATTCATACAGATTGGTTTTAATCAATAACCTGGTAATCGCAAACGGAGAGTTTTTGATCAGGTTCCTGTATTTATTCTCGCTACCCAGCAGAGCCCGCTGATAATCGGTACCAGAAGTAATGTTAATAAAAACTGCAAGAACTTCCGAGGCCGAATATTTGTAAAATTTGGTTTCATACCTGAATTTATTTTCATTTACCTTAATAATATGCTCAAACGAATTTTCATTACCGGTATTAAGCGTATCTTCGATCAGAAGTGAAAACTTGTTCCCGGTTCTGCCGGGAAAAACCTTGCGAATATCTGAATTAACAAAATGAACAGCAGGAAATTTTTCATCAACAGCTATGCTGTTTACGGCTGAAATAATACCATTGCTGCTTATAATAAATGCGGTATTTTCAAGTGAGTTGAAAAGAACGTCATTATTTTTTTTGGATACTGATAATTGCTCCTCGATCTCTTTAAAGTTTTTTTCTGATTCATGCCTGTATAAAGCCATCCTGATACATGAATTAAGATCACGATCATTGAGTGGCTTTAGTAAAAAGCCGTAAGGATTTGTAGTTTTGCTTCTTTCGATTGTTTCATCATCATAATGTGCGGTTAAATATACCACAGGAATTTTATTCTGAATATTCAGAAGTCTTGCGGTTTCTATGCCGTCAAGCTCTCCTTTTAACGAAATATCCATTAAGACAATATCCGGGTTTGCCTGATTAATGACCTTTAATGCTTCTTCTCCGCGGTCATTTATACCAACAATTTCATAGTTCAGCTTCTCAAGAGTTTTCTTGATATCCAGCGCTGTAATGGATTCATCTTCAATTATAAAAACTCTTGCTATAGGCATAGTTTAAAATAAACAGGAAAGTTTAAAAAGCCGGGAATTGAATATAATTATAATAGTGCTTTTTAGTTCTATCTAATAAATACGTTTGGATAGCAAAATTAACTACATTTTTATTTAAAAAAAGCCGATTTATTTGTATTTTCAGCTATTGCAGTATAAAAATGCCATTTTTAATACAAAAACCCGTCAAATTGACGGGTTTTTATTTGGAGCTGGCGAAGGGAGTTGAACCCCCGACCTGCGCATTACAAGTGCGCTGCTCTACCACTGAGCTACGCCAGCATTTTAATACTATTCAAAACAGATTACAAACATAAAAATTTAATCAAACACCTTCAATACTGAAAATATTACATAGTATTTTCAAGTTCTAGGAACTTTACAAGGCTTTTAAGCGCTTTTCCACGGTGCGAAATTTCGTTTTTTATATCGTTGCCAAGTTCAGCAAAGGTCTTTGTATAACCAACCGGCATAAATAACGGGTCATATCCAAAACCCCGGTTCCCCCTAGGTTGAAAAATTATAATACCTTCACATTCACCTTCAAATACTCTGTTATTCAATCCATCATGCATAACAATAACACATTTAAATCTTGCGGTTCTTTTATTTAATTCAGTTTCACCAAGTTCTGCAAGCAGCATTGTATTATTTTTTTCATCATTTGCACCAATACCGCTATACCTGGCTGAAAAAACGCCGGGTCTGCCTTCCAACAAGTCAACTTCCAGTCCGGAATCATCTGCTAAAACCGGTATTTTAATAATATCAAATACAGCTTTCGCTTTGATCTTTGCATTTTCTTCAAAAGTTGTGCCGGTTTCTTCAATTTCTGGTATACCCGGTGTATCAAGTAACGAAAATATTTCAAATCCCAATGGAGAAAGATAAGATTTTATCTCACTGATCTTTCCTTTATTTTTTGAAGCAACAAATATTTTTTTCATATAGAAAAATTAAACAAATGAATCTTTATACTGCAGCTGGTACAGCCTGGAATAGATTCCGCCAAGCTCAAGAAGCTGCTGATGGGTACCAGTTTCCCTGATTTCTCCTTTATGCATAACAATTATTTTGTCGCATTTCTGGATTGTTGAAAGTCTGTGTGCAATAATTATTGAAGTTCTGCCATCCATAAGCTTGTCAATTGCGTTCTGTATCAATATTTCACTGTGTGTATCTACGCTTGAGGTAGCTTCATCAAGTATAAGAATTTTGGGATCATATGCCAGTGCCCTTGCGAAAGTTATTAGCTGCCGCTCACCCTGTGAGAGCGTCACACCCCGTTCTTTCACATTCTGACCATAACCGAGGGGAAGCTTGCTTATAAAATGATCAATACCGATAACTAATGCTGCTTCTTTTATCCTGCTTTCAGGAATTGAATTATTATTGAGGCTTATATTATTTGAGATCGAATCAGAAAAAAGGAATATATCCTGTACAACAAGTCCTATATTTTTTCTGAGCTCGCTTTGTTTAATATCTTTTATGTTTATACCGTCAACGGTAATTTCACCAGCTTGTGCATCATAAAACCGGCACAGCAGGTTCATTATAGATGACTTCCCTGCTCCTGTTGCTCCTACGAATGCAACTTTTTCTCCCTGTTTGATATTAAATGAAATGTCTTTAAGGACATAATCTTGTTTTATATATGCGAAAGAAACGTTTTTAAACTCAATGTTTCCTTTGCAATTATTCAGCGGAATTGGTTTTTCGGAGTCTTTGATAACAGCCTGGCGGTCAAGAAGTTTAAATATCCTTTCAGATGAAGCCATTGCTGTCTGCATGATATTATATTTTTCTGAAAGGTCCCTGATTGGCCTGAAAAACATTTCGGAATATTGAATGAACGATATAAGTATTCCGATAGTTAAAGCCCCTTTGATTGCTTCACCTCCGCCATACCAGATAATAAGGGCACCTGATACAGCGCCGATAAGCTCTACAACAGGGAAAAATATTGAATAATAGAAAACAGATTTTTTATTGGCTTTGGTATGATCGTAATTAATTTTTTTAAAATCTTCAAGAGTTCTTTTTTCTTTGCTGAAAATTTTTACAACAAGTATACCGCTGATATGTTCCTGCAGGAATGAATTCATCTTAGCAAGGTAGAATCTGACATCCCGGAAAGCTGTACGCACTTTGCGCCTGAATATTACAGTTGCGTAAATAAGGGGAAATACTACCGATAAAGCAATCAGGGTTAATTGCCAGCTTAAACTGAACATAAAAAATAAGATCCCGCCGATTATGAATACATCAGCAAAGACCATTACAATACCGCTTGAAAACATTTCATTCAGAACTTCTATATCATTTGTAAGCCTGGTAACAAGCCTTCCAACCGGATTTTTATCAAAAAAACTCATGGATAGTTTCTGGATATGCTCAAAAAGCTCCATTCTCAGGTCATATATGGTTTTTTGCCCTATCCATTGGGTTAGATAAGTCATTGTATACTGAAGCAGTCCCTGGAAAATCAATGTAGCTAGTAATATAAGAATTATTTTTGTAAGTCCGGCAGAATCTTTATTAACAATATAATTATCAATAGCAATTTTTGTTAAATATGGTCTGATAGTACTTAACATTGCAACGCCAATTGTGAGAATTATGGCAATAATTACCCACTTAGTATAAGGTTTAAGGTACCTTATAAGCCGTTTCATTAAACGGGCATCATAAGCTTTACCAAGAACTTCTTCCTGCTCGTTATCTTCGTGTTCAACGGTATTTTTTTTCTTTTCTTCTGCCAAGCTAATAATTATTCCGGGAAATTTTCATTCAAGTTCTTTAAGTTCATCTTCAAGCAGCTGCTTCAGGTAAATATCAGCATATATTCCTTCTTTCTGAACCAATTCCTCATGGGTACCTTCTTCAGCAACAGTGCCTTCTTTAAGTACAATTATCCTGTCCGCGTTCTTAAGAGTGGAAATTCTATGGCTGATAAGTATTGTTGTTCTGCCCCGCATAACATCTTTCAAGCCTTTCAGGATCTCTTCTTCCGTATATGTATCCACCGCGGAAAATGCGTCATCCAGAATCAGGATTTCAGGGTCAGCGGTTATTGCCCGGGCAATTGAAGTTCTTTGTTTCTGCCCTCCGGATAGATTTATACCGCGCTCACCAAGCATTGTATCAAATCTTTTGGGGAAATTATCAACATCTTTATATATCTGCGATATTTTTGCCGCTGAAATAATTTTTTCTTTATCAAAAATATTTTCGGCATAAGCTATATTATTTTCTATAGTATCACTGAAAAGAAAAGTTTCCTGGGGCACAGCCCCTATGGAGGTTCTTAATTCATTTAAGCCGTATGACTTTACATTTCTGCCATCTATTAACAGTTCACCGTCTTCTATATCAAATAATCTTGAAATAAGATTAGCAAAAGTCGTTTTGCCTGAACCTGTGTGCCCTATTATACCGATAGTTTCACCGGCTTTTATTTTAACATTTACATTTTTCAAAACATAAGGAAAGTTATGGTGATACCTGAAATTAACGTTCCGGAACTCAATTTCACCTTTAATTTTTCTCAGTTCACCGGGTTTCCCGTTTGTATTCTCACCGGCTTCAAGCGGACTTTCAATACCCGGTTTACTGTCAAAAACTTCACAAAGCCGTTTCATGGATGCTTCGGCACGTTGCGTGAGGTTTATTATCCATCCAAGAGAAATGATGGGCCATGTAAGCAGGCCGAGATAAATAATAAAGGCAGTAAGCTCTCCAATAGTGAGCTCTCCGTCAATTATTTTATTTCCTCCTGCATATAACACTACTATAATTGAAAAGCCTGTTAAAAGGAACATTATCGGATATGAAAACGACTGAACTTTAGCAAGTTCCAGGTTCTTTTTCATATATTCAGCTGACATTTTTTTAAACCCGTCGGTTTCGCTGCTTTCCCGCACATATGCTTTTACTACTTTTATACCTGAAAGATTTTCCTGAACTTTTGTAGTAAGATCAGAAAACTGTTCCTGAACTTTTTCAAATTTATAATTTATACTCTTGCCTATTCTGTATACTACATATGAAATGAGAGGTATTGGTACAATAGCAATTAGTGTAAGTTCTGCATTGAACGAGAACATAAGCGATATTGCCATAGAAAAGTTTATAAAGGTTTCAGCGGTATACATAATACCGGGTCCCAGGAAATTCCTGACAGCTGAAATATCGTTAGTAGCTAATGCCATTATATCACCTGTCGGGTGGAAATGAAAATACTGCTGATCCTGCTGAAGGATATGCGCGAAAAAATCATTCCTGAGGTCATTTTCAATTTCCCGGGAAACTACTATAATCATTTGACGGGTAAGATAAAGGAAAACACCGCTTATTATTGCAAATCCGACAGTAAGCAAAGCATAATTCAGAAGGGATGTTCCTTCAGTATGATCTTTGATCCTGTCAATAGCTTTGGAAATAACAAACGGGATAAGATTTGTGAAAACCGCGCTCAGGGTAATTACAACAAACCCTATAATGAGCATTTTCCTGTATCTTTTCAGATATGGTAAAAGACGCCTGAGATAAATCATTGGTACAAAATTAGGGTAAATGTAAAATTGTTGCTATACTAAAAAACAAGCCCTGCCGGTGTTAAATCCCGGGCAGGGCTGCTCAATTAACGGGAAACCTAACAGTGGTACCCTGATGAAACAAAAAATCATAATTCAGATAATTATATTCGTGAAAATGTTATTTAACCAGGATCATTTTTTTCATCTCAGTAAAATCACCGGCGGTTAATTTATAAAAATAAATACCGCTGGAAAGACCATCTGCCTGAAAATCCGTTTCATAACTGCCCGGTTTTAACTGACCTGATAGCAGTATTTTGACTTCTTTACCCAGCACGTCATATACTGTAAGCATAGTTGAAACCAAACCTGTGCTGTTTCCTTGTGCCGGTATGCTGAACCTGATATTTGTTACAGGGTTAAACGGGTTAGGATAGTTTTGGTGTAATATAAAACCAGCGGGTATTTCATTATTGACTGGCTGAATTCCTGTAACATTGCTGCCGAAATTGTATTTAAATACTCTGTATGAAAATACACCAGTTGAAAATGATATTTCCAGGGCTTTGGAACCGTCAGGTTTCACCTCAGTAAAAGTTGGATTGGTTGAGCCCCAGCTGATCAAGGTATTACCGTTTTCCAGTCTTTGGGCAAATCCCATTGCATTACCATAAATAAAAGGGGTATTTTTGTACTCCCATACTTTTGTTGCTATTTTATTTGATTCATCAAGGATATACTCAACTGCACGTGAATTCTGCGGTATATGATAATTGCCATTATCAAATAATATAATGTTCCCGTTCATTAATCTTCGTATACCGTGCTGGTGTGAGAACCTAAATGGATCATTGGGGAACTGAAACTCATTTTTTTTACCGCCTAATCTCCAAATAATTTCTCCGGTGCTCCTGCTGATTTTTGTAATTTCATCAAGATGCCTGGAGGAAAGGAGTATATTTCCGTCATTATCCATTTCCAATGCATTGCCGTGAATGTAATCTATCTCTTCAGCAGTAAAATCTTCGTGTGTTGCATCAAGTATGGGTATATGATCCCAGCTTCTCCACTGAAAAACAACATTTTTATTTTCGTCAATTTCCTGAATGATAAGGCCGGTTACCAGCGCATTTGGGTTGCCCCCGGGATACAGCAGTGACATATCGATAACCTGTTTATCATAGCTTATAAGCAAAGCATGCCTGTTTGGAAGGACCCTGAGCTCATGAATATCTGTTAAATACCCGTTACCGGTATAAAAACTGTCTGTTATAATATAGCTGGTATCCATTTCAAAATATTTTCCTCTTACCCGGCTGAAATAAGTGAACCTTCCGTTAGGCTGCTGGTTAAAATCGAAGATCTGTCCTCCCATCTGCCTTGAAAAAACAACAGATGCGTCATTATTCATAATAATCAGATGCGGTGTATTGGGTATTTGAACATTAAATACAATATTACTAAATAAAATTTTACCGGGAGCGGGGTTATCTGAATAATTTACGGTTATTACAGGAAATGCTTCTGATTCATTTATTGAATTATCATTTAACTTTTTAAGCTGCTCAGAAGGTATTTCATTAACAAAACCCGAAAGCGGATCCTGGGGTAAGGATTCCTTTTGAATACGAAATGTATGTTTGAATGGTTTTATACTGCTGCCGTTGTTATATTTTATACCGCTTAGAAAATGTATAGTAATTACTTCATCATTTTTAAAATTTTCTGTTGGTTTAATTACAAATAAATTTTCTTTATTTATATAAATATGTTCGTATTGATATTTACCGCTGAAGCTTCCTGTAATTTCAATTGCTGAGTTTTTTATAAGTGAAGTGATATCAATATTTCCATCTACTTTAAACGATATAGTAGAATTATTTTTTACAAATTGTGCATTTGATTTTGGCTCAATGTAAGAAAAAATTCCATTTTGAGAATAGTTATCAGTTGCAAGGGTTAAAAAAACAATGCTGAAAAAAATTGCAGAAAATTTTAAAATATTTTTCATAGATAAATTAATGTTAATAAAAGGCATAAAGCAATCTACGTTTTTATTGCGATTCTAACAATATATAATATTTCAGAAAAGTTAATTAAAAAGGTTAATGCTATTTTGATAAAAATACTAAAATGTATTGAAAGATAGTAGAAGAAAAAGTTAGACTATGCAGTATTATTTACCTTTTTAAAATGTTATAAGAATATTTGTAGGAAAATGCTTACATGATATTATGTTTTCAGAGAAAAAAACCGGAATTAAATCAGGTACTAAAAAAATATTCAAGCAAGCAGTAAGTGATTTAAGCTGTAACTGATTGATATTATCAAATAGATACAATAAAACTTTATTTCACAAGTATCATTTTTTTTGTATCACTAAAATTTCCCATTTTTACCGTATAGAAATAAATACCGCTTGCTAAATTACTTCCATCAAATTTTACACTGTATGTTCCGGTTGAATAATTATCATTTAAAAGGTTCTTAACATATGAGCCTTTAACATCATAAATATCAATAATAACATTTTGAACTGCGCTTTCATTAGCAAGGGCCGGTATTGTAAATTTTATGGTAGTTACAGGGTTAAACGGATTAGGATAATTCTGGATCAGACTGTATGCAGAAGGAAGTATTTCGCTGTTTGGAAGTTCCTTCCATGGGTATTTAAAAGCCCTGTAACTGAAGACGCCCTGCGGCATTGTCATCTCAAGAACCTTTGTGCCGTCATAACGTACCTCGCACAGAGTTGGATTGGTTAAGCCCCAGCAGATCAGGGTATTATTATTTTCAAGTCTCTGAACAAAACCTGTAGCAGGCGCATAAATATCCGGATCATTCCTGTATTGCCATACCAGGGTTGCGGTTTTATTTACTTCATCCAGTTTATATTCAACAGCCCGTGAATAGGGCGGATTATGAAAATTTCCGTTGTCAAATAAAGTAATGTTTCCGTTTTTGATCCTTCGGATAGCATGCTGATGGCTGAAACCGTCGGGATCGTTAATGAAAGTAAATTGATTATTTTCGCCTCCAAATCTCCATATAATCCTGCCGGTTTTCCGGTCAATTTTTGTTATCTCATCCATATTACGGGAGGAAATAAGCAAGTTTCCGTCATTATCAAGCTCAATAGCATTTGAATGGCAATAATCAATATTTGATAATGCTAAATTTTCATGTGTCGCATCTGTAATTAAAAAATGGTCCCAGCTTCTGAACTGGAAAACAACATCTTTGTTTTCATCAAGTTCCTGGATAATTATTCCGATCACGTTGACATTCATAGGAAATTCACCGCCAATATTAGCAATTGCCCTGTTATCATAGCTCATAAGCAAAAAATGACCATTATCCAGAATTCTTAACTCATGAAGATCTGTTGAGTAACCGTTGCCGCAATAAAAACTGTCAATAATTTCATAATTACCGTTCATAGCATAATACTTGCCCCTGGAATCGTCATAGTATGTTAACATACCATTTGGCTGAATATTCAGATCAAAACATTCTTCAGGCATTTCCTTTGCAAAAACCAAATTTCCGTCATTATCCGCAATTAACAAACACGGCGTATTACCAGGATCCGGCATCCTGGTGAGATTATTAAAAAATATTTTACCGGGTGAAGGATTATCTGAGTATGTTACCGTTAAAACCGGAATACCTGATGTTGAAGATGAAGACTGGTTTATTAACGAACGTGATTCTTCATTGATTATTGACCTGTAATAATCAGAAAAAATATCTTTATTAATGGAGTTTCCTGTAACATAAAATTTATAAAAAAAGGGTTCAATTGAAGTACCATCGGTTTTTTTTACCAGGTTTGTAAAATACACATAAATACTATCAGGTGCTCTGAAATTGTTAATGGTTTTCAGAATAACCACCCTGCCGCCATCGCTTATTTTATATGAAAATGAATTTTCAATAATATTATTTGTCAGAATTTTTATTGCACCTGTTTGAGATAAAGAAGAGATATTAATATCCGGTTTTGGTCTGATAATGATTGTTGTTTCTTCATTAATATATTTAGAACCGGGTAAAGGATCCAGATAATCAAAATTGCGATAAGGGTCCTGGGCAAAAACAACTGAAAATTGTAAAGATAACAGAATAATACAATAAAATAATTTCATTTAAAAGTAGTATAATATAGAAATAATTAAACCAAAGTAGTAAAATTTAAATCATCATTCAACAGTGAAACTAATAATACATGCAGAATTTTAGATTAATCAAAAATCACTATCCATTATTAAAATAACAATAGATTATACTACCTGATTTAGTTAAAATAAGAATTTTTTTTTGACCTGAATATAAGGTTTTTTAAACATTACTGTTAAATATCAGTTTTATTATTTAATCAAAACCATTTTCCTTGTATCTGCGTAACTGCCGCTTTCAAGCCTGTAATAATACACGCCGCTTGGGTATGCAGATGCATTCCAATCCGCTTCATAAGTGCCCGGCGGCAATTGCTTATTGACAAGTACAGATACTTCCCGCCCCAGTATATCGTACACAGAAAGGATCGTCTGTGCAGCCGGATTTCCGTTAATTGCAAATTTTATTTTTGTTACAGGGTTGAACGGATTCGGGTAATTCTGAGAAAGAGAAAATCTTTCAGACACAGTATTTATATTATTTACACGTATTGGATCAAGGGTATTAAGCACATAAAATCCGTCATAAATATCAGATGCTATAATTTTGCCGGAAGGGAAAAAATATACCTGCCAGCAGGCAGTAGTTTTAAATGAGGCAATTTCCACAGGATGAACAGGGTCCCTGATATCCAGAACAATAGCTCCTTCACCATAATACGAAAGGAAAGCATAGTTGCCAAAAATTTCCACGTTATGAACTGATTCAGAAGTACCGTTTACTTTCCATTCACTCGCAAAAATAATGTCATTTTTATCGGTAATATTCCAGATTTTTAATTTACCCGGAACATTAAAATTTTCATCACAAACAAAAAGATATTTATGGTCTTCAGTAAGAGCACAATTGTGCGGAACAGGGTACAAACCATTTACCCATGATGTAATTGTTCGCAGGCTGCTTTTATCAACAGCATCTATCACACTAATTTTACCTGTTAAAGGATTGCAGGCCCAAATAGTATCATTTACAACCCTGCAGTCATGTACATAATCTTCCTGCCACTCACCAAGTTTTAAAGGTCTCTCAGGATCAGCTCCGGCATCCAGTACAACAATTCCGCCTTCCCTGTAATTTCCGCCGTTGATATAAAGATACCTTCCGTTTTGTGAAATTGTATGCGCCCTTCTGAAACCGTTAAAAAAATATGTATTGACCGGATCAACAGTATTGGGAAGTCCTGAAAGATCAACCACCTGCATTCCGCTGCTGTCTGCTTCTGATACTATATAAAGGTAATTTTTGTAGATCTTCATTTCCCGCCAGCCGCTCAAGCGGCCAGGAAGAAATACCACTTCTTCGATGTTATTTTCATCGGTTATATCAACTATTGAAGTACCTTCATACCATCCGTATATTGCATACTCTCTTCCGCCTGCTTCATATCCCCAGCAGGATGAATGATATGTATTATGATTAAAATGCGCAAGCACTCTTATGTTATGACTTTGCTGAGCAGTAACATTACATTCCCAAAGTAATAATACAGCAATTATTTTTAACAAACTTCTCACTTTAGGTAAATCATTTTCCTGGTTTCACTGAAAATTCCGCTTTCCAGCCTGTAATAATACACTCCGCTTGGGCATGTTGATGCGTCCCAATCAGCTTCATAACTGCCGGGCTGGAGCTGCTCATTCACAAGCACTTGTACTTCTTTGCCAAGTGCATCATACACTGTAAGTTTTACCAATCCGTATTCGGCAACCCGAAATCCGAAATGAGTAACAGGGTTAAACGGGTTAGGATAATTTTGTGACAATGAAAAATTTTCCGGGATTTCAGTGCTAAGCTGGTTAATACCAACAAGTATGCTTGTATCACCGTAAGTAACACCATTTATGATACAGCCCCGCAGCGTATCATATGATTGATTCATTTGGTAACCATAACTGCTGAAAACAATTCCGATCCCCTTTACATAAATTGTACCATACCCGGGTCCAAAGAATTCAGCATAATTTTTTGAAGGGTACGATGTTCCAAATAAAGTATAATTTGAAGTATCAGCGCATACGCTGTTTGCTGTGTAGAATTCAAACGGACATATTTTTAATGTATCATTTTTTTTGGCTTTTAAGCTGTCGATCACCCATTCATTCCGGCTGCAATATGACTGTAGCTTATATATATTCATTGATGATGAATCAATCCTGATGTATCGGTCAAACTGCATTACACCCGATGACAATGTGCCGCTTATCATATGTAAACTTACCGATACTTCATAATATCTGTGTCCAAGTGTATCTTTAGTACCAGTAATAGTATATACCTGATAAGACCTGCCGTATGCTGTATACCCTGAAGCTGTGCCCCTGTATACCCATTTATTCCCCACCTGCAATGGAAAATATTTTGCTGTTTCCCCATCCCAGGCAGATCTTACCACATTGCTCTGAAAGAGGAAACAAGCTGCACTAATTATTAATAATATTATATAAATTCTTTTCATTTAATTAACACCATTTTTTTAGTTTCCTTGAAATCACCGCTTTCAAGTTTGTAATAATACACACCGCTTGGGTATGCTGATGCATCCCAGTCAGCTTCGTAGGTTCCCGGCTGCAATTGCTGATTAACAAGTTTGGTTATTTCCCTACCTACTGCGTCGTACACAGTAAGGAATGTCTGTACTGCTGATGTACCGCTTACAGAAAATTTTATTATTGTAAACGGATTGAATGGGTTAGGGTAATTTTGTGATAAGCTGAATTTTTCAGGAGTATTAGAGCCTGTCTGCGTTATTCCGGAGAAGAAATAATTGCAGCGTGTTATACCTCCGTTTGACCTGACACCAAAGCAAACTGTACCATTCCTTACATTGGTAAAGTGCCTGTAGTTACCAGCAGGCGCTGTATATTCAATTGCCCAATTCGCCCCGCCTGAGCCTTTATATATGCTGGTTGTATTCCTTGTATACCAGCTGTAACCATAATCTACCGGAGCCGGGAACAAAACGAATCCCGAAAAATTTCCTGTACCAACTGAGGTCTGTGAAGTCCAGTTCATTCCGTAATTCGACGTTTTCATTAATGATGTACCCCCTGCCAAACCATTTCCTTCCCCATAATACAAAAAACCCAGGGCATATGTATTAACTTCAGGAGCTGTTGATTGAGCTGTCCAGGTTGTGCCGAAATTTGTTGAGTGATAAACCCTTGTATTGTTTGTACCGAACCATAACAGTGAATCCGATTCTGTAAAAAGTGACTGTGAAGCTATAAAAATAGAATTATTCCATCCTGCTTCAGCACCCGCCTGGGGAAGGTACATTCCGGTTGAATCCCAGTTTATTCCCCCGTTTAATGTTTTCCAAAGTGACCATCTGCCGCCAACAGGATCACCCTGAATAAATCCATGCAAAGGCTGATTCTTTTTCATTACAATACCGTTTATGAATCCGCCCGGCTGTGAAAAAACCTGTACCCAGTTCGCACCGGCATTAGAAGTACGCCATACCCAGGTATCTGTACCTACATAACCGGCTGTTAGGGCAGTGACTGCATCTATTCCCCAAATGCTCACCAGTGAAACTGTATTTGGAATGCCGCCGCCGCTGACATTCAGCCAGTTAGTTCCGCCATTTGTTGTCCTCAGGACAGTTCCGCTGTAACCGCATACCCATACGTTTTGAGGTGAAATGGGCGAAACCGAGGTCAATTGAACTGTAACACCTGAAGTCTGTTCAACCCAATATTGGGAATCTGCTGAAGAACTTATGAATAAAATTAAAAATGAAATGTAAATTAATTTTTTCATAGTATATTTATTTAATTAATATCATTTTTTTAGTTTCAGTGAAGTTTATTGTTTCAAGTTTATAATAATATACACCGCTTGGATAAGCGGATGCATCCCAATCTGCTTCGTAAGTACCGGGCTGAAGCTGCTTATTAACAAGCAAAACCACTTCTTCACCAAGCGCATTGTAAACCGTTAATTTCACCAATCCGAAATATGCGATCTGAAATCCGAAATGCGTAAGCGGGTTGAACGGGTTTGGATAATTTTGGAAGAGTTCAAACTCCTCCGGGATTTGAGTGCTGATTTGGTTAATACCGGTTAGCATGGAAGTATCACCATAAACCACACCATTCAGGACGCACCCGAGCAACGTTTCAGAAAATAGATTTATGCCGCTGCCGCCATAAGTTTCATATAATCCTATATCTTTTACATAAAGTTTACCGCCACCCATATATACAAAATGTTTAGAACTCCTGTTAACACCGAAAATATTCCTTATATTCGTATCTAAACATCTTCTAACTGAATTGCCGCAGTCATTTCTTACGGTATCATTAAGTCTTGCACTTAAACTATCTATCATCCTTTCGTTTGCAGACCACGGGCATCCGCCGGAAGAGTAATACTGGTATACGTTTGCATTCGATGAATCAGTTCTAATATAAACTTCG
Source organism: Ignavibacteria bacterium (assembly GCA_030835085.1). GTDB lineage: Bacteria > Bacteroidota > Ignavibacteria > Tepidaquicellales > OLB5 > OLB5. Next base: position 103,525 of record JAUQWQ010000158.1, read on the forward strand.
CCAATTTTGTAATATTTATGCCCGTTCACTATCTGTGTTGCACTTACTGTTTTTCTTACTTTTGCAGTAGTTCCCCATTGTGTATTATATAAGGAATAAACCCAGACATTTCCTTCCTTAAGCGGATAGAAATAATACTCATTAACCTGGGCTTTCAGATCACAGAAATAAACTGATAGGATCAAAACAAAAATAATTTTTTTCATATGCGTTTTATTTTATTAAAACCATTTTTTTAGTTTGTGTAAAATTACCTGATTCAAGTTTATAATAATATACCCCGCTGGGTAAATTACTGCCGTCAAAATCAACTTCATACGTTCCGGGCTGCAATTGGTGATTTACAAGTACCGTGACTTCACGCCCGTTTAAATCATACACATAGAGGAATGTCTGTACTACTGATTTGCCGCTTATTGCAAACTTTATCTTTGTTTCCGGATTGAATGGGTTTGGATAGTTTTGGGATAAAGAAAAATTTTCAGGTAAGATCGTTCCCGTGTTTACAATACCTGAAATTGCACCATACTGCACTCCATTTATAATACAACCTAAAAGTACATCTTTGTGGCCATACTGAAAACATCTGAACATAGAAGTAACACCGATACCGTTCAAAAGATAGTACTCATTTGTTCCGTTACCGGAGACCGTAATTTTTCTGGCACTTCCTGAGTGACCTGCAAAATTTCCCTGAAAAGTATCTGCTACTGTACAATATATATCAAAAAAATCCAGCCTTATGCCGTAATAATGATCATTTTTCTTTGCATACAAACTATCCAGCATTTGATCAAAAGCACCATTATACCTGTATACATTCATAGTTAATGAATCTATTCTTTCTTTATATCCATTTGAAAACACAAAATATTTTTTGTTGTTTATTATGGTCTCTCCCGTTATTGTAATAGTATATTCAGTAGGATTTGGAAGCTGAAGGCACATACTGTTACCATATTGTATAGTTTGATAGCGCCAGGAATTCCCAATCTGTAACGGGTAATATTTTGCAATTATTGAATCCCAAGCTGCTTCATTCTCATTTATTCCAAAAAGAACGAAAGCAGACACCAATATTAGAAATATTTTAAAAATTTTATTCATATAATTGATCAGTTAAAACCTGATTTCAAAAGTGAATACATCACTTTATCAAAACCATTTTTTTGGTATCTGTAAAACTTCCGCTTTCAAGTTTATAATAATATACTCCGCTGGGTAAATTACTGCCGTCAAAATCAACCTCATATGTTCCGGGTTTGAGGTGTTGGTTCACTAGCACAGTGATTTCACGACCTAGTAAATCAAACACAGACAGGAATGTCTGTGCTGCCGATGAACCACTTATAGCAAATTTTATCTTTGTAACCGGGTTAAAAGGATTCGGATAGTTCTGAGTGAGTTCAGACCTTTCCGCGATTTCAGCGCTGATTTGGTTAATACCGACTGTTATAGATGTATCACCATAAACATTTCCGCTAATTACACAGCCGGTCAAATTTGTAAAACACCAGTTTCCCGCTTCACCCCAGAAAACATTTGAGGGACCAATTGATTTAATATACCTAATTGATGAATTACCTCTTTCATTTGTAAACAGCTTTGAAGCAAACAAGCTTCCAAAAATATTATATGAAGTGGTATCGACGCATATTTTGAATGTATTCAAACACTTTATTGCTGTATCGTTTTTTTGTGAATTTAAACTGTCTATAATAAATTCATTTGAATAACATGTGAATCCGGGACTGCATAAGTTCATTGTCAAAGAATCAATTCTTATCAAAAGCGGCAACAAACCACAACCTCCCCCATTACCCGTAATAATAGAATTAACCTGAGTCAACCGGTAATACTGTTTTTCAAGAGTATCCAGAACCCCAACTACTTTTAATCTGATTTTTGAACTTCCTGTATAAAATTGCTGATGAGACTCTCCGTAATAAACCCATACATTCCCTACCTGCAAAGGCATAAACTTTGCAGCGGTTGAATCCCAGGCAAAGGACCTTACTGAACTGAATAAGATCAAACATCCTGTAAACAATATTAATAATAAGAACTTCATCTAATCAAAACCATTTTTTTAGTTTCTGTGAATGAACCTGATTCCAGCTTATAATAATAAACACCGCTTGGATATGCTGATGCGTCCCATTCTGTTTCATATGTGCCGGGCTGCAATTGCTGATCTACAAGCACAGCGATCTCATGACCAAGTAAATCATACACAGACAGGAATGTCTGTGCTACCGAAATACCGCCTATATCAAATTTAATTTTTGTTGTTGGGTTGAATGGGTTTGGATAGTTTTGTGAAAGCGAAAATTCAGCAGGTATCTCAGAAGATATCTGGTTCAAACCAACAACAAAACCGGTATCACCATAAACAACGCCATTAATAACACAGCCTTGCAATTCCGTAAAACCGTTACAGCTAACAGCATAACAATTGTTTCTGATCAATCCTATTCCTTTAAGATAAGTTCTGGTCCATCCTCCTTCAAATCCCAGAACACTGAAAATTCGTGCCTGCCTGCTTGAACCAAAGAAAGTAATATTATTGGTATCAGAACAAACATAAGTTAGATACCAGATTGGCGGCTGGCAGTACACCCTTATTGTATCATTTTTCCGTGACTTTAAGCTATCCAGCATTAATTCATTTGCGGTTAAACAACCAGCGCCGGGAGCATACCTTAGAACTTTGCCGGAAGCAGTATCAACTCTTATCAGTGAATCATACGGCAAAAATCCCGTGATGCATGAACGGGGACATGAAATGATCTGGTAAGATAGCTGGTTTTGGAAATATGTCTTACCATTATAAACAGTTGTGCCCGTTACCTTTACCCTTATCTTTTGACTGCAATAACATGGCGGAGAGCCGTAAGTGGAATGCTGGTAAACCCAAACATTTCCAACCTGCAAAGGCAAATAATCAGCAATGTTCCCGCTTTGTGAAAAAATATTAGAAACTAAATATAACAAAGCTGAAAAAACAAATTTAAATTTATTTTGTTTCATTTTTAAATTTCTGCTTATTAAGAATATGTCAATAAAACAATGATCAACTACCTGGTTATTTAATCAAAACCATTTTTTTAGTTTCTGTGAATGAACCTGATTCCAGTTTATAATAATATACACCACTGGGATATGCCGATGCGTCCCAATCAGCTTCGTAAGTGCCAGGCTGCAATTGCTGATCTACAAGCACAGCGACTTCATGTCCCAAAACATCATACACGGAAAGGATTGTCTCTGTTGATGCTGTACCGCCTATATCGAATTTAATTTTTGTTGTTGGGTTGAATGGATTAGGATAGTTTTGTGAAAGCGAAAAGTTTTCGGGAATTTCTGAGCTGACTTCTTTTACACCTAGAATAAAATTTGTATCTCCGTACAGAGTATTGTTTATGAAGCAGCCTCTTAGAGTAATTTCCGTATAACTCATCATACCCTGTCCTCTTGAATAGACTTTTCCTAAGTTAACTGCGTATCTGTGAATACTCCATGCTTCAAAATAGTTTGTCCAGCCAAAATCTTCCGATAAAAAGCTCTGATTAAAAATATTATATGTACTCCTTGTATGATGGATCCACTGACCATTACCGCTTTCGCAGTATATATATGCTGAATCGTTCAATGGAGTGTTCAAACTATCAATTATACATTCATTAGTATCATTACCGGATATATTCAGACTATATAAATTACCAGTTGTTGAATCTATTCTGAGATAACTAAAACCAGAAGAATATTGATTCGTATAGATTGTATATGTATCCCATCTGGTCTTGTAATACTTATGATTCCGGATAACGTGTGATGATGTTATCAAAGCAGATTCATATCCCAATCCCGGATTGAAATTTCGATATACATTCCATGTCCACTTATTACCAACACTTAATGGAAAGCACTTGAATATGTTACTGTCAAGCATATTCAAACTACTTGGTCCATTTTTTTCTGTTGCATACGTATCCGATGTATTACCATAAAGGGCAATGCCAAGTAAAATGATAACAAGGAATTTCATCTCACCTCCTTACTTTGGTGTGATTAAGTAAATATAATCATTAATTTAAAAAATTATCATTCTATATTAGGGCACTCTGGGAACCATTGACTTACAAAAGTTATTATATTATTTTAGCACTCACAGTTAGCGAGTGCTAACTAATACCTGACAATCACAATTTTATAAATAACAATAATTTAGGAGGATTCTAAAAATGAATTTAAAGCCACTTGGAGACAGGGTAATTGTAAAACCTAAAGCTCCCGCAGAAGTTACAAAAGGCGGTATTATTTTACCTGATACAGCACAGGAAAAACCAATGGAAGGTGAAGTAGTAGCAGTTGGTAACGGCAAATCAGATGATAACGGCAAAAAAGTCGCTATGGATCTGAAAGTAGGAGATAAAGTTTTATACGGCAAATACAGCGGCACCGAAGTAAAAGTTAACGATGAAGAATATTTGATAATGCGTGAAAGCGATGTTTATGCTGTTATCGGGTAACACTAAAACAAACAAAAAATTTAGGAGATAAAAAATAATATGTCAGCAAAATTAATTCATTTCGATACCGAGGCAAGAAGCGCCTTAAAAAAGGGTGTCGATAAATTGGCAAATGCCGTAAAGGTTACACTTGGACCCAAAGGCAGGAACGTAGTAATTGATAAAAAATTCGGTACACCAACAGTTACAAAAGATGGTGTTACAGTTGCAAAAGAAGTTGAGCTTGAAGACCCCATCGAAAATATGGGCGCGCAGATGGTAAAAGAAGTAGCATCCAAAACCAGCGACGTTGCTGGTGATGGTACAACAACAGCTACAGTACTTGCACAGGCTATTTATGCTGAAGGCGTAAAGAATGTAACAGCAGGCGCAAATCCAATGGATCTAAAGCGCGGTATTGATATTGCTGTTGCAAAGATCGTTGACGGTCTTGCAAAATTAAGCAAGAACATTGATAAGACCAGCAAGACTGAAATAGCTCAGGTTGGTTCAATATCAGCAAATAACGATAAGTTGATCGGTGAGCTTATTGCTGACGCTATGATGAAGGTCGGAACAGACGGCGTTATCACAGTTGAAGAAGCTAAGGGCACAGATACAACAGTTGATATAGTTGAAGGTATGCAGTTTGACAGAGGCTACCTCTCACCATACTTCGTAACTGATGCTGATACAATGGAATCAGTTTTGGAAGATCCTTACATCTTAATTTACGATAAGAAGATATCCACAATGAAAGACTTACTGCCGATACTTGAAAAAGTTGCTCAGGCAGGCAGAACAATGCTTATAATTGCTGAAGACCTCGAAGGCGAAGCTTTGGCTACACTCGTAGTAAACAAATTACGCGGTACATTAAAAATTGCGGCTGTTAAAGCACCCGGATTCGGTGACAGACGCAAAGCAATGCTCGAAGATATCGCAGTATTGACCGCAGGTACAGTTATCAGCGAAGAAAAGGGCTACAAGCTCGAAAACGCTACAGTAGCTTATCTTGGAACAGCTAAGAAAATTGTTATCGATAAAGATAACACTATCATAGTTGAAGGTGCCGGTAAGAAAGATGACATAAAGAAACGCGTAAATGAGATTAAAGCTCAGATAGAAAAAACTACCAGCGATTACGACAAAGAAAAATTACAGGAAAGACTCGCAAAACTCTCCGGCGGCGTTGCAGTATTAAAGATCGGCGCAGCTACAGAAGTTGAAATGAAAGAAAAGAAAGCAAGAGTTGAAGACGCTCTGCATGCTACACGCGCGGCTGTTGAAGAAGGTATAGTACCGGGCGGCGGTGTTGCTTTAATAAGAGTATCAAGCGGACTTGATAAGCTTAAAGGCGATAACGAAGACCAGAAGATTGGTATTGATATCATAAGGAAAGCAATTGAAGCTCCTTTAAGACAGATCGTTGAAAACGCAGGCGTTGAAGCTTCTGTTGTAATAAACGAGATCAAGAAGAACAAAGATGACTATGGATTCAATGCACTGACCGAAGAATACCAGAACCTGATAAAAGCAGGTGTTATCGATCCTACCAAGGTTACAAGGGTAGCCCTCGAAAACGCTGCATCAGTAGCTTCTATGTTACTTACCACTGAAGCAGTTATCTGCGAAAAACCGGAGAAGGAAAAATCAGCTCCAATGATGCCTCCTGGCGGCGGTTACGGTGATATGGGCGGCATGTATTAATTCAGTTAGGAATTACGGATTACGAAAAAGCCTCAACAAAAGTTGGGGCTTTTTATTTATTAACTTTGATCATGTATGTCGAATCGCTGATTCGACATATATACGCGAAACAGGCGTTTCGCGTTACAAAATATCATACTTAAATCAGGCTAATCATGGTTCCGTTTCCTTGGTAAATACTCTCCGGTTGATTCAATCGGGTGAGCATATTCGCTATTCCAGCTTTTATAAAAGATATCACGTACTCTCTGCGTAAACTTTTCACTTTCCACAACCAATCCAACATTACGTGATTCATAAAAATAATCATAGCTCATGTTGCTTGTGCCTATCCATGTAACTGAATCAGCCGTAATGAATTTACAATGCTCAACCCGTGCAAATGGAATAAAACCGCCGGAATGATCAGGAATTTCAGTATATCTCACTTCAAAATTGGGGTATTGGATAAGCTCTTTAAAATGTTCGACGGCAGTTTTACCAAGATTCCAGTCAGATACAATTAATTTAACCTTTACTCCCCTTTTTGAAGCACTGATAAGTGCTGCATCCACTTCATCCCAGTAGCCATCTTTTGTAACCGGATTGTATGAAAGAAACTGCAGAGTGATTTCTGTGGTGGAATATTTTATCATAAACATGATCTCATCAAGATCTTTATCACCGTTGATATGGTAAAACTCTTTGGGACTGATTGTTGGTTTTACGTGAATTGAATCTCCATAAATACTTTTGTATATCATGAAGTCAGGTCCGCTTATAGTGTAAATCGGCAGGCTCCATGTCTTACCGTCATTTATCTCTGAATATTTCCAATCCTCATTAAATATATCTGAATATATCCGGATTAGATCCCAATCTCCTGAGATCCTCACTCCTAGCTCATGGATATGCTTCAAAGCACGCCAGTCAAAATTCTGCGAACCAAAAAATAATTCTTTACCATCAACAATAAAGAATTTTGCATGCTGAATCCCCCCGGCAAGTGATTTAAAATCGATTACATGTTTGGAGATATTTGAACTCTGCAGTTCCATCCATGTTACATCATCAGGGTATGTTCTGTACATTTCTCCATCAACAATGATGCGGACTATCACTCCCCTTTTTGCCGCTGCAACAATTGCATTTAAGACTGTATCAAGCGGTTCACCCTTCTCATTGGATATGTAGAACTGTTCTATTTCAAGGGTTTTTTGTGCGGAGTTAATCATCTCAAGCCAAACTCCCAGGGTGTTGCGAATATCGGGATTATCAAGGGTAGTTTCAACGGGAATACTTTCAACAAGCTCAACGTTTTGAGAGTAAGAAAAAACAGGAATTAATAAAAAAACTACAAATGTTTTCAAAAAAAACAGTTTCCAATTTATAACTTTTTTGAGCTTCATTATTTCTTATTCCAGAGATCGTTTACCAATGCTCTTCTGATCATAAATTCAATATTTTCATTTGCATTGATAAATTCAATTAATTTATCCGGTTGAGCTCTTTTATATATTCTAAATATTTCATCCGAAAATGCCTGCCCGATTTCATCAATATCTTTAAAATCAATAATTATGGTCTTAAATTTTTCAAGTCCTGCAAGAATTCTTCTTGCCTGCGACCTCGATAGAAATTCTGACCCATATTTATATAACTTTACGTGAACTTTAGTCTTACTGAAACGGAAATCTTCATCCGTATATTCGTCAAATATATCCTTTAGCACCTTTTTTGATCTGGAGGAAATTGTAAAAGTAATCTTTGTTCCTTTTTTTATTCTTGAATTTCCCAGTGAAACATCATTTATCAGGTTATTTACAAATAGTTTTTTTTCTGAACTTTGGATTATGAATGTATCGCCTGACTTTGAAGTGAAAAAGATCCCTTCTCCTGAATGAGCCTCCGGCATTGTAGTTTTTTTTCCCTTTAATAGCTCTTGTACTGCTTCAAGGATATTATTTAGGTGAAATTTTCTTATCAGATTATTAAATAATCCGATACCTGTATCCGTAATATCAAATCTTACAATTCCATTACTGTTTTCGGCATCAATAATAATATTTTTACTCTGAGAATGTTCAATAGCATTATTCAGCATTTCCGTAAACGCATAATCAACAATACTTTTCACATTTTCTTTGATCCCCTTAAATACACCAGACTGGTTATTTATATCATTCAGAATGTCAGATTCACTAAGACCTTTATTAGTGAGTCTGATCTTAATTTTTTTTATACTTTTAAATATGCTGCTTCCAGGTCTGCTGTATACTGTACTTCTGCCTTTACCTGACTTTACAATCAAACCGGTTTCAATCAATCCTGTTATTATTTTATGAATATAAGGCTGTGATAAATTGGTTAAAGCAATAACATCTTTCACTGTAAAACTATCCTTTTTTTTCAAAAGGTCACTAATTAATCGGCTTACGACCATTCGCTTATCGGTTATACTTTGCATAATTATATATTTTCAATTTATCTATAACCAATATACATCAATTTGTTATAGATTGCAATAGATATTTATCCCGGATTTTCTATAACTATTCTATTACTTTACCTGTTTAAAACTGTTTATTTCCTAGGATTTGTAGGTCTTATCTCAATTTCACCAATCATTGCGTTACCGGGCAGCGAAGCTGCCAGCAGAATGGTTTCGGCAATTTCCTCTGCCTGCAGCACGGATTCTTTGCTTGATGAAAGCGTAGTTTGTGAATCTGCCCTGAAAAAATCAGTAGCAACACTTCCCGGGCATATTGCGCAAACTCTTATGTTATACTGCCTCACTTCAAGCATCAATGCGCGGCTTAGCCCCATAACAGCATGTTTGGATGCGCAGTAAATTGAGCCGGTCGCGAATCCCTGTTTACCTGCGACAGATGCAATGTTTATTATAGTGCCTGATTGTTCTTTTATCATATGCGGCAGAAATCCTTTAGTAATAAGGTATAATGAACGGACGTTTGTATTGAATACTGCGTCAAAATCATCTAGTTTTGAATCAACCATATTATCAAATATACCAAACCCAGCATTGTTAATTAAAATATCTATCTTACCATATTTTCCAATAGTTTCATCAATTACTCTTTTTATGGTTTCTTCTTTGGAAATATCCCCGGCTAATATAGTAATGTTATCTTTTTCGCTTTCATTTTCAGCAATGATCTTTTCAAGGTCACTCTTATTCCTTGATGTAAGCACAACTTTAGCGCCTTCTTTAAGGAACAGCTCAGCGGTAGCTTTGCCAATACCTTTACCCGCTCCTGTGATTACTGCTATTTTGTTGATTAGTTTCATTAAGTATGTTAGATTACTGTTTCCCAATCCGCCCTGGCGTACCAGTTTGGGAAACACTGGATATGATCTGAATTATGAATTTATTTTTACGAATTCTAAAATGCCTTTAAGGAATCAGTTACCAGCATAAAAAGAGATCCCCGCTTTCGCGGGGATAAGAATCATCACAAATCCCCTTTTATAGGCTTGATGACAACATCCTCGATCACAACCTTTTTCGGCTGGTTGGCAATTTGTATGGTAATTTCAGAAACTTCCCTGGGAGTCATCATTCTTGAAGAATATTTCTGCCTGGTCGCCGGACTCCACATTGGCGTATCAGTTGCTCCCGGCATAATATTAGAAATTTTGATATTAAACTTCCTTACCTCTGCCCTTAAGCCGTTGAACATTGCGAGCATCCCCGCTTTTGATGCCGCATATGCCGAGCTGTTTGTAAATACAGTATGCGCTGCAACTGAAAGAATATTGATAATATGCCCGCGTTTTTTCTTCATCATAATCGGCAGCACAGTGCGCGCCATCAAATAACTTCCTCTAAGGTTGGTTTCTATAATATCATCAAATTCGGGCGGCTTGGTATCAATAAAGGATTTAAATGCTGTAATTGAAGCATTATTGATAAGTATATCAATAGTTCCGCATTTTTCGAGAATTTTCTTCTTGGTGCTGATAATACTCCGTTCTGAGCGGACATCACATACAAAGGCGTATGCTTCATGTCCCGCAAAACGTATTTCATTTACAAGACTAACAAGTCTTGATTTTCTTCTGGCAGTAGCAATAATAGTATAACCTGATTTCGCAAATACTTTGGCAAGCTCAAACCCTATTCCGGTCGAAGCTCCGGTGATCCATACTACCCGGTTCATAAATTATAATTTAGTTCGACTTATTGCTTTTTGCTGATATTTTATTCTAATACTCGCCCCATACACCTCGAAGCGTGTTGGATATTTCGCCAATAGAACAATAACTTTCAACACATTTCAGAATATACGGCAGCAAGTTATCTGTTCCTTCAGCAGCATTTTTAAGCGCTTCAAGATCACGTTTCACTTCCTCGTTATTTCTTTCAGCTTTAACTTTTTTCAGTTTTTCAATCTGCTGTCTGCCTATCGCTTCATCAATATGCATCAGGTCAAGCTTTTCGGGGTGATCTTCATCAACAAACTTATTTACACCAACAATTACACGCTCACCTGATTCAATTTCCTTCTCAAATTCATACGCACTTACTGCAATTTCATCCTGCTGATAATTAAGTTCAATGCATTTAACTGCCCCGCCCAGTTCATCAATTTTGTTCAGGTATGCCCATGCGCCTTTTTCTATCTGGTCTGTAAGATACTCAATGTAATATGAACCTGCAAATGCATCGACAGTATCCGCTATTCCGCTTTCATATGCAATTACCTGCTGGGTCCTTAAAGCTGTTGTTACTGAATCCTCAGTTGGAAGCGCAAGCGCTTCATCCTTTGAATTTGTGTGCAGTGACTGGCATCCGCCCATTACAGCACCCATTGCTTCTATGGTTGTACGGATAACGTTATTTTCAACCTGCTGAGCTGTGAGCGATGAACCCGCTGTCTGGCAGTGGAAACGAAGCATCATGCTTTTTTCACTCTTTGCATTAAAGCGTTCCTTCATTATCTTGGCATAAATTCTTCTTGCAGCGCGGTATTTTGCAATTTCCTCAAGGAAGTTTATCTGCCCGTTGAAGAAGAATGAAAGCCGTGATGCGAATTTATCTACGTCAAGTCCCGCTTTTTGTGCTGATTCGATATAAGCGATAGCATCAGCCAAAGTGAATGCAACTTCCTGGATTGCATTACTGCCGGCTTCGCGGATATGGTACCCACTGATAGAAATAGTATTCCAGCTCGGAAGGTTCTGGTTACACCATGCGAATATATCGGTGATAAGTCTCATCGAATGTTTTGGCGGATAAATATATGTTCCCCTGGCGATGTATTCTTTAAGTACGTCATTCTGTATTGTACCGCTTATTTTTTTCAGGTCAGCACCCTGTTTTTTGGCAATAGCAACATACATACAAAGCAGCACTGCTGCCGTTGCGTTGATCGTCATGGAAGTAGTAATTTTATCCAGTGTGATACCGTCAAATAGTATTTCCATATCTTTGAGAGTATCTATGGCCACACCTACTTTTCCAATTTCGCCTTCGGCGATTGGTTCATCACTATCATAGCCGATTTGCGTCGGCAGGTCAAAAGCAATACTTAGACCAGTTGTTCCCTGCTCCAGAAGAAATTTATACCGCTTGTTTGATTCTTCTGCTGAGCCGAATCCGGCATACTGCCTCATTGTCCAGAACCTGCTGCGGTACATTTGCTCATGCACACCGCGGGTGAAGGGATATGAACCGGGATCGCCTAACTTGGTCTTATATTCTTCAGTATTCTGGTTTATAAAAGCCGGGATCTCGATGCCTGAATCTGTAACGAATTTTGCTTTTCTATTCTTGAATTCTTTCATAATGATTCCAAATTTCCTTACGGGTATAATTCATAAATTTACATGACAAAAATAGGTAAAATAGCCCTAAAATAATATGATTAAGATTAGGTTTTAACTGTACTTATGAAATTGGTTTTTTGCAACTGTTGTTTAAACAACAAAAAATCTCTATCTTTGCCTTAATTATCCATAACATAAACCTAAAATTTAAAGCTATGAACAAAAAATTTCTCGGAGCAGCGGCAATTGTTGTAATTTTTGCTTTCGGTTTTCTGTATCTTAACCAGTCTTATTTAATAGCTAATGATAAAGACGGCAAAGATTGCAGCAAAGAGTGCACTCAAAATGCAGGCAAAACAGGCTGCGATAAAACAGCGGCTACAGAAACATCCGGCGATAAATCAGGTTGTGATAAATCAAGCTGCGATAAATCAAAATGCGGCGATAATAATGTAAAAGCAGGCGGCGAGTATTCAAGCTACCAGTTTGTTACAGATAAGGTTACCTGCGAAGATTCAAAAGCTGACCTGCAGAAAAATATTTTAAGTATAGCAGGTGTAAAAGAAGTTAATTTCGGTTCAACCTGCAATGTTTCAAAAATGACAAGCGTTACAATAATGTATTCAGCAGGCGAAACCAGCGAAGAGAACATAGCTGCATCATTAAAAGAAAAGAACATGGATTGCTCAGGCAAATCAGGCTGCGATAAAGACGGTAAAAATTCCGGTGATGTAAATAAGGAATGCCCAGGCAAGAACAAAAAATCAAACTATTCAAAACAGCTGTAATTCTTAAGCTTCGTAGATTTTTAAAAGGAGATTGGAAACAATCTCCTTTTTTTATATGCTGATTTAAACACAGATAACACTCATTGAGGAATGTACCTTTGTAGGCGTCGTGGCTTGCCCGACGCCCTTTTTAATTCTCCCTGTTCAAGTGGGCTTATTCATTTTTCTACCACCACCTATTGTATATCGAATAGCCGATTCGACTTTTGTTCAATTACCTGAACTCGAACGGCGTTTCGAGTTACAATTGTGGCTCATACTTTTCTCTTTTAACCCTATCATAATTTACCCCTGTTTCCTAATCCGCCGAGGCGGACTGGTTTGAAAAACTTTTTTAACCAATGAACCACCGATAGGGTCCTGTGTCCCAAACTCAAGTTTGGGACACATTGCAGCATTTTTCATTTTAACCCTCTTCATATTTCATTAACTTTGTATATTGATTCCCAAACTGGAGTTTGGGAATCAGAGTATTTATATAAAAAAATTAAATTATGCCAGAAAAAATATTAATAGGCAGTGAATTCATCTCCACTGCTGAAGTAAGACCCGTAATAAATCCCTATACAAATAAAACCGTTGGAGAAGTTTACATTGCAGGTGATGCGGAGTTCAACGCCTCTGCGGATTACCTCACTTTGATTGCAAAGGAATATGCAAACCTGCCAACTTATAAAAAACAGGAACTGCTTTATAACATATCGGTCAGAGTTAAAGCTCAGAAAAACGAGCTTGCTAAACTCATTACCGATGAGACGGGCAAACCCATAAAATTTTCAACGATAGAAGTTGACCGAGCAATTTTTACTTTCAGACTTGGCGCCGAAGAATGCTCGCGCATTTATGGTGAAGTATTGCCACTCGATCTGCTTCCCGGTTCAGAAAATAAAACCGGAATAGTACGCAGATTCCCTGTAGGATTAATACTCGGTATAACTCCATGGAACTTCCCGATAAACCTTGTTGCTCATAAAATTTCACCCGCACTCGCAAGTGGAAATGTAATACTAATAAAACCGGCATCAAGCTCAATGTTATCCGCCATAGCTTTGGGTAAAATAGTTTACGATGCATGCAAAGAGCTTGGTTTCAATTCAATTCCATTGAATATTTTACCAATTTCCGGCAGTAAGATGGATGAACACATAGCCGACAGCAGGATAAAGCTTATCAGCTTTACAGGCTCAGGTGATGTTGGCTGGGGAATTAAGAAAAAATCCGATAGACAGAAAGTATCGCTAGAGCTTGGCGGCAATGCGGGAGTAATTGTAAATTATGATGCTGATATTGATTCCGCAGTTGCCAAAATTACAGTTGGGGGATTCTCACAAGCCGGGCAAAGCTGTATATCCGTGCAGCGGGTTTACATTCACAGAAATATTTATGAGGAGTTCAAAAAAAGATTAATTGCAGCGGCTAAAAAAATTGAATATGGCGACCCGTATGAACCTGATACAATAACCGGACCAATGATAAATGAAGATGAAGCTTTAAGAGCTGAGAAATGGATAAATGAAGCTAAACAAAGCGGAGCTTTGATACTTACAGGAGGCTCCAGAAATGGCGCCGTAGTTGAGCCGACAGTGATAGAAAACGCTCCGGATACCGCAAATGTTAAGTGCGCTGAAGTATTCGCTCCGATAATAACAATTGAGCAGTTCACTGATTTTAGAGACGCTGTAAACAAGGTTAATGATTCACGTTTTGGGCTGCAGGCTGGATTATTTACTGATAATATGACCGATATTATGTATGCATACAATAATATTCACACTGGTGGTGTGATTATCAACGAAGCTTCAGCCTACAGAATGGATGCAATGCCTTACGGCGGTGTTAAAGATTCAGGTAACACCCGCGAGGGTGTGCGATATTCGATTAATGAGATGACTGAAGAAAAGATATTGGTGATGTAGGTTTCCTATTCGTCCGATGAATCAAAGTCAATTAATGAATGTTAAGGGCTAAAGCCCGGATTTCCCTAAAATTGTATACCACGACCTGAAGGTCGTGGCTATTTTTATAAAAATCAAAATTTTTTCCATTCCGGCGAGGCGGACCATTTTGGGAAACCATTTATTGAATTGTATTACAAAAATGCGAAGTTTATTTTTATATTATTCTAAGTAATAATTCCAGATGATCTGTCATGAAACTCCCTTTTACAGCAGAGCAATTTCTTCAGGTATTTACAAACTATAACCAATCCATATGGCCGTTGCAGATTTTTTTTATTCTGCTTGCTGTGATTTGTGTGATTTTAATCTTTCGCAATTCAGTTTACACAAATGTAATAGTACCCGCTATTCTTGCCTTCTTTTGGTTGTGGATGGGTGTAATTTATCACATTATTTACTTTTCGAAAATAAATCCGGCTGCATATCTTTTTGGAGCATTATTCATATTAGAATCAATACTCTTGCTCCACTATGGTAACATAAGAAAAGAAATCAAGCTTTTTTACAATAAGGACATCTATTCTTATTCAGGAATCGTAATTATCATCTTTGCATTAGCAATTTACCCGCTAATCGGTTATTTCTTCGGGCATATTTATCCGGCTTCGCCAACATTTGGTTTACCGTGCCCCACGACAATTTTTACTTTAGGAATACTCTTGTTCAATAAAGGGAAACTTCCTGTTGGATTAATCATAATACCACTGATCTGGTCATTAATTGGCTTTACGGCAGCATTAAAGCTGGGAATCTATGAAGATACGGGCTTGCTGATTGCAGGGATAGTAACTGTAATTCTGGCTTTTTACAGAAGGAAGAATTTTCAATCTATGAACTTATCGTAGATCCATTCGCTGTTTCTATAATTTTTCCCGAAACGGCGTTTCGGGTTATCCGAATTCTTAAACTTTACGACTTTGCGCCTTTGCGTGAAATAGATTCTGCCCCACTTCAATTTATTCTTCCTCTCCGAATGAGATCCTTCACCCCGCTTAAGCGGTGCTCAGGATTGATGGTCAACCAAACAATCTCTGTATCAGCCTGTTTTCAACACCGCAGAATTCGCAGTCAATTGGCTTTGCCGGGAATTCAGGTACTTTATTATCTGCACCGCAGGACATGCACTTAAACTGCTGCTGAACCTTGGTATTCTTGTGGCAGCTTTCGCAATGCACTTTGTATGAGCCTTCAGGGATATAAATTTCCGCTTTGCAGTGCTCGCACTCACCTGTTCTGCCTGCGGGTCTTTCAATATCAACATACTGCATACTGAATCCTGTCATTTTAAGAAATCTCTCCTGGTCAGCATCAGTTAAGTACGGAATCCACACCTGTACAAACATTGACATCTTCATTTTCATATGCACCTGCTCAGGGATAAGGTCGTGCATTATTGCATACTTCGGATTTTCATAGAAAACACGCATACCGTCCTTTGTCATTCCAATAAAGAATTCCGCCAGCCGGAAAAATCCGGTGCTTTCAACTTTATTGCCTGTGCCGTCATTGTAATACGTCAATGAATGCTGAAGCTGCTGCTGCTTCACACCGTATTCCTGCCACTTGGGGTCAAATCCATACTCAGCACTTGATTCTGCGCACACTTCAAGGTAATCTCTGTATTTATACCCGTCATCAATTGATGGCGGCAGGTATGCCGGGAATGTACGGTAATAATAATCCCAGAAATCTTTTTGCAGGCTGAAATACTGCTCCTTATCTCCGCGCTGCAGGGCAGCCTGTATTTTATTCATAAGCGCAATTTTGGTTGCCTGGTAATTCAGGGTTTTCACTGTTGATTCATTCCACTTATCGAGCCCCAAAGTATAATCAATATCAGTAAAAGAACCGCAGTAATCACACATAATGTAAGGTGATTTGTACTCATTCACTTTCGGCGCACCGCAGTTAACACAGGTAAATTTCTTAATTTTCATAAAATTCCTTAATAATTAAGCATTCTAAAAGTTATGTTTAAACAATTTAAACACAATTTCTGTGATTTACAAAGAAAACAAATCTCATTTGTTTGTGAATTATGACTAATATCATTGTTTAAAGTTGTAAAAAAACGGTATTTTTGTATATGAAAACAGGGAATTTTTTCAAATATCCTGAACCTATCAAATTAATAACACGCTAAGAAGGAGCATATCAATGGCAAAATCGTCATCAGTAATAAAAGATGTTATCGAAAAAGTCAAAATTAAAGATGCAGCTCAGCCCGAATTCCATCAGGCAGTAGAAGAAGTACTGACTACCCTTGAACCAACAGTAGCAAAACATCCCGAATTTGTAAAAGCAAAAATATATGAAAGAATCGTTGTGCCGGACAGAGCAATTTTATTCCGCGTACCATGGGTAGATGATGCAGGCGAAGTTCAGGTTAACCGCGGTTTCAGGATTGAATTTAACAACGCTATCGGTCCATACAAAGGCGGCTTAAGATTCCACCCGTCAGTTAACTTAGGTATCTTAAAGTTCCTCGGATTCGAACAGATCTTCAAGAACGCTTTAACCACACTCCCAATGGGCGGCGGTAAAGGCGGAAGTGATTTCGACCCAAAAGGAAAATCAGATGACGAAGTAATGAGATTCTGCTACGCTTTCATGAGAGAATTATTCAGACATATCGGACCCGACAGAGACGTTCCGGCAGGTGATATTGGTGTTGGCGGAAGAGAGATCGGTTTCTTATACGGTTATTACAAAAAAATAGTTAATGAGCATACAGGCGTATTAACAGGCAAAGGCCTTGAATACGGCGGAAGCTTGATAAGACCCGAAGCAACAGGTTACGGAACAGTTTATTTTGCAGCAGAAATGCTTGCAGCTAACGGTAAAGACTTTAAAGGCAAACGCGTTGCAGTAAGCGGTTCAGGAAACGTATCACAGTATGCAATTGAAAAAGTTAACGACTTAGGCGGTATCCCGATAACATGTTCAGATTCAAACGGAACGATTGTTGATGAATCAGGTATTGACAGTGCAAAACTCGCTTTCTTATTAGACTTAAAGAACAACCGCCGCGGAAGAATAAAAGAATATGCTGATAAACATAAAGTGAAATATTATGAAGGCTTGAGTGTATGGCAGGTAATTAAAGAACACGGCTTGAAGGTTGATATAGCTTTACCGTGCGCAACACAGAATGAACTCGATGAAAGCCTTGCAAAAGGTTTGGTTGATGCAGGATGCTATTGTGTATCAGAAGGTGCAAATATGCCAAGTGACCTGGCTGCTATTAAAATATACCAGGATAACGGTTTCTTATACGGACCGGCAAAAGCTGCTAACGCAGGCGGCGTAGCTGTATCAGGACTTGAAATGAGCCAGAACAGCATGCGCTTAATGTGGAGCCGCGAAGAAGTTGACGCTAAGCTTCTTGGTATCATGAAGAGCATTCACAAAACATGTCTTGATACCGCTGAAGCTTACGGTAAAAAAGGCGATTATTTAACAGGCGCAAACATCGGCGGCTTTATTAAAGTAGCCAATGCAATGCTTGCTTATGGTATTGTGTAGTACAATGTGCAATTAACAATGAGCTATGAACAATAGGGCGCTTAAGCGCCTTTTTTATTGCTTTTACATGTTCTCAAAGCCAAATTTTACTGCCGCTTCAAGAATATCAATGTTTATATCCTTAAGATTTTTGAACTTAATGCAATATCCGGTTACGCTTGCCTTGCCGAGTTTTTTTCCAAATGTTTTGGCTAAGTATTTTTTATCTTTAATACCCATTATATAAACTGAGATACCTGCAGTATTTGCACTCAGACCAATTTGATAGAACTCCCTTGTTTTTCCGTCAGCATATTCTATGTTTTGCAGTCCATATCCGATATTTGGATTAGAAACTACTTTTCCATTACTATCTTTACCATCCAGGAACCATAATTTACATTTTGGTTTCAACTTCAGAAATCTTTTGTGCAGTTCCTGCATATCGCCCTGTTTTGATTCAGGCTGGCTTGAAATATACTCTTTTATCTGTTCTTTAATATTCATATATATTATTTTTTAAGTTCCTCTGCAAGACCTATCAGCAGCCCGTCCGCTGAACGAATGTAACAAAGCCGGTATGAGTTCTCATACTGAACGACCTCCCCCTCCAGTTTAGCGCCAAGTTTGGTTAATCTTGTTACCATTTCATCAATATCTTCCACTGCGAACATGACCCGAAGATAACCAAGGGAGTTTACTGGCGCATTCCGGTGGTCTGATACTACAGGAGGAGTGAAAAATTTCGAAAGTTCGATCCTGCTGTGTCCATCGGGCGTAACCATCATGGCAATTTCTACATTCTGGTTACCAAGTCCGGTTACACGTCCTGCCCACTCTCCTTCAATTTTCGCTCTGCCTTCAAGCTTCAGACCAATTTCTGTAAAAAAAGAAACTGCATCATCAAGTGATTCCACCACAATGCTGATATTGTCCATTCGAAGTAATTTATTTTTTGTCATTGGTATTATCCCTATGAAATTAATTTCAATTGCGTATTCAATTGGCCGGAAACCGCTTGTAAATGACAGGGTGAAGTCAAATCACGGCCGAAAAGTTTTGCGGGTATATGAAGTACTTTATCGGCAGTTCACCGCAATTTCTTCATTTGAGCCATGAAAAATTTTATAACCTCTAAATTCACTTCTGCTGTAGTCCAATGTCCCACTTTTTCATATGTTTTGAAGACTGCATTAATATTTTTCTTCGTGTAGATCTTCTGACATTCCAGATATCTCGCCTGCACATTACTTCCAAGATTTTCATTGATTATTTTGCGTTCCTCTTCGGTATAAGCATCATCAAACTGAACTGCGTCATTATCATCCAAAGCCCCCATATATATGAATTGAGGAATTTCTTTATATGAATCCAGATCAAATTTATCACCGAAAATCTCTTTGAAATCGTTGATACCGATAGGGTAGTCAATTGCAATTCCGTTTAAGTTGTTTTGGGGCAGCATAAGTTTTCCGTTAAATCCGCCTATTGCCAATGCCTGTATTTTATCAGGATGAATAAAGCTAAAACGATTGGTAAACGTACCGGAAGCCGAAAATCCATTCATAAAAAATTTAGGTTCAACCTGAATATCCATAGACTTCAAAAGAATTCCGGCATCACTAATCATTTCCAATAATTGGAGGTCAAGCCTCCTCAAGGCTTGTGTTTTTTCTAAAATTATATCTCTATCCAACGCATGGATATACATCAAAGGCTGAGATTCAGGCCGTGGAAAAACGGGAACGAGCAAGGGTATTTTTAATTCAGTAGAAATATTATTGCCAACTGATCTTACTGCGGCCAAATTAACTGCATATTTTTTGTGAACTTCTATGCTATCAGTTATTTTCCCTGTGTTGTTGGGTTCTACAAGCAGGAATAACTTCTTATTCAAGGGAGTCCCTTTAGGAATAAACAAAATGTAATTATGATAAAATCCCTTTTCGGGATCCATATTAACAATAATCAGACTATCGCTTTTGATAGTGGTCGTTTCTGAATTTTGAGCAAATGAAGCAATATGAGTGAATACAAGAAACAAAAAAAGGATGCAACTTATAACTAGTGATCTCATATAATTTTACAAAGTTAAAATTTTAGATTAACCAATAACGCGAATAAATATAATCCAGCGCCAAATGCGGCGTGATTCATAAGGCTGCGGAGCCTTGCCTGGTTGGGGTTAGGAGTCTTTGATGCCGCAAATCCAAATCCAAATGCCGGCTGCATAATGAACAATGGAGCAATTACTGATGCAATCCCGAAAACAACCGCCGGAAGAATTGTCGGATCAAGAAGCCAGCTCTTACCCATTATTAGAATGAAAATGGCAGCAAGCGAAATACCAATCATATAATGAGTAATCCAGCCAGCAATACACTCTCCTCTTTTGGGAGTTACTTTAGTGATATTTGCATGTTTGAAGATCCCCTGAGACATATAAAGTACCCATCGCCCTACTATGCATATATTTGACGGGGTTATCCTGAAGGTAAGCTTCAGAAGCTGAGCCCAAAGATCAAAAGTGAGTGTTGCTCCAACGCCAATTATAGCAATCTTTACAATTAATAAGTTAATCATTGCTTCGAATTATCTTCTCCATTTTCCTGCCTTTGGCAAGTTCATCTACAAGTTTATCCAGGTAACGGGCTTTCTGAGTCAAAGGATTTTCGATATCCTCTACACGGTAACCGCAAATTGTTCCGGTGATGAGGTGCGCATTCTTATTCAGTTTTGCCCTTTTGAAAAATTCCTCAAAAGTGACTTTATCTTTTATCAACTCCTGCAGCTTTTTATTATCAAAGCCTGTGAGCCATTGTATGACCTCGTGCAGTTCTTTTTTTGTTCTACCCTTGCTTTCAACCTTTGTAACATAGTGGGGATACACGGAGGCAAAGCTCATTTTTGCGATACGCTCATCATGATTTGCAGTTGTCTTCATGCTTTATTTGGTGTTTAAATTATAATTTTTCAAAATTTACTCAATGCGCAAGTTTTTTTCAATGTATCAAAAATTAACCTGAGAGTATTTAGAAACATATAGGGTAATATAGATATATATTGAAGTTAATTTTACCGGAAATTTGCCTGATTATTAAGCCATTTTACTCTTATACTTGCATTAATAATTTAAATATTAAGGAGTTTTATATGGATCTTAAAAACGCAAAAGTGCTTGTCACAGGTGGAAGTATGGGAATAGGCTATGCAGCTGCAAAAACATTGATTGATGCCGGCGCGAAAGTTGTAATTTGCGGCAGAGATACAAAAAGACTGGAAGCCTCAGCTAAAGAACTTGGAGCAATTCCGGTTTTAGCCGACGTTGCAATAGAAAGCGATGTAATTTCGCTTATAGCAAAAACCATTGAAGCGATGGATGGATACAATGTGCTGATAAATAACGCAGCTTACGGATATTTCAGCCCGCTAACAGGTATTGATACAGCAAAGTTTAACGATGTATTAATGACAAATATTACAGGTGCTATGATGTGCGGAAGAGAATCAGCCAAATATTTCACAGAAAAAAGCTATGGCAATATAGTAAATATCGCATCAAGTGCAGGTACGGGCGGATTCGCAAACGGCTCACCTTACTGCGCAACTAAATTCGCTCTAAGGGGCATGAACGAATGCTGGCGCGCGGAACTAAGAAAACATAACATAAGGGTGATGCTGGTTAATCCAAGTGAAGTACAGACTAACTTCGGCATAAATGCCGGCGGCAAGCCTCGTGATTTCAATCCGACCAAGCTCGAAGGCGCACAGATCGCGCATTTAATTAAATCTATGCTTGAAATGGATGATAAGGGTTTTATTCCCGAAGCCGGTGTTTGGGCAACAAACCCGCAATAGCAAGGTAAATTCTTAAAATTTAAGAATTATTTTTTGATGGATAACTAATAAACAACAAATATCTATTTTCCTAAACATGATGTAACTTTAGATAACAACCAATCTTTATAAGAGATTTGATTTTCTGATTCAATTCTACGTCTCAAATATTCAATTTCATTTTTATTATTTTCAATTTTTAAGATTATGAATTTCTCGAAATATTTTAAATAATTACCGATACGGATTTTCCTATGTTCTGATACCAGGGTATTGTTCCTTAAAAATTCCTTAAAACTTTTAATTTCACAAATAGCTTCTTCATAGTAATTTAGTTCATAATACATTTTTATAACTATATTTTTAATATCGTATTTATATACAAAATTATTCATGATGATCTTATTGTAATGATGAAGCGCTTTCGGGTAGTTACCAGTGTGACTATAGAAGTATGTATAGCTAAAATTCAGTAAATTTTCCTTGTTTGTTGGATTTACATCTTTAATATGTTTATTAATAAAATTTAGAGTCCAGTCATATTCTTTCAGAAAAAGGCCGTGAATCATTATATCTCTATACAAATCATCCGACAAGTATTTATTTTTTCTGTCTTTATAATATTTATTGTTCAATAAAACAGTGTATAGTCTGAACAACTCATAATTAATACTTTTGGGAGTGTTAGCCGACCTTTTTCTTAAGATACAATAATTGATCATCCAGTTATAATGGAATGCTATTTCATCTGGACTAAATGATTTTACATTTTTCTCAAAAAATTCCTTATATCGGAAATAATAATCTTCTTTTTCTAAAAAATTAAATGTTTGAATAAGAAATTTGTATAAGGTGATAATTATTGACCCATGTTCGCTTTTATAAACTTTCAATAAATTATCAAGATCCAGGTTTTTAATTAAGGTATTAATAGGGTTGAATGAACTGGTTATATTATATTTTTCAGCAAAAATTCTGGAATTGAGATATAGGGAAATTATTTCAGAAATATAGAAATTTAATAGATCAAAACTAATTGATTTTATTTGATTTAATCTATCAATCGCATCTTTAGAATGTAAAATATTCTTTTGTTTATGTGCAAAATTAAAGAGTAACGTATTATGCCAATACTTATTATAAAGGTTTCTTGCATCTATAGTTGAATCTGTTATTAAATTCTTTCTTACTCTATTACGGATTAATTTATCTGACTTTCGATGGAGCAAATCATCTAAAAGAAAATTTTCTACTTCAAACTCATTTTTTTCAAAATTACTAATTGATAGAAACCTTAATGCTAATTTTAGCAGTTCAGAAAGAGCATCTCTAAAAGTAGAATCATTATACCTACCACTTTGAGTGCTTCTGGTTGCTATAATTTTTTTATTGAAATCCTTATGGTCAAATTCAGGATAATAAGCAACAATTTCGCTAAAAAGTTTCAGCATTTTTTCGCTGTTATTAAAATAGGGAGATTTAAGAAATCGTTCAAATTTCTTTATTTCATCATTTGAAAATGATTTGAATAAGTCAATAAGGTTGTGGTTCAGCATACAATATTTTCAATTCTCCGTCAAATTTATCAGCAATTAATGTCAAATATATAGATTATAGTACAAAAAAGCAAAATATTACAGTAGTAATTTCAGTTACTATTTAGTAATAACCGTCAATCAGAAAAAACTTTGTTTTACTTTTTTTACAATAGCAATTATGTTATAATTAACAAACCTAAGGAGAAATAATCTTAATATGAAAAGAATACTAATTTATTCATTTGTAGCTGCTATTTTCTTTTTGATCAGCCCTTTTGGAGTATTTTCAAATACTCAATTAAAATCACAATATTCTTCAACTTTTTCAACTGATTATACAGTACGAGTTAATATCGATGGGAAATGGTATTTAGTAACGTATAACAGTGATGGTTACATCATAAACATGATAGAAGATGACGAATAATATCATATCTGCAGATATGCAAACAAATTAATTCATAAACTAAACAAACAAGGAGCAGAGTTATGCCAAAAAAACTGAAATTAAAACTCGAGGACCTGAAAATCCAAAGTTTTGTTACTCTTTTAACAGAAGACGAAAAAAAGAAATTTAAAGGCGGGGGTTCTGTGGATTGCGACTCAACTCACTATCCATGTTGCCATACTACTTTTGAACCAACTTGTCGGCCATCATATTGTTCAGGGGAAGTTTGTTGTTAAAATTACAAAGAATGTACCTTGAATTGCAGAATTCAGGGTACATTCAATTTTAATTCAAATAGTATTCTAAAAGGAACTTAGTTATGCCAAAAAAACTGAAACTAAAACTCGAGGATCTGAAGATCCAAAGTTTTGTAACTCTTTTAACAGAAGACGAAAAAAAGCAATTTAAAGGCGGTGGTACTGTGGATTGTGCTCCAACATACCAACTACCTTGTCACTCAGCAACATGTCAAATGACATGTCCAAATTCTTATTGTTCAGGTTTTGAATGCTGTTGATTAATAATTTAATCCCTTGAATTGCAGAAATTCAAGGGACTAAAATTAAAATGCCATCCAAGCAAATAATTATGGATATTAAATTTAATAAAATCAAATTTCACACTAAGTAACAAGAACCTGCTAATTCCTTTATTTGAATTAATAATATTTTTTCTGCTTCCTCTTTTTCCTTTATTGAATTTACATCAAAACAAATTAACAATTCTTTTATTACTTTATTAACTGTTTTTTCTGTCTGAAAACTATTCAATATTATATTTACAAGTTGGGATATTTTTTTTATGATTGTCTTATTAGCATTTTGTTTCAATACAAAATAAATTTCTCCGGCAGGGGTATTCATCATGTTAAATAATGTTTCGTTATTATTGCTCCAATCCCACTTTGAATTAAGTATATAAATAGAATTATTTAACTTCAAACTTTGCTTTAAAAATACAGGATCATCAAATTTTAAAAACTTTTTGGCATTTTCGTTTTCAATGATCCTTTTTATATCAAGATATGCAAAACTCATTATAGAATGATCAAACTGAATATACTTTGTTTCATATTTAAACAGATCCGATAATCTTTCCGAAATATCCTTATTTTGAATACACTTCTTATATTTTGAATAAAAAACGTTAAAGTTTTTTGTATAATCGGGACTTACTCCAAATTCATCAAATTTAATCGGTTTTTGGAATGTTTGGAATAGATAGGAAATTGTTTTTGGATAAAGTTTTTTGTAAAGTATTTCAGAAATTTCATTAATATTAATGTTTATATGTTTATATTTTTTTGAAAGAGTTTCACGTTTTGTTTTACTATCCAGCTTTGGCATTAACATTGAAGAAATTTTTTTTGGGGAAAGCAGCCTTGTAAAAAAATGACCAATTCCGCTCATTCCCATTAGCATACTTTTATCATCCACATTCTGATCGATGAACACCCCATACCCTGATTTATAATATCCTATTTGTTGCTTCTGAATTAACACCTTTTCACCAACAATTTCTGCATACTTTAAATATTTCTTCTCATTTAATTCAAGAAAAGTTTCAAGAAAAAGATCTGCATTGCCGGTACTACCATGGCAGTATATCAATAGGTTACTATGATTATCAGCAACATCAGTATCATAAGTAGTTTTTATAGCTGATAGAAGATTCTTGAAATACTGGATTTTCCTGATTATCTTAAATGCTCTCATACGCGCCAAACCAATTCCTGCAGCTCCGTGACACCAGGCATTCATAAATCTCTTTTCAGTGAAGTAAGATATATTGTCATTCAAGAAGTGCTTTTTTTGTTCATTAAAATGCACTGCTTCTGTTTTATGCCTTCTGAGATCAACCCAATTTCCTTTAACTTTATCAAAATGCTGGTCTTCATAATAAAATGCCAGTTCGGCAAGATGATAAAATGCTCTATTTCCAAAATATTTACCAAGTTCCATAAAAACGAAAGCTATTCCGGAAGCCCCGTGAGAAAAACCGCATAATCCTGCAACAAAATCAGGTAATCTATCCCAATATATTCCACCTTTGGGACCAATATTAATATTATTGATTAAAATTCCAGTTAAACGGTCAATTTCATGTAATAGCCACTTCTTTTTTGTACATGAATGCAAATGTAATAAACTAAGTATTGTTCCGCTGATTCCCCCGATCAGGTCATTAAGTCCATCCGGTGGATTATATGTTCTGATTCCTTCTGCAATATTCAACGCTTCGTTCAAATACTTTTTATCTTTTGTTGCTTTGTAAAAACGGATAGCTGCAAATATTACACTTGCCCTGCCGGTGTATAATCCGTAATTTATGCTATTGTTATTTCTGCAATACTCAAATACCCAAAACATTGCTTTTTCAGAATATTTTAAATATTCTTCTTTCAATGATATTTTATATAGATCCAATAAAAATATTGCAATTCCCGAAACTCCATTATAAACAGTCTCCGAAATCAGGGGCTTTACCGTAAAGTTTTCACCTGAGGTAACGGTTTTCCAATAAATTCCATTCGTGTCTTTCTCTGCTGTTTCAATCAGGTGATTTCCTATTGATATAACTTCATCAAATATTTTTTTTCTTAACTTAGCATCCATAATGAATTAGTGTTTAATTTCGTTTTCCTGAATTATTTTATGTATTTTTTGATTAAGAATGCAATGTATGATTCGTTGTGATTTAAAACACCCAATCTATTGTTGGTCATATGAATATGGCTTTTCAGGATATAGCCTATTTTATATTTTTCATCAGAAAGAGGTCCATTATATTTATGTCTTAATTCGGGAATAATAATATTTTCATCAATATTAACTTTATATCTATTATGGATTTTGTTTAATCCATTTATCCACATATTCAGCCAATCTTCTTCATATTTGAAATTCATTTCAAGACTTGACCAGAATTCTTCAATAAATGGTTTTAAAATAGGTTCTACTTTTTCCGATTGTATTTCAAATAAACTAATGATGTAAGCATTTAAACTGTCATCATTCATATCATTGTAATTTTCTCTATCTGTACTCTTTAAGGGTTGTTTAATAGAAGGAATCCAATCATTCATGATAATACTCATAAATTCCGAAACATCAGTCTTATCAAATCCAAAGCAATTCAGAACAGCCAGATGTAATTGAACTGCAAACGCAATAGAACTATCATCCCAATCACCTAATTTGTTCTCAAATCGGCTCAATAAACTCAATACTACTTCTGAAGAAAGTTCAAACTGTTCTTCTGCAATTAGGATACCTTTATCACCTCCGTATCTTTCTATTTCAGGTAAGTATTCGAAATAATAAACTTTATTAGTTTCTAAAGAATCCGCTGAAATACGGGAACTTTCTGATACAGCATTATTCTTTGATAAGATTATTGGATTTCTTTTGAAAAAGTCTGCTGAATATTCTTCAATAACATTTTTCACTTCATTTTCCAAAATGTCGGGCTTTCCCAGAAACCTTAACCTGATGTGTTGTCCTTTTTCCCAATACCTGATAAAAAAATAGTTTGTTGCTAAATGGTCTTTTAATACATGATCTCTGATTTTCTTTACAACTTCAAGAATAAACTGGTTAACATTTCCTTGAAAGTAAATATGTGCTGCAAGCCAGCTTGATTTTTTTTGTTTCACTATTGTTATGTTTGAGATTTCCATTGAATAATAAATTCAGTAACGTATTGCTTATCTGCGAACTGTAACAGGTCTCTTGTTGCAGGAAGCATTTCCTCTATCCTCATAGCATCTGATACTTTATCACATAATTTCGCAAATAGACTGACTAAAAAAGAATTGTTAAAATTTATGTATTGAGGTTTCCGGTCATCTGAGACTATGGACTTCTTAGGTTTCAATTTCGCACTTAACTCTGCATCAAAGAAATTTGTATATGTAATATATACAAATACTTCTTCGGGGATATTGTTTTTTTTTCGCCAAGAATTAATTCTGTAAAAATAATCACTTTCCTGTTCAATACTTTGCTTACGGGGCACAGTGTTAAACGGAAGTATCCATTGTTTTCTCTGTAAGATTATTACATCTTCATAAACAATCCTGGGGCGGGTAAATATTTCATTGAATTCAGTAATATTTCCTATTTTGTTGTATTCAAGTACATAATTATTAGAGGTCTTCATAATTGTACTTGGATATATATACTTTGCTTTTGAGAATAACTGCAGCAATTGAAATAACTTGGAGCGGCTTAAAAAACTCTGAAACCCAAGATCAAACATCAGGATTTCTTTATCCTGGAATTTATGGACCAACATTAGCCTATCAGACTTCTTGTCATATTTAATGTCAATATCTGTCACCGGTATTTGCTTTTCAGCATTAAGATTATTCTGGCTGCCGGGTAATTTAACTTCAAATGGCATTAATGCCGGATGAATATTTGCATTAAAATGCGAATTATCGGTATCTTCCACAAATAATTCTTTTTCATTGAAAAATGAATTTTGTCTTACTAATTCTGCGGTGAATTTTTCATCAAACAAATGCAGAAACCTGCTAAAATATTTACCAAATCCCGGCGGAGACAGATTCTGAACTCCTTTTATAATTCCATTACCATTTATATCATACTCAATGAATAGCTGAATGAACAAGGCGTGAGAACATTCATGGTCAAGATTCAGTTCAGCAAACTCGTTTGGCAGATCACTGTGTTTTAATTCAAGAGCATCCTTATCGAAGAATTGTTTTTGAATAATTTTATCTTTAAAAGTTTTAACCCAATTATCAATTCTTTTCTTGTTATCTTTAATGTATTTTATTTCTTCGATATTATTTTCTATTTTTGCATCTAAGTTCTTTCCCTTCGATCCTTGATTTTCATTAACTTCTAAAGTTTGTTTTTTCTGATTTTCTTTTTTTTCGGCTTCTGATAACTTAAATTCTTTATAGAAATCTTCATAAAATGTTAAGACATCTGTTTGTTTTTCAGTTCCGTATTTACTGATAAAAAAATGTTTCATCTTCATCATTTCTTCCCGGTGAATCTCAAATAATTTCATCGAGTTTATTAAAGATTGGAACTTATCCGTTATATTACGTATTTGTTTCACATCAAGAGAAATATTACAATCAACCGAAGTATCTTCGTAAAACAATTGCTGTATTTTAAAACTAAATTTTGTGTTAAAAATATTCCTGAATCCATCATTTACTTCTTCCTCAGCAGTCTTGTCTTTCTCCTTTTTGCTAACATTAACATCAGTCCTTTCATCTTCGGGAAGACCAGCATCTTCATGCAACCTGTAACAGATATCTTTAAAAAGTGTATATGCATCACTCAGTAATTTCAATCGCAGTTCTACACCGGAAATGCCGTATCTTTCAGCAATTGATCTTATATTAGCCAGTGTGTTTGTCAAATCCGCAATTAGTTGATATTTTTTTTCAATTTTCTTTAAAAACGCAACAAATTTAATGTCCCAATCCGGATCAATTCCTGAAACCATAATATTAAACTCAAAAAGTCCGTAATCAATCAGGGTCATTAAATATTCTTCAACTTCTTCCTTTGATGTCTCAATTGATTCATCACTTGATATTATATCTGATAACTTATTAAAAATTATACCTTCTTTATTATCAGTATAATTTAACATGATATCTATAACAGGATTAGTTCCTATTTTTTGAAAAGATTCAACATTATCAAAGTTCGTAAGGAAAGTATATTCATTTGAACTAATTTTTAATGTAGGATTTCTGGTTATTGGAAACCAACGTGCAATGTTTAAATTTTTAAAAAGGATACCTTTCAGGTAGAAGAAAAGGGCATTATTTAATCTTATATGACTCTTAATGTTTTCAGGTTTGATACCTTTGTTTTGAATTGGATTTACATATTTTTGATCAGAAACATTAACTTTTCCTAGAGAAAGATTTGTAAAAGTACTAAATGGGGAGGTTTTAGCACACATTCTGCTGATATACTTAATCATACTTTGTTCAGTTCTTATTTCATCCTTCAAAATTAGATCAACATTTTTTTCTGCATAGTTTACAGCTCTTTTAAAAAGACTTTCACTTGATAATATCAAGCCTTTTAGAAGATTCTCATTCTTAACAAGACTTTGCAATATTAGACGCTTATCCCTAAGCTCGTTAACATATTCTATTTTAAAATCTTCCTCTAATTTTCGAATTTGCTTTGTTATTTTATTTAGTTCAATAAGGTCACTATATGTAGATTGTTCAGCATATTCCTTTATTAACTCTAAAATTTCTGAATTTAAGCACCGTTGATTAAAAATATCGCGTTTTGCATTTACAATTAAGTTTTGGACTTTTTTATCATTAATTTTAGAAATTAGGTTATAAAGTTGATCACAAATATTGCTTCTTAGAATTTCCAATTTACTACTCAACTCAAAAATTTGATTTATAATATTTGCAGATCTGTCCATATTCAATTGTCCAATTGTTTCCAGGGGTTCGCCGGCAATTCTAACCAAAGAATATGGAAAAATATCAGTTAAATCATTATTATTTTCCATTATGGTATCATTTTAAAGTTTTTCAGTATTTTGCAATAAAGGCTTTCATCAAAGGAATATATCTTAGATTTACCAAATAATTCCACAGGTTCAGTATATAATGCTTGTTCATCACGCTTTAATACTTCCTTCAGATTCATCTGTAATTGAAGAATTGAATCATTCCTCATTAATTGAGTATTCTCAATATTCCCCGTTATTTTCCAAATGTTGTTATCCGAATAGTTATAGATTTCAAAACATATTTTATTCTTTCTTTTTGTTAACACTGATATTTTGTCATTTGGTACTGCAAATTGCATAATAGCTAATAAATTATCTGAATTGTCTGTTTGAATATGAACTTTAATCTCTGTTTCCGGAATTATCAATATAGGAATGCTAACATTAGCAGAGCCTATAATTATAAGGACAAATATGACTAACAATATAAACATCCCCCACCTTATTATAAACAATGGCTTAGATGCTATTACTTCATTAATAGTATTATTTTGATCAGAGGAATTTCTTTTTTTCTTAAATTTCATGATTCAACTCCAATTGGTTCCTGATCAAATTATAGTAAGTACTTTTATTTTTTATCAGCTCAGTATGATTGCCGGATTCAACTATCATTCCTTTTTCAAGCACTACAATGTTATCAGCATTAATTACGGTGCTAAGCCTGTGTGCAACAACTACAACAGTTCTATCTTTAAAAAATTTTGATAAATTGTCCATCACTATACTTTCGCTGGCTGTATCCAGAGCATTGGTTGCTTCATCCAGAAAAAGAAAACTTGGATTTCTATATATTGCCCTTGCGATCAGAATACGTTGTTTTTGTCCCTGACTGAGTCCTTTTCCTTCTCCATCAATTTTTGAGAAATACTTATATGGCAGGCTTTCGATGAATTCATGTATATTTGCAACTCTTACTGCATATTCAATTAAGTTCCAATTGACGGCATTATCCATCAATGTTATATTTCCAAGTATTGTATCAGAAAATATATAACTATCCTGCATAACAACACCGCATAATTTCCTTAAATTTTGTGGATCAATCTCCGAAAGATCCCAGCCATCATAAGATATTTTCCCCAGTGTAGGATTATAAAATTTTAGAAGTAATTTCAACAAAGTCGTTTTACCGCTCCCACTGGATCCAACGATAGCTGTAATTTTTCCTTTTTTAATTTTCAGATTAATTTTTTTCAATGTATAATTAGTGTCTTCTGTATTATACTTGTAGCTTAAATCATCAATTATTATATCACAATTTCTTATTTGAACATTTGAATATTTTATATTACTGCCTTCATCATCTTGATTTTGGATTTCAATCAGTCTTTCTGAACTTAATTTAGCATCCTGTCCTGTCTGGATAAAATTTGCAATTTGCTCAACCGGAACATTCAATTGTCCGCTAATTAATATTATAGCCATCATCATTCCCAATGTTAATTCATTGTTCACAACTCCAATTGCAGCTATAAAAATTATCAATATGTTTTTTAACTGCGTTATAAATGTTGCCCCGGTATTCTGCAACTGAGATATGGTTAAACTTCTTGCATGAATATTAAATAGACGGATTTGAACTACTTCCCATTCATTTATTTTCTTTTTCTCAGAAGAATTTAATTTAATATCTCGAATACCGACAATGAATTGAAATATTTTATTGTAATTTTCCGAGTACATTGTAAAATACCTGTTATCAATTTCCCTTCTTTTCTTTAGAAAGAAACTAAGCCACAAAACTGATAATAAGCTTCCAGCCGAAAAGATTAAGAATATCTTCAAGCTGTACATTATAAGCACGAGGCTCAAAACAATTAGGCTTATAATCGAAAATAGAGTAGAAGTTAAAGAATTAGTCAAAAAGGATTCAATTCTCTTATTATCAAAAATTCTTTGCAATAAATCTCCTATTTTTCTCTTTTCAAAAAAAACAATGTTCATTTTTGCAAGTTTATTCAAATGATCATATATCATTTTCATATTTAGCCTTGTCCCTATATGTAAAAGAATCCAGCTCTTCAGTAGATTGACTGATGTTTGCCCCGCAAATAACAAAAGTTGACCAATGAGTATTATATACATAAAACTCACATTTTTCGTATTAATACCGGTATCAACCAATATTTGAGTTAACATCGGAATTACGACCTGAATCAAACTCCCCAAAATCAAACCAATACCTAATTGAAAAATCAAAAATTTGTAAGGCTTTACATGTTCCATTAAAAATTGGATAATCTTACTTGAATTCCGATTTTCAAAAGACTTTTTGTTTTCGTTTTCTGAATTCTCAAGTAACATTAGAATTCCTTTTCTATCTTCGTTTATCCAATTTCGGCAAAAGCTTTTTTTTGTATAAGTTAAGCACCCTTTTGAAGGATCTGCAATGAGAATAAAAAATGGTGTAATTTTATAAATTACTACAAAATGCTTTTGTTGCCAAAGTGCTATGCATGGTAACTGTATTTCTTTATTAAGATTTTCTACGGATAGTTTTACAAATAGTGTATTAAAACCTATATATTCAGCAGCTTTGCTCAAATTATCAAAAGAGGTCCCATATTCTCCAACTTTACATAGTTGCCGAACCGCAAAATTGTCAATATTTTTCCCAAAAAATGATGATATCATTTTCAGGCAAGCTGGCCCGCAATCTGCATTGTTAATTTGTTTAAAGAATGGAAATTTCATAAATATTCTTATGAAATTTAATCATTTTATTAGCTCAACCAAAACAGGAATATTTGTAAATGACGGTTTGCATCAAATCATTCTTGAAAAAGTGCTTTATCAGCAATATTTACGGCACCGCACCTGGACCATAAATACAAAATGTGAGATTAAATTTTTAATACTAATTTTTCTAAATTTAACAGATGTTACTGATTCAAATCCGTTGTTTATATTTACAGTATTTTTACTGTATTTTTTATCAAACTGTAAATAACAAATAAGTAACAAACATATGCAATTAAGCATATATCAATGATACGATAAAATCACAAAATGATACTAAATTCGTATCATTTGTTACTTTTGTTTTCATTTGTTATCTTTACAATAATTGGGCAACAAACCCTGTAAATTAAAGTCATACAACAGCAATAGATTATAAATGTATGGATAAACTGTTCAAACATCTTTCCAAAGATGAACTTATTAAATTTGAAAAATTTGTTAAATCACCTTATTTTAATAACAGCACAAAGGTAATCGAGCTGTTCACTATAGTCAACACTCCCGAAGGGGAAAAACTAAGCAAACACAAGCTCTTTACATTGCTCTATCCCGGCGAAAAATACAATGATACCCGGATGCGGAAAATTCTTTCTGACTTCAATAAACTGTTTGAAAAGTTCCTGGGATACCGGGGCATAGAAACGATCGATCCGCTTTCAATAAATACCCAGATGCTTGAATTAATGCAGGAAAAAGGAATGTCAGAAGAATTCTCATCCGGTTACAGGCAGTTAAGCAAAAAACTGGCATCTGAGTACTTCAAGGAAGACCCCTATTACAGAAGTTTTTCCAGGATAGAGCTGCTTCATTATTACTCCGGATACAACAAGCTGAAGAAACCTTCACCTGCCGGACTTGAAATGGCATCATTCTACATGGACCTTCAGTTTGTATATATCAAGCTGAACTTAATGAGGGATATAATGCTGCATAATATTCTGAACAAAGAAAAATACAGCCGCAAAATTGAATTCCAGGATGAAGTTCTGAAGTTTGTAAAGGATAATCTGAAAGTAATCATAAAAGAGCACCCGAACCTGTACATTATTTACCTTACTGTTATGGCAACAGCAGATGATAACAATCCTTCTTATATCAGCGATCTTGCAGAATTTGTTAAAACCAACGAAAAGAAATTTGATAAAAGCAGGTTAGGCTTTTATTATACTTACATAACATCTTTTTACTGGAATAAAATAAACCAGGGTGATATAAGTTACCGCCCGAAGCTTATGGATGCGTATAAACAAATGGAGCGCAAGGGAGTTATAAAAAGTGAAAAGTACATCCCCCATAATATTTTTAACAGTGTAGTAATTGCTGCTGTTTGGGCTAACGATTTGCATTGGCTTGAAAATTTCGTGGAAAATCACAGGAATGATTTAGAACCTGAATTTTTTAATGATGTTTACAATCTTAGCATGGCCAAAATACAATTTTGCAAAAGAAAATATGAAATGACCCTTAAATATCTCAATGATATTGAGTACAAATCACCGACATACTACATTAATGCAAAAACCATTCTTTTAAAGACACTTTATGAAATGGGTGACTACGATGGAATGAAGTACACTTTAGACAGCCTTAAACACTATATTTACAGGAACAGCGCTCTTGTAAATCAGCAGGTGCATAATATCAAAATGGTCATTAAGTATTTTAAATACCTGTTAAAGCTGAAAGGAAAAAATTATACTGCCCTGCAAAAGTTCCTTGAAATGCTTGAAAGAGAAAAGACATTTGTACCGGAAAGGAAATGGCTAACAGAAAAGATCACTGAACTAAGCAACCTGGCAGAAGCTTAATCAAGCAGACTGAAATTCAGCTTGTAAACCATATATTTGGTCTTTCGGGCCGAGCCAGGGCTTTGTTTTTTCTGGTAACCTTTGGTTCTTCTTATTGCCCCTTTTACATCATTAAGGTCATTAAATAAAGTCGGTTGTCCATTCGGCACAAAGAGTCTTCCTGAAATTTCGCTGTATGCCAGGGTCTGTTCTGAATCTTCGGTAAATCTTACCGCTATGAATTTCGTAAATTTATTTCTCATGATCAGTTCTTTTCAAGGTTTATAAATTTGACCCGAAATCAGCAGTCAGTAAGATTTTTTTTGCATTTAATGCACGACTGCTGTTTAAGGTCATGTAAACATTAAGGATATTTGTTTCATTTATTTTATCATAATCATTTTTCCGGTTTCAGAAAAACCTTCTGTTTCAAGGCGGCAGAAATATATTCCTGAAGAAAACATACTGCCATCAAAAGTGACTTCATAAACTCCCGCATTTAATTCTTCATCTACTAAACGTGAAATTTCCCTACCCTGTACATCAAAAATAATTAGTTTTACATTTGAGTTTCTGCCCGCAAGATTAACGGGTACTTCAAATTTAATTTTTGTTGATGGATTAAACGGGTTCGGATAGTTATGATGCAGCAAATACTTTTGGGGAATTATTTCATTGTTAGTATGCAGGAATGATAATCCACCGTTAGTAGTCTTCAGAATTGTCCCGTAA
>JAUQWQ010000159.1 GCA_030835085.1 Ignavibacteria bacterium
CTGAAACCCGTGTTTTCAGAATTTTATAGAATCTTAAAAAAAGGCGGGAAACTCATCTTTTCTGTTACACATCCGGAGATAAATTTCGAAGGATTTGCAATGAGGTACAGGCCTAAATTTAGACTAGCAGAAGCATCAGACATTTATCATCATAAGTTTACAGATTATTTTGATGCATTTGAATATTCAGGCTTCCGGATTGATAAAATAAAGCAGGTTCCGGTGAACAACTCAATTAAACATTTGTTAACTGATAAATCATACAGAATTTTAAAAGGACGTTACGAAGTGATTATTTTTAGATTGATCAAGCCTGCTGCGTTTAAAATACAAAAAAACAGCCATCAAAAATGACGGCTATTTAAAACTTCTTAAGAATTAAGTGATTGCTTCCTTCTTCCCGCTCTGCGGTTTTAAGGCGCAGCATCACTACATTCCTCGCAAAGGGGAAGTATTATTTCAACACCCCAAGATTAGTCCCAACTTTCTCAAAAGCTGCTATTGCCCTATCAAGATGCTCGCGGGTATGGGCGGCTGAGACCTGCACTCTGATACGCGCCTGACCCTTTGGTACAACGGGATAATAAAATCCTATGACATAAATACCTTCATCAAGAAGTTTTGTGGCAAAATCCTGTGAGAGCTTCGCGTCATACAGCATGACGGGAGTTATAGGGTGGGTACCCTCTTTAATATCAAAGCCAAGCTTACCCATTTCACCGCGGAAGTACTTTGTGTTTTCTTCAAGCCTGTCGCGCAATTCAGTGGTGGATGAAAGCATATCAAACACTGCTATCGATGCTCCGACAATTGCGGGAGCAAGTGAGTTTGAAAATAAATACGGACGCGAGCGCTGGCGAAGCATTTCAATTATTTCTTTCTTGCCGGTAGTGTAGCCGCCCATTGCTCCGCCTAATGCTTTGCCAAGAGTTCCGGTAATGATATCGACTTTGCCCATCACTCCGCAGTATTCCGCAGCTCCCCTGCCGGTTTTACCCATGAATCCCGCTGCATGGCATTCATCGACCATCGTTAAGCAGTCATATTCCTCAGCAATTTTTACAATTTCATCAAGTTTGGCAATGTAACCATCCATACTGAAAACTCCATCGGTAACGATCAGGATATTTTTTGCGCCTTCGCGTTTGGATTCATCCAGCTTGCGGCGAAGGTCTTCCATATCGTTATTCTTGTAGCGGTGGCGTGTAGCTTTGCATAGCCTGATGCCATCGATAATGCTTGCATGGTTAAGCTCATCAGAAATTATCACATCGGTATCATGCAGGATAGGCTCGA
This sequence comes from Ignavibacteria bacterium, assembly GCA_030835085.1. GTDB lineage: Bacteria > Bacteroidota > Ignavibacteria > Tepidaquicellales > OLB5 > OLB5. The sequence continues at coordinate 1,297 of JAUQWQ010000159.1, forward strand.
ATACTCCCCCATTGGCATCAAAACAAGCGGCGTAAAGAATTGTATCTTCGGTGCCGTGGAAATCAGCTATCTTCTGCTCAAGCTCTTTATGTATATCCTGCGTACCGCAGATGAAACGTACCGAGGACATCCCGAAACCGTGAGTATCCATTACTTTTTTGGCTGCATCAACCACCGTTGGGTGAGCCGATAAGCCCAAATAATTGTTTGCGCAGAAATTCAGCACCTCTTTGCCTGTATCCAGCTTAATTACCGCATCCTGTACGGATGTAATAACGCGTTCATGTTTATAAAGGCCATCTACCTTCATGTTATCAAGCTCAACTCTTAACTTACCTAGAAAATTTGACATGTTTTAAATGATAATTGATTAATATATCCACAAAGATAAAGATTTTAGAGGAATTAGGTGATACCAAAATACATATGTGCTGCATAAAAATCGATGATATTATATTTTGAATAATAACATTGCAGAATAATATGGCAATTATTAAATTTGGGTCATTTTATAACATAAGTTTGAAAAGTAATGGGTAAAGATAAAATTACAGTAAATACATCAGTAAATTCGCCTATCAGTAAGGTATGGGAATTGTGGAACGGCCCGGAGCACATTGTAAAATGGAACACTGCAACAGACGAATGGCACACTCCCAGAGCAAGTAACGATTTGAAAAAAGGCGGAAAACTAATCGCAAGAATGGAAGCTAAAGACGGAAGTATGGGTTTTGATTTTGAAGGTACATATGATGAAATAATTCCTAATGAATTGATAAGATACAAAATTGCTGATGGCAGAGAGGTATCTGTGAGTTTCTCATCTGAAGGAAATGTTACAAATATATCTGAAACATTTGAAGCTGAAGAGACAAATTCACTGGAGATGCAGAAGAACGGCTGGCAGGCAATTATGGATAATTTTAAGAAGTATGCTGAATCAAACTAGGTAGACCTGTTTCAGCAGTTCCTCAATTACTTCCTGTTTGTTTAATTTAAAAACATATATTATGCCGTAATTATGAGAAAACCAAGGACCGAAAAGGAAAAATCTGATTTCATAGAATTACGCGCAAAACGTGAGAAGATAAGCAAAGAAATGAAGAAGATGAGTCCGGAAGAGTTAAAGGCATATATTGCCGAACGGCTGAATCAGAAAAAAGAAATACCCGAAAAAAACTAAAAGGCTCTCAATAATGAATTGAGAGCCTTTTTTGGGGTAATAACAAAAACAATAAAAACATAAAGGAAGAGAACAAAACAATTACATCCCGTACATATCAATAATTTCCTGTTTGGTTTTGCCAAGTATGCCGAATTTCTTGCCGGCATTTGTAAAAGCAGCAAGCGCTTTTTCAAGATGATGAATTTCATGCCCTGCTGAAAGCTGCGTACGTATCCTTGCCTGCCCTTTGGGAACAACCGGGAAGAAGAATCCGACAGCATAAATACCATCATCATATAATGTCTTTGCAAAATCCTGTGAAAGCTTGGCGTTAAATAACATTACCGGCACTATAGGAGTCTCACCGTCTTTAATTATCAATCCAGCTTCAGTCAAGCCTTTGCGCCAGAATGCCGTATTGCGTTCAAGCTTATCGCGTCTCTCGGTAGTTTTGCTGATTATATCCAGCACTGCCAGCGCGCCTGATACAACAACCGGCGCAACAGTGTTGCTGAATAAATACGGTCTGCCTTTCTGGCGGCACATTTCAACTATTTCTTTTCTGCCTGATACACAGCCTCCCGAGGCGCCGCCTAAAGCTTTGCCAAGAGTGGTTGTGATAATATCGATCTTGCCAACAACGCCGCAGTGCTCATGTGTTCCCCTGCCGGTTTTTCCTATGAATCCGCTTGCGTGGCTGTCATCAACAAATACCATTGCGTTATATTTTTCAGCAAGCTCAACTATCTTATCAAGCTTTGCAAGGTCCCCATCCATACTGAAAGAGCCGTCAGTAATTATCAGTCTTACGCGTTTATCCTGGTGCAGCTTCAGCTTATCTTCCAGGTGCGCCATATCAGAATGCTTGTAAGTATCCTGGTGTGCTTTGCATAAGCGCATACCGTCAACTATCGAAGCGTGCACAAGCCTGTCAGCGATCATTACATCCTGCTCGGTAAGTACGGCTTCAAAAACGCCTGCGTTGGCATCCATACATGAGGGGAATAAAATTGTATCTTCTGTTCCTAAAAATTCTGTTAACCTGTGCTCAAGTGTTTTGTGAATATCCTGGGTTCCGCAAATGAAGCGTACAGAGGACATTCCGTATCCGCGTGAATCAAGCCCTTCGTGGGCTGCTTTAATTACATCAGGGTGTGATGAAAGTCCAAGGTAATTATTTGCGCACATGTTAATTTCTTTTTTCTGCGCTGACCCGATTGGGAATTCAACTTCTATATCAGCGTTCTGGGGACTGAAAATAGCGCGTTCTTCTTTAAATATCCCCTGCTTTCTCAGCTCATCAAGCTGTGTGCCGTATATACTTCTTATATCCTGTGGATATGACATTTTAATTTAACCTTCCTTTTGTAGTGATAACTAAAACCGTTAAAACGGTTCATTTTTTTTGTGCACTTAATACCCGCGGATAGATCCGCGGGCTAAATAGGTATTTAAATATTGATAACAGGCGGTTACCTGATATCAATATTGAAAAACAGGTTTAATTTACACCGAAACCCTTTAAAAGATCAACAATATTATTCACGCTGTCAAAAGCTTCAGGGGTAGCTTTATCATCGGGTATTGAAATATTATATTTGGTTTCAAGGAACACTTTCAGTGATACCATTGAGAAAGAATCAACAAACCCGCCTGTAATTAAAGCGGTATCATATTTTATTTCCCTGTCATCACCGTCTTCAAGGTATTCCTGTTTAACATAATCAAGTACTATATCTTTTACGTTTTCCATTTTTATTATATATTAGTTTTCTACCCTCACCCCCAATCCCCTCTCCCAAAGGGAGAGGGGGGAGAGTATTCGTAAATTATTCGTTTATTTAGAATTTGTTTTTGTTTGTCATAACACCCAATCCCCTCACATTCCGCGTGAGGCTTTAGGAGCTATGATATTAATTACATATCATTTTCGAGAGTTGAAATATCGCCAATTTCTTCACCCCATTCTTTTGCTTTAAGAACGCGGCGCATAATTTTACCGCTGCGTGTTTTGGGAAGCGATTTAACGAACTCAATTTCCTGCGGCATGGCAAGAGGTGAAAGTTTCTTGCGTATAAAGTTCATTATTTCAAGCTCAAGCATTTTATTCTGTTCAAAACCCGGTTTCAGCGCAATGAAGGCCTTTACAACTTCCATATTTATCTGGTCAGGTTTGCCAATGGCGGCAGATTCAGCCACTGCTGGATGCTCGAGTAAAGCTGATTCAATTTCAAACGGTCCGACCAAATGTCCCGCAGTATTAATAACATCATCATCTCTGCCAACAAACCAGAAGTAACCGTCCTCATCAATGCTGGCTCTATCACCGCAAAGGTACCAGCCGTTAACGAATTTCTGGTCATAAGTTTCTTTTTTATTCCAGTAAGCACGGAACATTGCAGGCCAGCCCGGTTTAACGGCAATAATGCCTACAACACCTTTTTTATCGAAGTATTCATGAGTATTTATATCAACCAGTCCCACTTCCATACCGGGGAAAGGTTTACCCATGGAACCGGGTTTTACTTTCATACACGGATAGTTGCTTATTACCATGCTTCCTGTTTCGGTCTGCCAGTAAGTATCGTGGAATTTCATTCCGAATACTTTATCGCTCCACAGAACAGCTTCTGCGTTCAATGGCTCGCCAATGCTTGCAAGGAATCTTAGCGATGAGAGGTCATGTTTTTTAATTACCTCTTCGCCTTCTTTCATCAAAGCCCTGATAGCAGTTGGAGCAGTGTACCATACTGTAATTTTATGCTTTTCTATGAATGAATACCAGCCTTCAGCGGTGAATCCTGAATCAAGCACGCACTGTGTTATCCCGTTAGACCACGGACCGATGATACCATATGATGTTCCTGTTACCCATCCCGGATCAGCGGTGCACCAGTAAATATCGTCTTCTTTCAGATCGAGTGAATACTTGGTTGTAATATATTGAGAGATTATTGAGTAATGTACATGCTGTGCGCCTTTTGGTTTACCTGTGGTGCCGGATGTGTAGTGCAGAACTGAGGGCGTTTCTGCAGTGGATTTATATATGTGGTAATGATCCAGCTTCGGCAGATTCTCAACATCAAGAATATGTTCACGGTCTTTTAAGTGAAGCTCGTCTGTTTGATCTACAATAATAATGTATTTCAGATATTCTGTATCTTTTAAAATATTACGGATCTTAGGCAGATGTTTTTTCTGTGTTATAATAGCTGTTGTTTTTGCATCTTCAAGCCTGGTTTCGAGTGACTCCGTGCCGAATGCCGAAAAGAGCGGCTGTACTATAGCTCCCATTTTCAGAATGCCAAGAAAGCCGAGATACAATTCAGGAACTTTATCCATGAAAAGGCAGACTCTATCGCCCGGTTTTATTCCCATATTTTCAAGATACCATGCAATTGAATTTGTATCGATTCTCATCTGGTCAAAAGTCCATGTCTTTACGTTACCGCTGTGATCCTGCCAGATCAAAGCTTTTCTTTTTCCCATTCCAAGCCTGCAAATTCTATCTGTGCAGTACTCACCAATGTTTATTGTATCACCGGGCTTATAGCCAAGTTCTTCTTCAACCGATTTCCATGAAAAGTTTTCTATAGTTTCTTCGTAAGAGCTGATGTTGTGCATATAGTTAAACATGATAAAACCTCCGGTATTTTTGTTAAGTCAATTATTTACATATATCAACTATACAAAAATACCTTCATCAGGGGGTCAAAAGGTATGATTTAGGTCAGTTTTTAAAGAAAAATGGTAAAAAATCTTATGTCCTGCCTATTACGCCTAAATGCGTATTTTTGAAATTATCGCTGTATTTAAGCCCGTATCCAAGGACTCTATCAAAGCTGGAATGTGCAAACATTATAATACCGGCAAACGTAAGTACAGGCATAGTTAAGAGTACCCCGGCAAGATAACAGGCTACTGCAAGGGCTTTATGATGGGTAATATTGTAAGTTACGGCACCTGTTTTAGAATTTACCAGATATCCCAGCATGCCAAGATCAGGTGCCAGGAAAAATGCGGCAAAAAGCCACCAGCTGAGATCGAGCGTGGTATAAAGATATAAAGCCAGTGCAAACATAGCAAGCTCTTCGAGTTTGAGAATATTTTTCATCAGTTATTATCACCCTTATTTTTAAATCCTGCCATCCTGATCAGCATAAACATCTGTCCGCGCGTATGCGCTTCATGCTCGATAAGATGATAGATTATCCATTTGCGTGTATATTCGCGGGGGTATTCCTTACCTTCATATGTTCTGATATAGGTATATTTTTCCTCAAGTACTGCGTCATCAAGTGTCCTTATATATTCAATGACTTTGGCTCTGCATTTTGCAAGCACATCAATGTATTCTTCAATTTCAATAATATCCTTTGGCGGGTCGTAATCTTTACCAGCATCAAACCATTTGCAGTCATACGCCCTTTTGGATAGCACTATATCCTCTTCTTTGCCATCCATAACTTTCAGCCAGCCAAGATCAACTTCGGCCAGGTGCATTAAGTAAGCGCCAACAGGGAATTCACCCGGAAGAGGCTCAGTGAACAATTGTTCTTTTGTTAAGCCTTCAATTCCCTTTAACGTTACTTTTCGTATATCTTCCAGCATGTAGATAAGCAGTTCAGTGTTCTTCATTTTTTATTTACCCCTGTATATAGAGTTGTCATTTGTTAGCTTCAGTTTATTAGCAATATAATACTTTTCAAACTTTCTGTATTGATCTTTGTTATTTGAAGCCCATTCTGTAACAAAATCCTCATCTCCGTATCCCATAATATAGTAATCGTATGCATCTCCATATCCTTTATCGTAGATATCTCTTATATAATCAATCAAACCTATCCTGTATTTTTCATTGAAGCCTTTTTCGAACCAAATCTTAAAGAAAGCTTGTCTCATTTCACTTATTGACTTGAGTGATAATGACTTATCATCGGCGGTAATCATAGCCAGCGAAAAACCTGCCTCATAATTTGTTTCAAAAAGTAGCAGTTTATCAGCAGTTAAATCAGGACTTTTGGAAAAGCTTATATATGCTTCTTTCTCACCTTTAATGATGATTCCCTTTTTGTAAGTATCATACAAAAGTTTGCTGATCTCCGCGGTTCTTTTGGAGTTTCGTTCAAGATTGATGAACGTTTCTGCATACAAAAGCGCCCATAATTCTTCTTCGCTGAAATAATACAATTTCGAAAGATCATAATAGTTGGATGAGTAGTTTGGTTCAGCTTCAATCCCTTTTTGAAATGAATTAATAGCGTTCTCATACTCCTTCATTCCGGAATAACATACACCTGTTTCATGGTAGAGCTTTCCGGAACCTGGAAATTTTGATATACCTTCCTTGTATATTTCAAGTGCTTTAGTTTGATTACCGGTAACGTCATAACTATTTCCAAGTAATCGATATATTTCGTCAATTGCATCAGCCCTGCTTTTCAGTTTTTCGCATATTGATATGGACTCATCGTAATTTTTTAACATATAATTTGCATATGCAATTTCATATGGATATATGATATTCTCGGGGTCAAGTCCACTTGCTTTTTCGAAAAGCTTTATACCTTCGTTTATTTTACCATTATCAACAAGCTTTATTCCTTCTCTGCCATATTGCAGTGCTTTTTCTTTATCTGACTGAGAATACGAAGTATATGAGATTATAATGATTAAAAAAGTGATGAACTTTTTCATTTTCTTAAAATTTTAATTAACAAAAAAGGCCGCAAAAGTTAATTGCGACCCTGCAAAATAATAAAATATTTCAAAATTCTTTTATTGGCTAATGACCTTTTTGATCTTAACATTACCAGTGGGCTTTTCTTCGATCGGTGCAAGTTCTGTAATATTGTCACCTTCAATTTTCATTATGCACCTGCCGTTAAAATTCGCTCCCTGTTCGGTGATCAGATTGGCAACGGTCATATCCCCGTTCACCCTGGAGCCATTTTTAAGTTCCAGCCTGTTAGTTTCAATATTACCTTCAACTATTCCGAATACCACTACTTCAGTAGCACAAACACTTCCAACAATTCTGCCGGCGTGACCGATAACTATTCCAGAGTCACCTGTCAGGTCGCCCTTGATAATACCATCTATCCTGGTTGCTGTTGGAATGAAAAAATTACCTTCAACTTTACAGCCTTCACCAATTAATGTTTTTATATCTTTTGATGAAGCTGATTTATTTGTAAGCGGAACTGATACTTCGGGCTGATTGGATGTTTTGTCTTTACTTCCGAACATTTTTACCTCCTTTTGAAGGAATATATTATTGATTTATTCTTTTTATTCAGCAAAAATCTGATCAATACACTCTTAAAAACGGCTCAGGGCTTATATCTTCACCATCTTTGCGTATTTCATAATGTAAATGCGGACCCGTTGAGCGGCCTGTTGAGCCTAAAAATCCGATTACATCGCCTGCTTTAACCTGCTGGCCCTGAACAACATTAACAGCGGATAAATGACCGAACAGTGACTGATAGCCGCTTTTATGATCAATTACCACTGCGTTGCCATAGCCGTTGTACCAGTCACACCTGTTAACAACACCATCACCTGTTGCGTAAATAGGGTCACCCATTGGTCCTTTTAGATCAACACCTGAATGGAATTCGCTTGAGAACCCGCCAAACGGATTCCTTCGAAAGCCATAATCAGAGCTTCTTACACCATTGTTGTAAGGATACCCTATAGGCAGATCTCTTAAAGTATTATAGAATATTTCTGACTGGTTCTCATAAAAATTTATCTTATCAAACTGTGTTTCCTGCCTTCTGCTGCTTGGTACACCGCCCATATTTTCGGTTTTAAGCAAACCTCTTTCTTTAAGGTAACCGTCAATCATGGATAGATTGTTGTCGATCTTATTGAGCTTTTGGCTCAGCTGCAGGCTGTCATAAGTTTCAAGCCTGGAATTTACCTGTACCAGCCGGCTGTTCAAGCTAATTTTATCAACACTGATTTTTACTGTATAGGCAAAAACAGCAAAGAAAAAAATAATGGCAGCAGTAAATGCTGAACCTGCATAAATGAGATATTTTTTATAATTAGTTAAAAGGGTTCTGTTAATTGTAAATGATCTTACTTCCTCATCGTCGTTACCAACGATCATTACAGTGACTTTGTTTGTATCCATTAGAAAGCTCTGGTTAAATAGTATTTATTTTATTAAATATTATTCCCCCGGGATCATCCGCAGAAATTACTACTAATCTTGCACATGATGCCTGAAGAATACCTCACCCTTTTCCCCAAAAAGGCCTTCTCCATTAAAACTTATTTGTGTGGATTGAACTACAAATATAAGGAATAATCGCGGAAAAATCAATAATTTACATACCGAATTATTGGTTCAAATGTTAAATTTTAACTTCCATATAAATATACAAGTTACTAAATTCAAGTAAAGTGATTGTTAATATATAAACGGTATTATTCGTTTTGTTGTTTTTTTATAGGTGTTATATCCGGGAAATTTTTTAGCGAGATATTCTTCTTCTTTTGAGATCTTGTAAACAAGAAATACAAACGCAATGAGCAGCCAGATAAGGCTGTAAAATGCCTGGAAGTATAATATTACTCCAAGCAGCAATACCAGGACAGTAAAATACATCGGGTGCCGTACGATGCTGTAAATACCCGTGGTTCTTAGTATAGTATTATCCCGTGGAACTGGATTAGGGGTCATATATTGCCCAAAACTGATAAGAATGAAAGTAAATAACAATGCACCTATCAAAATAAATGTTACACCTATGTAATGAACAACAGGCATAAGAGCTCTGCCGGAATATTTGAATTCATAAACTGATGTTAAAAGTACAGCCGTAAGCAATACAAACTGTATAATAACAAGTATCCATCCTTTTGCTTTATCTGTCATCATATGCTTTCTTATGCATGAGCCTCATACCAGTTGATACCTTCTCCCATTTCAACCTCGATTGGAACATTCATTTTGATAGCATTCTTCATCTTGTTCTGTACGATCTTCTTCACTGTATCAATCTCACTTTTATCACAGTCAAATACCAATTCATCATGAACCTGAAGTATCATTTTGGATTTGAGCTTCTTTTTATTGAATTCGTTGTAAATATCTATCATCGCGATCTTGATCATATCAGCGGCAGTCCCCTGAACAGGCATATTAATGGCAATACGCTCATCACGCTGCCTGACCACTGAATTGCTGTTGTTGATATTAGGCAAATAGCGCCTTCTTCCGGCAAGTGTTTCGGTGTAGCCCTTCTTTCGCGCAAATTCCTTTGTCTTTTCAAGCCAGTTGTTGATTGTTGGGAAATTAGCAAAGTATGACTGTATAATATCCCTTGCCTCACGCTGATCAATATTCAGCCTTTGCGCTAACCCAAACGCCTGAATGCCGTAAATGAGCCCGAAATTCACTTCCTTAGCCTTACGGCGCATGTTTGCATCCACTTTATCCAACTTGACCTTAAACACCTTGGCTGCTGTTTCTGTGTGGATATCGTGTTTCTTTTCAAAAGCCTTGATCATGTTCTCATCACCTGATAAATGAGCCATAATACGGAGCTCAATCTGTGAATAATCCGCAGATAAGATTATATTCCCCTTTTTATCCGGCACAAACGCTTTCCTTAGGCTCCGCCCTATCTCAGTCCTGATAGGTATGTTCTGTAAGTTCGGATTTGCGCTTGAAAGCCTGCCTGTGGCGGCAACGGTCTGGTTATAGCTGGTGTGAATCTTACCTGTGCGCTTGTTGATTATCTCGAGCAATCCTTCGGTGTAAGTTGAGCGCAGTTTTGTGACTGTACGGTAATCAAGCAGCTTTAATGCAATCGGGTGCTCATTTCTCAGCTCTTCCAATACCTTAGTATCGGTTGAAAATCCTGTTTTAATTTTCTTCTTTGCAGCTAATTGTAATCTGTTAAACAGTATATCAGAAAGCTGCTTGGTTGAATTGATGTTGAATTCAGTTCCGGCCTCTTTGTATATTTCCTTCTCCAGCCGTTTTTCAGCTTTCTTGAGCTCTTCGTTGATATCACCAAGTATTTTGGTATCAACGCGCACACCGGTGAATTCCATATCAGCCAGAACTTCAATTAATGGAAATTCAATATCCCTGCAAAGATTATCCAGGCTTATTTTTTTGAGCTCATACTCTATACGGTGGTATAGCCTTAAGGTCACATCGGCATCTTCGGCGGCATAATCTGACGCTATCTGGAAAGGCACCTGGTCCATTGTTATCTGCGTGCCGGCTTTACCTGCACCAATGAGCTCGGTAATCGGAACACATTTATAATTAAGATACTGCTCAGAAAGGCTATCCATTTTGTAGCTTGATTCTGGCCTGAGCACGTATGCCGCGATCATTGTATCAAATCCGACGTTTTTGAGTTCTATTCCGTAATTCTTCATTACAAGCATATCGTACTTAATGTTCTGTCCAATTTTCGCTGTCTTTTTATCTTCAAGTACAGGTTTTAAGTCCGCAAGAATATTCTCTAAGTTCAAATCAGGCAAATCATCTTCACTTTTACCCTTTTGCTTCACAGGTTTACCGAAAAGGTCCGTTTCAGCGGATTCCTTGAACATTAACGGCACGTAAAACGCTTCGGCTTCATCATAACTGAAAGAAAGCCCCACAAGCTTCGCATTCATTGAATTCTCGCTTGTAGTTTCAGTATCAAAGGCAAATTCATCAGTTGATTTCAGCTTCCTGCACAATCGTTTAAAATCAGCTTCAGTCTTAATGGTATAATACTTATGCGGGAAGGTCTTTATATCCTGTATGGCACCAACATGCTGAATTTTCTGCTCAACTTCAGCGGGTTCTTCAACTGAAACTGCCTGTATATTTACGTTTTGCTCAGC
>JAUQWQ010000020.1 GCA_030835085.1 Ignavibacteria bacterium
CGAAAATGTCTAAAGGCATTTTCTTGAAAGTGAAATATTAGAAGTGGCTTTCTTGACTTATGAAGCGAAGCTTCAGAAGTAGCCACAGATTGAAATTAAAAAAATTAGCGGCTAAAGCCATTTAAAACTCAAATTTTATCCACGACCTTAAGGTCGTGGCAACACACGAATAATTGATATACAATTTCAGAAATATAACGAGACTACTAACGGCAAGCGTCATTTTGGGCTTTGCATTATTTTTTAATGCATGCGCTGATGATGAGAACGTGAAGCTATCCGATTACCCGATAAACGTTGACCCGGGCACGATCGGCGATACAACATACATTCCCATTACACCGGTCATTACGGGATTCAACGAACCTGTTGATATACATTTTGGATATGACCAGCAGTTATATGTTGCCGATAAAAACAATGACAGGATAGTTCAGCTTGATCTTGCCGGCGGTATTGTGAGTTATTCAAACTTTATTTTAAGACCCAAAAAAATTACACAGGACAGGAACTTTGACCTGCTTGTAATTGCATCGGTGATTGATACAATTCCCCCAAACATACTGGATACAGTTGATGTAGTTTACCGCTTCAAGCTTCAGCCTAACGGCGGCACGCTGAATGGAGTTGTGCCAACTATCGCATTCCGCTCAAACCAGCCGACGCCGATACCGGGAGATCATGGTAACTTTACCGGAATATCAACATTCCAGGATAATTATTACCTCGTAACACGCTCGGGTAATAATAATTCAAGTCCGATTGACCCCGACAATGCGATTTTTAAAATAAACAGGTTTGATAACACCAATCCTGTGCCTGAAAGGCTATCCGGATTCGAGGTCGAAGGACAAGGATTGCTTTCACTGCAGCAGATATCGGGCATTACGACTTTCACATACAACAATACAGATCTGATCTATATACAAAAATCATCAAATGCTGCATTTAAAGTGCAGTGGTGTATATATGATGATATAGACGAGATATATACCGCAAAATTTGAGCCATCATCAGGAGTAGACCTGCTGAGAAACGGCTTGATGATAGAGCCCGCTGATATAACACTTGACCAGTTCAATAATATATTTATTATCGATTCATACAAGGATTCACTTTACAAATTCAATTCACTCGGCAAGTTGAAATCAGAGTCATTTGGCGGCGAAGGGATATCGCCAACCCAGTTCTCGAATCCCCTCGGTGTTGCCTTCTTTAACAGGACACTCTACATATGTGATACAGGCAATAACCGCATACTCAGGTTTATTCTTTCTACTGATAATAATTAGCACGACAATTAATTTCAATTAAATAGTTTCATTATGAAAAAAGTAATATTCTTTTTATTAATGTGCGTATCAGCTTACGCCCAGGTAATTCCCATAGATTCACTTCGCAGGCAGGATGCCAATGGCGTTCCGCTATTACTTGGACAAACCGTAACAGTTCGCGGAGTTGTGACAATGTCACAGGAGCTTGGCTCTCCACTGGTTTATCTGCAGGACCCGACCGGAGGAACAATCGGTTATGACGCGGCATTTTGGGCAGGAACTAACGATAAAGACAGTGTTCAGGTAACAGGTGTTGTAACCCAATTTAACGGTTTAACTGAGTTCACACCCGTTAACACCTCAACAGTACTTGCAACTAATATTCCATACACTCCCAGAGTAGTGACTTGCAGCAATTTAAGGCTTAACGGTGAAACTTACGAAGCTCAGCTTATAAGAATTAACGGCGTAACTGCAGTGCATAACACTTCCGGAGCGAATGTAACTCAATGGTCAACATCAGGCTCAGGTACAAATTACAGAATACTTGTTGGTAATGACTCCGTTGAAATAAGGATATACAGCTCAACAAATATCGCCAATTCACCAATTCCGCCATTCCCGTTTGATGTTGTTGCTCTTGTAAGTCAGTTTGATGCATCAGCGCCTTATACATCAGGTTACCAGATTCTCCCCCGCTCATTAAGTGATTTTTACACACAGGGCGGCTCGGGTCCGTTACTAAGCTCGATAAGTTATTCCAACATCCAGCAGACAAGTGTTACAATAAACTGGCAGTCATCAACCCCTTCAAATTCAAAGGTTCGCTGGCAAATTGCGGATTCTAATTACCAGGTAATTGCATACACTGATTCCGTTTCGGATGGTACGAATGTTACAACACATTCAGTAACATTAACCGGACTTCAGCCTGGAAAAATTTATTACTATAATGTAAGCTCAACTGATGGTAACGGGACGGGGACAAGTCCCCAGCAGTATTTCTGCACTCAGTCTGCATCAAGCGGAGCAATTAATGTTTACTTCAACCGTTCTGTTGATACACTACTCAGCTCAGGTGAAAATGCATTGGGAAATACAAATTTTCAAACTAAACTGCTGCAAAGGATAAATGCCGCGCAGTATTCGCTGGATATTGCAATATACAGTTTCAATGATCTTACACAGATACGCGACGCGATAATAAATGCCAAGATTCGAGGAGTAAAGATAAGGCTTGTTTATGATTACAGGGAAAACGGAACTAACCAGCAATTGGTGAATGACCTGCTTGCGGCAGGAATATTAATGAGCAAAAGACCCAATGCTGATTATATGCACAATAAATTCTTTATTTTTGATTACCGGAATTTCACTTCCGCAACAGATGACTGGTTATGGACTGGTTCAACAAACATAACAAATGAACAGTTATTTGATGATGCGAATAATGTAATTGAAATACAGGACCAGACACTTGCGGCAATATATACCCGCGAATTTGAAGAGATGTGGGGCAGCGCAAATGAGGTACCTATACCTTCAAGGGCAAAATTCGGTCCGCAAAAATCAGATAACACGCCTCACCTGCTGAATATTGCAGGCAAGAGGATTGAAGTTTATTTTTCACCGAGTGATAATCCTTCAACACAGATAGAAAATGTTATAAATACACAGACCGATGCCAGTGTATTTTTCAGTGTGCTCTCATACACCAGGTGTAATATTATGAACAGGATGAAAGTTAAGTATGATGCTGGCAAAAACGTACGCGGTGTATTTGATGATTCTGAAGGAAGCAGCTCATCGAGTGTTTATAAAACCATGAAGGGTTTAACCGGCGGCGGATGCAGTAACCCTTTATGGTCGCCCCCGGCTGATGTTTGGCTGGATAGCCGCGCAGGACAATTGCACCATAAGTATATTATAATTGATGCGTTCACTCCCGCCAGCAATCCCGTAACAATTACTGGTTCATACAACTTTTCAAATAACGCAACTTTTGATAATGATGAGAATTTTCTTGTGATCTATGACGCTAGAGTGGCTAATTTATACCTGCAGGAATTCAATATGCGTTACCGCGATGGCGGAGGAACAAACCCGATAGGTATTACTCAGCTATCATCAGAAATTCCTACGGAATATATGTTGTATCAAAATTACCCTAATCCGTTCAACCCAAGCTCTACAATAAAATACCAGGTTGCAGCAACCGGATTGATAAAATTGACTGTTTACGATGTAGTGGGCAGAGAAGTCACAAAGCTTGTTAATGAATTCCAGAATTCCGGCACTTACTCAGTTGATTTCGAAGGAGCTGATCTTACTTCAGGAATATACTTCTATACACTTGAAGCAGACGGCGT
>JAUQWQ010000160.1 GCA_030835085.1 Ignavibacteria bacterium
TAACGGTTTGGTGTATGTTACGGGCTATAGTGAGGGCACAACCACCGGGAAAGATTTTGCAACAATTAAATACGCGCAGACTGTAGGCATTCAGACTGTAAATTCCGAAATACCGGATAACTTTTCGCTCGGGCAGAATTATCCAAACCCGTTTAATCCGGTAACAAACGTAAGGATCCAGCTTCCAAAAGGCAGTTTCGTAAAACTCACAGTATTTGATATCACCGGAAAAGAAGCTGCGGTACTTGTGAATGAAGAACTGAGTGCAGGTACATATAATGTTGATTTTGACGGAAGTAATCTTGCTTCAGGCACGTATTTATATAAACTTGTTGTTGCTGAAAACACCAACAACGGGGTGAGTTTCAGCGATGTGAAGAAGATGATATTGATAAAGTAAAAATTTTGAATAACACATTTATTAAAAGGAATCTAAAATGAAAACATCAATTCTCAAAATAATGGTCATCATGTTTGCGCTTGCTGTAAACAGTACATTTTCCCAGTGGCAGCCTGATGTACGCCTGAGCGATTACCCGGCAAGTTCAAGAACAAATCTTCATAATGCCCGTAACATTGCATCCGAAGGCAATATGGTGCACGTTGTCTGGGAAGAGGGCCGGCACGGAGCCAGCAGGCAATTGTATTACAAGCGCTCAACCGATAAAGGGGTGAACTGGGGACCTGATACTCGTTTAACAGATAACATTGGTAACTCCATTCAGACAAATGTTGCGGTGAGCGGCCAGTTTGTTCATGTTGTGTGGCGGGATAGCCACCACGGGAACCCGGAGGTTTATTACAAACGCTCAACTGATGGCGGTATAAGCTGGGAGGCTGAAGTAAGAATATCCAATGACCCGGATGGTACGAGATATCCTATGGTTGCTGTATCTGGTCAAACAGTACATATTGTTTATGATGATGAACGTAATGGCGGCACGGAAATATACTATAGGCGTTCAGCAGATTTTGGCGCCACCTGGGGCGCAGAAACCAGATTAACCAATATGACCGGGGCATCGTATTTCTGTTCAATTGCGGTATACGGACAGAATGTACATCTTTCATGGGAAGACAGCCGTGATGGGCCAAACAGAGAAATATATTACAAACGCTCTACTGATGGAGGCATCAGCTGGGGCGCCGATACAAGGCTGACCAACGATCCTTCCAAGTCTTACTTTTCCTCAATCGCGGCTTCGGAGCAGGTTGTACATGTTATGTGGAACGATGAACGGGACGGGAATATGGAAATTTATTACAAACGCTCTTCTGATGGCGGAGCGACCTGGGGCGCCGATACAAGAATGACCAACAATGCGACAGAATCAGAAATGGCATGCGTCACTGTGTTTGGGCAATCAGTGCATTTAGTTTGGCAGGATGCCCCGGGTCAGGTTGAGATAATGTACAGGCGCTCTACCGATGGCGGTTTAAACTGGGATGCACAATTACAGCTCTCAGCATCAAGTTATCTTTCGTGGTATCCTTCGGTAGCTGTTGGTGATTCGGTAGTGCATGTTATATGGGAAGACTTCCGTGACGGTTCAAGCGCAGAGGTTTATTACAAACGCAACCCGAACGGCAACCCGAACGGTATTACGCAGGTAAGCACTAATGTTCCGGAAAGTTTTTCGCTCAGGCAAAATTATCCGAACCCGTTTAATCCGGTGACAAATATCGGATTACAGATCGCGGATTTTGGATTTGTTTCATTGAAAGTGTTTGATGTTACGGGGAAAGAAATTGCAGTATTGGTGAATGAGAATTTGAAGGCGGGTACATATAATGTTGATTTTGACGCTTCGTTTCTTGCGAGCGGATTGTATTTTTACAGGATGGAGACCAACGGTTTCACGGATGTGAAGAAAATGATTTTGATAAAATAAGATCCCACAAATCATGTCATAGGCGTGATTCCCCTCTCTTAAAAACAGGGTCCGCGACCTGAAGGGGTGGGATGTAGATATGTAAAAAGAAAAACGAATAGAAAGAACATACAGAAAATGAAAACAATACTAATTTTAATAACAACACTGTTTATATCAACAGGAATTTACAGTCAGAATATCAACGGTAAACTTGGTACAGGCGGCCAGTTTATATTAAGGGATACAAACAATACATTCCTCACGCTGCCGCAATCAACAGGTTACCTGAACCTGAACCGCAGTCTGGTGCTGCCGGTTACAACAGGCTCAACAATCGGTGTGATCTATAAAGGGGCCGACAGGCTGCTGCATGATTACGGTACCAATAATCTGTTTATCGGAATTAATGCCGGCAATTTTACTATGACGGGGCTGGGTAACCTGGTATTGGGCTATAATGCGCTTGACGCAAACACAACCGGCATATACAACACCTCTTTGGGAGTGCAAAGCCTGACAAACAATACCACGGGAGATAACAATACATCACTTGGTTACCAGACATTATCCGGAAATATTTCAGGGGATAACAATACGGCTGCGGGTCATCTCAGTTTATCGTCAAATATCTCAGGTACAGGCAACACAGCATTTGGATTCAACTGTTTAAATTCAAATACTGCAGGATTAAATAATACCGCAATTGGCAATTACTCAGGCAGCACAATTACAATAGGCTCAAACAACATAACTATCGGCAACGGTGCAAATGTACCAACGGGTACATCAAGTAACCAGGTAAGGATAGGCAACACATCCATTACGTATGCGGGAATACAGGTCGCGTGGACTATCACCAGCGATATCAGGTTGAAACAGAACATAAAAAATTCAGATCTTGGACTGGGCTTTATAAATAAATTGCGCCCCGTTTCATATACCCGCCTAAACGATGAAAAGCAAAACACTGAGTACGGCTTTATATCACAGGAAGTGGATGAAGTATTGAAAGAAGAATCCGAACTGCAAAATGGAATAGTATCGGTTGATGATGAAGGAACATACAGCCTGCGATACAATGATCTTATTGCACCGATGGTAAAAGCTATTCAGGAATTAACAGCAGAAAACGATAAATTAAGAAATGAACATTACGATCTTGAGCTGCGTTTTAAGAAGCTGGAAGAAAAGTTAAACGGATATTCCGTTAAAGAAGACAATTAAACCGAACAATAGTATTTTAACGAAAAACAGAAAAATGAAAATAAAGTTCATCGTATTTTATATTTTGTCCGGCATTTCAGTTTATTCACAGAGTGTATTGACACTTGGTCCGGGTACATCAATGGGAGTATTAACAGGGTCAGACCTTTGTGTAAATATTGTAAATGGCACGGGAGTGCTTTACGGAGGCGGAACAATTTGCGGCGGGTTGGTTGCAGTTGAGCCGGTTGCGGGAAATGAAATACCGCGGGAATTTGCTTTAATACAGAATTACCCGAATCCGTTTAACCCGAAAACTAATATCAGGATCCAAATGCCAAACAGCGGGATTGTTAAGCTTACAGTATTTGATATGACGGGCAAAGAGATTGCGATATTGGTAAACGAAACTTTGAACGCGGGAACTTATAATATAGATTTTGATGCGTCGCATCTTGCTTCAGGCACGTATTTATATAAACTTGTTGTTGGTGAAAACACCAACAACGGGGGGATCAATAGATTCAGCGATGTAAAGAAAATGATTTTGATAAAATAGCAAAGGTATTTTTGAAACCTTGTTTCTAGGGTTGGTGAAGTAAGGTAGTTTGTATTTATTCGCAGAGTCCCTTAGCAGGAGACTCTGCGAAAACGAAAAAGAGGGAAATTTAGAAAGAAAAGGTAATACAAATGAATTTAGATAATTACGAAAAAACTATTGACAAAACCTTTAATACAGTTAACACTGTTTATAGTGCAGGCAGAAGAATCGGTTATGTGGTTATGGGATTATTTATTTTATTTACCGCCATAATCCTGTTTGCTGCGGGTGTATATTTATACAAAACCCGGATAAATGAATCCGCAACATTTACAAAAACCACGGGAACCGTTACGGAGCTGCGGGAAGTGAAGGGCAATGTTGATGTGGGAACCACATACAAACCTATTTTGAAGTACAAAGATAAAAACGGCAGGGAATATATATATACTTCTGCAAATTCCAGTGACCCGCCGGCGTATGATATCGGCGAAAAAGTGGAAATGTTCTATAATGAGGCAAACCCGCAAGAGGCGTTCATAAATTCCGTTTGGGAAAAATGGACCGGAACAATTGCGCTGTTTATCTGCGCGGTGGTGGTATTCCCTATCGGGATTTGGATGATATTTTCGGGATTCAGAAGGAACAAACCTTCAAAAAATACGGGTCAGGGAACGCCAACGGGATCGTCTTATGTAAGTATTGGGTGAATAACTTTTCTAGCTCCCCTCCTACCTTAGTAGGGGAGCTAAAGGCAATATTTTGAAATTCTCTTTAAAACATTGTACATATTTTTTCCGTAAAAAATCACGTTTCGAGGCTTTTATTTATACACAGTTATAACTAATTTAAACAAAATTTGATGGGAATTTTAAACAGCATTTTCAAAGGATTTCACCAGGTTATCAATGGAGGCAAGGATGTTCTGGCACCGGTTGAAGGAATTGAGTTTGAAGACTGGGCGAAAGCGAATGCCGGGATAGCTTCTGGAAAATCAGTTGATGAAATTGTAAAACAGCTTGGTGTTGACCGCCCACGGTGGGATAGAGCCAACGAAGAATGGCTTGCCAGAATGAAAAATGACAAGACATTCACGCTTTCCATGAAATATGCATCTGTTTTTAACAAGAACGCGGCGGGCAACCTGCCGCATAAAAAAGATTTCAATGACCAGACCTACCCCATTGAAAAATATGCTGAGGTAACTGTGGCGATGGAATTCCTTGGTAAACAGGGGCGCGATGCGCAGGATGTACTGAAAGATTTCGGGCTCACTGTCGCGGATTATTCAAACTTAGGCAGTTACTATACAAAGAAAATTTTTATGAGTCCCATGGGACTCGGAATGAAATTCCAGAATCACATTATGGAGTACCGCGCAAAGTATGAGAAGATTATTCAGGAAGACGGCACACACGATGACATTAAATTTTAAATAATTCATATTATGAAAAATAAAATAATTATTCCGGTACTAATGATTCTTGTATGCCTGAGTGTTAACGCGCAGTGGCTTGAGCAGACAAACCCCGCAGTAAAGAAACAGAATTCCGTGTTCTTTCTGAATTCCCTAACCGGCTTTACGGGCGGCGATACGGGAACAATGCAGCGCAGCACAAATTCCGGGGTAACGTGGTTCAGCTCTAATCTCGGTATATCCGGGAATGTGAATGTAAGCGATATAAATTTTTCGGGTAATGATACAGGATACTGCACTGCTTCAAACGGTTCATTAACCGGTAAAATATACCGCACCTCTAACGGCGGAGCTGTTTGGACAATAATGTTCGATACCACAAACATTGGAATGCGTGGTGTGTTTTTTGCCAATCCAATAACGGGCTGGGCGGTTGGTAACGGAACAGTAAAATATACATCAAACACCGGCATGAACTGGGTTTCAAGAAATTTCAGCGGTTCAACAAATACTTGCGTGTTCGCTTTTTCGCCGACACTTGTTATGGTGGGCGGATTCGGCAGCGCGGGCTATATTGCCCGCTCAACAAATGCAGGAATTAACTGGAGCTTTCCCGGGCTACCTGCTACAATAATGGATGTGAGATTTATTCAATTCCCCGATGCGAATACAGGCTATACAGGCGGACTTGCACTTGGCGGGCAGGGCGGTATGTGCAAATCGACCGATGGCGGGTTATCGTGGAGCCTGCTTGCAGGCTATGTTGGTTCAACTCCCCTGAACGCTTATTTTATAAACGCAAATACGGGGTATGTTGTAAATTCATCAAGCGAGCTTAAAATGACAACTGATGGCGGTATTAGCTGGGTAAACCAAACCATTCCTGCATCAGGCTCATTTGCTGATGTTACAGGCAGCGGTTCATTTGCAATAATCGCAGGAAGAAAAATTGCTACCAATACAACTGTAAGTATTCAGCAAATTTCAAATGAAATACCCGCTGCATTTTCGCTTGAGCAGAATTACCCTAATCCGTTTAACCCGGTAACAAACATAAATTTTTCACTTTCAAAACAGGGCAATGTAAAACTCACTGTAATGGATATAACAGGCAGAGAGATATTAACGCTGATAAATGGCAGCTATTCAGCCGGAACATATAAAATTGATCTTGACGCGTCACATTTCGCCTCAGGGGTTTATTTCTACAGACTCCAAACGGCAGAATTCACACAAACAAGAAAAATGATTTTAATTAAATAATATATTTAACAAATAATAACTAAAGGAGAAATAAAACATGTCAAGCATATTAGAGCCATTTGAAGGCGTAACACTTGAAGACTGGGCAACAGCAAATGCAAAAATGGTTTCAGGCACTACAAAGGAAGAGATCTGCGGATTACTTGGAATAGATATGCCGAAATGGGACCGCGTAAACGAAGAGTGGCTTGCGAGAATGAAAAATGATACATCATTCACAATTTCAACCAAGTATGCTGCCGCATTCAACCAGTCAGCCAGCGGTAACCTTGGCAAAGGCGGCGCTTCCGCGGCGCAGTCAATAAGCTTTGAAAAATATGTTGAAGCAATGGTTGCACAGGATGTACTGGGCAAACAGGGCAGAGACGCGCAGGACGTGCTTAAAGATTTCGGTATGACAGTTGCTGATTACAGCAATGTAAGCTCGCACTGGTCAGGCCAGATGATGAGCGATTTTTCGCTGGCTATGAAAATGCAGACACTCATGAACGAGTATAAAGCAAAGTACGAGGCTATGAAACCGGATTCACACAGCGATCTGGAGTTTTAAGGCTGCGGTTACAGGTTTTCAGGTGGCAAGTGGCAGATTCTTAAAACCGTTAAAACGGTTATGATCATTTTTGCATATTTATACCCACGGATAAATCCGTGGGGCTGATTAATAAGATTCTACCCTGCTTTCCAATCCGCCCGGACGGACCGGTTTGGAAGGCAAAAGAATAAACCCCCGTAAAGATTTTGAGGGAATCCGGATTTGTTCTTTTAATCTTCAAAACCGGGCAAACAGAGTCTTGGTCCCCCCTTCGTACGAAGGGGGGAGTATTATATAGAATTATTTAACAAATATAGAAATATCATGAATGCAAAATCCCCGGAAATTTACAATGGGGGTTTAAAACACATGGGTATATAATGACAGAATTTAACAAAGAAATTGACGCGGCATTTCAGAGCGCATGGCATGCAGCCAAAGGCGGCGATGCCAAGTGGTACGAAGTAATGCAGCAGTACGGTGCTGAGCCGCTGAGCGAAGGCTTAAAGAAAGAGCTGCTTGAATCAGAAATGAAGATCGCGCGCGGGGCTTTCCCCATAGAACTGCGCCGTGTTATGGAAAAGATAATGGCGAAGTATCCCAATGATTCAAAAAGCTTCGCGATGGATCAAAAGGTGCTGGAGTATTACCAGAAAATTAAGCCCTTTACAGGGCTTGGTGATATTTTCGCGAATGCCTCTACGGGAACAGCTAAATACTCACAGGGCCTGCAGAAGGAAAAACATAATACTATCAAATGCAAGAATTGCGGCGCTCCGCGCCTGGAGGAAATGCAGTATGATAACTGTTTGTTCTGCGGCAGCGAGCTGTTTGAAAGAACGTGAGGAAATTTTTTGGTACGGCTTCAAACCCCCGAAGCAGATTAACCGCAGTTCAGATCAAACATTCAATTAAAACAATTTGAACATTGAGGCTTTTTATCCCCCTTTCAGCTGAAGGGGTGACGAAGTTCAAAAGAACGGGATCCTTGAAAATTGATGAAATAATCTATAGTCATCAGTTAGCGCGGATGGGGGTTTGAAAAATCAGGACGTGTTGAAAACAAAATTATAAATTAAAATTGCAGCTAAGGGCTTTACTCAATGAGGACCTTCCTTCCTCCCGCTTTGCGGGATTAAGGCATAGCGCTGCACTCAGGGTTAAAAAAAATGGCAGACTCATCACAGGCAGTACAGGATCTGGTTACAAGATGGAACGGTTTCCTCAAAAAAATTGAAGCGCGATATTATGAAGTGCTTCAGCAGACCGAAGCTCCGCTTGATAACGTGATAGCGAACCTTCAGTTCGATAACATCATCATTCATAACATTTCAAACGGGTTAAAGAACCAGACGGTGACACAGCTTTCGGAAAAAGTTGACGGCGCGGCGGGAAAATTTGAAAGCGAAATGCGCGCAGCCGGTGCATCATCAGGGCTTATTTCACAGGAGCGCGGCAAAACGCATGTGCTTAAGAACTGGATGGAAATTGAATACCTGAAATTTGAGAACAAGCTTGCCGCACGCGCCGCCCGGAAGATACTCGAGAATGTTAACGCGCATATCGATGAATCGAAAATGCACCGCTGTACGCAGTGCGCGGCTGACCTGCATATAAATGTATATTCATTTATGGCCGTTAATATTAAGTGTGAAAGCTGCGGTTCTGTGAATACATACCAGCCGGATGACAGGGTCCGGGCGTTAGAGTGGTATGTAATAACTCCATTGGCAGAAGAATACGCTTTTGAGGAAAAGCTTAAAGCCCGCACTGATAAAAGCGCGATGAAAGAATACTACAGAAAGTTCTATACCTACCTGATGGAAAACGTTCCCGATAAGAAACAGTATTACGAGCGGGATATGAATGAACGGCTGACCAATCCGATGTTTATGTTATAATATGACATGATGCTGTAGTATAATTTCTTGATTTAATGCTATTTGTTTTCCGGTTTTTTACAATTATTTTTGCGTGAGTTATTCGGAATTATGAAATAATTAACTTTGTTTTATAAATATGGAAGGCGGACCGGCAAATAATTATGGCTGCAGATAAACAGGTAATCATAAATACCATTAACTGGATCTTAAACGAGAGCAGCGCAGCAGTATTTGCCATAGATGAACATTACGTTCAGGCAGCAGTCACCCTGCCGGGTGAAATATACTGCGAAGCGGTAAGTCACCATTATCACTCAGCGGTTGATATAGGCCTTGAATCCGCGTTCATTAACATGGGCTTCCACCTGGAAGAAGGCGGCAATTACAGCAGAAGGTATTATACGGCTGATGCGGCTGTGGTGGAAAAACTTGCTGATGATATCGTTAAAATTTTTGAAGAGCTTTACCGCTCTGATCCTGCAAAACCATTTGAAGTAACTGAGCTTTAAATTCCGCATTTTCAGCCTTTAGGCGATTTTTTTTATGATGTAACCAATACCCCTTACCCTTTAATTCACACTAATTATTTTCATTTTTCCTGTTATATTTGATATGAAAACATATTAATTCACGGAGAATTTTATTTATGAAAAAAATACTTGCTGTACTTCTATTTATTATAACGTTCAATATTTCATATTCAGACCAGCTTGCATGGATTACTGAAGAACAGGCACAGCAGACAGTCGATTATTTCAAGGAAAACAAAATTAAAAATGTGATTCTGTGGTGCGCCTGCTGCGATAATGATACCAAGATGAAGATAAAGGTTACAAGGATCTATTACAAAGCGGCTGAAGGTCAGAAAGATTACTACGAAGTATGGATAGAAGGCAAGGATAAAGACGATAAAAGATTAAAACAGCCTGTTGACCTTGCATATGTACACATAAAAAAAGCGGGCGAGTGGAATTGCCTCGGGACGGTTTTGGAATTCCAGTGTGACCCGTGCACGAAACCGTTTAAATTTTAGGCGGTAAGATTAAATTGAATTATGACACAGATTTAAAAATGCCTGAAGTATTGGAAGGAAGCCGCGTTAAGCTTATACCGCTGGTTATGGATCATGCTGAAGAGTTATGGGAATCCGCAAAGAATGAAGATCTTTGGCAGCATTACACTTTCCGCAGAATGGAAAACTTTGATAAATTTAAAGATTTCCTCGCAGGCTCATTAAAAGAAGCTGAATCTGGCCGTGGATTTACGTTCACTATTATAGATAAAGCTTCCGGCAAAATGCGGGGCGGAACAAGTTTCCTGGATATTCAGCCGGCATCACGCTCTCTTGAAATTGGCAGGACATGGCTGGCAAAAGAACTGCACGGCACAGGCCTTAATGCTGAATGCAAATTCCTGTTACTCCGCTACTGCTTCGAAGAGATGAAGCTTATCAGGGTGTTTTTTAAGACAGACAGCAATAATATACGCTCTCAGAAAGCGATGGAGAAGATCGGGGCTAAATTCGAAGGCGTGCTGCGTAATCATATGATAAGGGATGATGGAACTTTCCGCCACTCCGCCTATTATAGTATTATAGAAAGTGAGTGGGAAGAGGTTAGGCCTATTCTGAGTGAGCAATTATAAAACAATATCAGGTAGCAGGCGGGCTTGCCCGCCTGTTTGGGCGTCAGGCCCCAAAGGGGTAAACAAAGCCATGACGCCTACGTGATTTGAGGTCAATATATGAACTATAAAGCAAGAATAGTTATCGGTGTTGTTATCGCATTGATTGCGGTGGTCTCGTATTTCATGAAGACGGATGAGAATCCAGTAACCGGCGAAAAGCAGAAAGTGAGCTTAACTGTTGACGAGGAAATAAAGCTCGGGCTGCAGAGCGCACCGGAAATGATAGCGGAATTCGGCGGCGAGTACCGCGACAGCAAACTGCAGGCGTATGTTGACCGTGTTGGAAACAAGCTGGTACAGTCAACCGAAGCGGGAAGCTCGCCATATAAATTCGAGTTTCACCTGCTGGCTGATGAAAACACCGTAAACGCTTTCGCCTTGCCCGGGGGACAGATATTTATAACATACGCGCTATTGAGCAGACTGAAAACAGAGGACCAGCTGGCCGGTGTGCTGGGTCATGAAATAGGACATGTGATAAACCGCCACAGCGCGGAGCATATCGCCAAACAGGAATTAACACAGGGTATCATACAGGCAACCGATATTGCAACCGGTGACCCGGGGATGATCTCCCGGTTTGTAGGCAATATGGTCAATATGAAATACGGCAGGGATGATGAACTGGAGTCAGATGATTACGGCGTGAAATATATGGTGCAGGCGGGCTATAAACCCGAGGCTATGATAGAAGTAATGAGGATACTTAAAGAAGCCTCCGGCGGCGGGAATCAGCCTGAATTTATGAGCACACATCCAAGCTCAGATAACAGGATAGAGAAACTAAAAGAGGTCATAGCGAAGTATAAGAATAAATAGGGGCTTGGGAGGTTGCAGGTTTCAGGTTGTCCCGCAAGCGGGATTTCAATCAGTTTTCCAAACTGATTTCAACAGGCTGCAAGTTAAGAATTTGGAAAATACATTTGACACCCGATGATTTTAAACAGAACGGGTGGATTTAATAATAAATACTATGAAAACAATAAATATATTCACGTTACTTACTGCTTTGTTTTTGGTTTTATTCATAAGCGGATGTTCAGGAACAAAGGGAACTACGGGTTCCGGGCTTGAGGGAATTGAGTGGAAACTTGAATCACTTAACGGCAAGACGGTTGCCCTAAACAGCGGCAGCAGCATTACATTAAATTTTAATGGCACAACCGCAAAAATTGGCGGAACGGCAGTGTGCAATAAATATTTTGGCGGTTATACAAAAACTGATGAGACTGTGGTTTTCAGCGCAATAGGCTCAACAAAGATGATGTGTGATGATAATATCAATGAATCAGATTACTTTTCAATGCTCGGCTCGGTGGATAGCTACAAAATTTCAGGCGGCAAGCTAACGCTGATGAGCAAGGATAAAACTCTAGCAGTATTCAGTAAATGACCGGAATAATGAAATGTTTCCGGCGGTATAGTGATATTATAATTTAAGGCAAAGCAGGCCTCCTGTTACATGATATCCCGCTTGCGGGATATCAGTCAGTTCTCCAAACCGATCTTCAACAGGCTGCAATGCCTGTAAGCATAAAACATTTCAGGTAATTTAACATTTGACCTGCGGTTCACAGTTTTTTACTGACCGCAGGCTTTTTATATATGGATAACAGCTTAATAAAAGAAGAAAGATCCTGCACATTTGAAGATCTTGCGAAACTTGAAACAATGATGTGCAAAGCTAAACGTGAACTGCGCTTTACGGGGATATTTATTTTGATACTTTCTGTCATTCTTCCTGTGCTTCCGCCGAAGTACAGCGGCACAAAGGCAATGCTCGATATAATGAGTTACAGTACCGCTGTTGCCGGTATTGTTACGGTGCTCGGAATTGTTTTCCTGTGGTCGGTTTACTATATGCTCTACGGTCTGCATAAAGATCTTAAGCATAAAACAAAGATAGCTGCAAACACTTATGTAACAGCTGCCGGGAGCGGAAAGTATAAAGGCAGAG
This sequence comes from Ignavibacteria bacterium, assembly GCA_030835085.1. GTDB lineage: Bacteria > Bacteroidota > Ignavibacteria > Tepidaquicellales > OLB5 > OLB5. Next base: position 12,357 of record JAUQWQ010000160.1, read on the forward strand.
AGTTTTTCTATTTTTCGGCAGCGGGGCTGCCATACAGGATTGGCAGAATTCCCCTTAATAAAGAAGATTTTGAAAATATGAAAATTGGTGACCCGGTAATTATAGAGTATTCGAAATACGGAAAACGATTTTTAAGCCGTATAAAAGTATAACCCGTTATCAGATTGAAACATCACCATGATTTCTCATCATAATTACTAAAAATAAATATTCAAAGTAAATGATTTTAAGATATGCAGAAATTCAATAAGGGGAACTAAGTGAAAATATTATTGACCGGTGCAACAGGATATATAGGCAAAAGACTTCTTCCGCTGCTTCTGGAAGAGGGCCACGAAGTAATATGCTGTGTAAGGGATATGAAGAGATTTAACACTGAAAAGTATCCCTCACCTGGTCTAAAAGTTATTGAGGTCAATTTTCTTGACCATGTGAAAAGCATTCATCTGCCCGAAGATATTGACGCTGCTTATTACCTGATCCACTCTATGTCATCGGGTGAAAGATCTTTTGAAGAGCTTGAAAAAAGATCAGCCGAAACTTTCCGTGATGCGGCGGAACAGGCAAAAATAAAACAGGTAATTTATCTAAGCGGAATAGTTAACGAAGAAAGTCTTTCAAAGCATTTAATTTCAAGGAAGAATGTTGAAGATATTCTGGCAGCAGGCGCTTATTTTTTAACAACTTTAAGGGCAGGAATTATTGTCGGCTCGGGAAGCGCATCATTTGAAATAATACGCGACCTGGTTGAGAAGCTGCCATTAATGATAACGCCCCGCTGGCTGAACACCCGCACACAGCCTATAGCGATAAGGAATGTAATTGAATACCTGTCAGGTGTTTTGCTTCGGCGTGAAACTTATGGCCGGAGTTTTGATATCGGCGGACCTGATATACTGACTTATAAAGAAATGCTGCTGCGGTTCGCAAAGATCCGCGGGCTGAAGCGTTTTATACTTGTTGTGCCGGTTATGACACCGAGGCTCTCTTCATATTGGCTGTATTTTGTCACAGCAGTATCATACTCCCTGGCGGTTAATCTGGTAAACAGCATGAAGATAGAAATTGTTTGCCGG
>JAUQWQ010000161.1 GCA_030835085.1 Ignavibacteria bacterium
GGGGCAATGGTAAAAGAGTTTGAGGATGCCGTTAACAGCGCAGCCATTGGAAGTATAGTTGGTCCGGTAAAAACTCAGTTCGGTTACCATATTATCAGAGTTAAGGGTAAACAGAGCAAAGAATTCAAATTTGCTGACATAAAGAAAAGTGTTACAGCTTCACCAAAAACCAAGGATGTTGCAAGAAAACGGGCAGAAGATTTTTCATTTGTTTCCAAAAAAGGAAATCTGGATGAAGAAGCAAAAAAACTTGGCTTACAGGTAATTGATATACCAAGTTATGTGACCAAGGGTGCTTTCATACCGGGGGCCGGGCAGAACAATTCTGTCATTAAATTCGCACTGGACGAAGAAAAGGGTGCAGTTAGTGACCCTATAAAAATACAAACGGGTTACGCAGTTTACGTAATAACTGATAAATTCCCCGAAGGATTCTATTCGTTTGATGAATTAAAAGTTCAGCAGCTTCCTCTTCTTGTCAAGACCGAAAAGAAACTTGATGCTATAAAACAGCAGGCAGCAGATATTAGATCAAAAATTCAAGGCGGAGATATAAACTCACTTAAAAGCGTAAATCCCCAGATCCCGATCCAAAGGGCAGATACTGTAACGGTTTCCGTGCCGAGTCCGCAAATAGGCGCAGATTTTGATTTTGCAAGTGTTGTATACAAGCTGCAGAATGGACAAATCTCAGAACCAATTAGAACTGCAAGAGGTTATTATATAGTTCAGATGAGAAATATTACTCCATTTGATCCTAATGCGTTCCAGCAGCAGTTTGAAACAATGAGAACTGCAATAATTAACCAGAAAAAACAGACAATAGTACAGGATTGGTTAACCGACATGAAAGAAAAAGCTGTAATAGTGGATAACAGAGATAAGATGTTCAGATAAAAGTTTTAAAATCATTATTGCATATTTAATCCGATAAGGTTAAATTGCTTCAGAACAGGCTGTTAACTAAACCAAACGGCAATATTTGAAAAAGATTCTAACAACAATTTTGATCATTATGGGTTCAATTTATTTATTGAACCCATATTTTTTATATTCACAAGAGAGCCTTGATGAATACAGGCCATTCAATGGTTCAGGAAGATTAACATTACAGGTATACGCAACATACGTATCTGCAGCAGAATTACAGAATAATATTAAATCTAATATTTCTTTTCTTAGAGATGCTTCCATTGAACTCAAAGGAGGCTATGGTTATGGCGCAGAAATAACATTCAACCCCAATATTTCCAATTTTGATGTATTGTTTTATCTTTCATCAGAATATTTAAAAGTAAAAGATGATGGATTAGTAATCAGGTTTGAAAATGATTCCGCAACCAATACTGTCAGGTTCACAGAAGAGTACAATATGATACCGCTTGAAGCAGGATTGAAATGGAATCTGCCTGTCAGCACAGATAGATTTCGTATATTCATTGGAGGCGGCGCCGGGATTTATTTCGGCAACAGAACAAGATCTGTTGGACCATTTTCAACCTCCCCAATTTCCAGGAAAGCCGGCTTAAGTATGAATGTTTTGGCAGGTTTAGAATACTTTATTGAAAGGAACTTATCTCTGGATTTTGAGTTTAAATTCAGAGAGGCATCATTTGAGTCTCAGGACAGATTTGATGTTGATTATATTACAATAAACGGCAACATATATAGTATGGATAACCCTGTATATTCCAGGCTTCTTATTGACGGGACCAGGCTTTCAGCAGGAATAAAATATCATTTTTAGAAAAATTTACAATTATATGAAGAAAGTCATTTTTTCAATTTTAATAATCATCGCGTTTATTTTTTTTCCATCTCATAATGTTACCCCGAGAGAAAACACAAATAAATCGCGCTTCGCATCAGACCATATCATTGTAAAACTAAAAAAAACTGATATAATTCTGGCTGCATCAATGCCAGGATCAATGAATTACGAACAAACTCTATATGAATTATTCAGTACAAATAATATTAAAATAAACAGAAACAAGGCTTTATTTCCCAGAGATTTAAAAAATAATTCAGCATTATATAGCAAATATGAGCTGGAAACTTATTATATAGTTTATTTTGAGGGCAGCAATGATATAATGCAAACCTGCAGTTTTTTAAATTCAGATGACAGGGTCGATTTTTCAGAACCGGATTTTATCGGAGAAGCAGCAGGTATTAAAGGCACTTCTATGACTCCTAACGATAATTTTTTCAGCAGGCAATGGGGCCTGCATAATGACGGCTCTCTGGGTACTACAACAGGTCGCAAAGGAAAAAACGGTGCGGATATGAATGTATTAAAAGCCTGGGATATTGAAACAGGGAGCAGTGAAATTATAGTAGGGATAATGGATTCCGGCACCAAAATAGATCATCCGGATTTAAACGGAAGGATTTGGGTCAATGCCGAAGAAGTAAAAAATGGCAGAGATGATGATGGCAATGGTTTTGTTGATGATATTAATGGATATAACTTCGCTTACGATAACCCGAATGTTAAAGATGACGGCGGACATGGTACAAATATAGCCGGAACAATAGGCGCATCCACAAATAACGATCTTGGTTATGCAGGTATTGATCAGAAATGCAAACTTATGATTTGCAAAAATCTTGATGATGAAAATCTGGGTGAATATTCCTGGTGGTCAGCTTCACTATATTATGCTTCAAATAACGGTGCTCGAGTCTTAAACATGAGTGAAGGCGGTTATGACTATTCCAAAACCCTGGAAAACGCTATTAAATATGCACAGGACGCAGGCTGCATAATAGTAGCAAGTATGATGAATAAAAATAACGGAGATACATACTATCCGGCAAGTTTTAAAAACGTACTTGCCGTAGGTGCAACTGATACTGATGACAGCCGCTGCAGGGAGTTTACTTGGGGAGGCGGAAGCAACTGGGGCAGGCATATTTCAGTTGTTGCACCCGGAAATAAAATTTACGGGCTGGATTACAAAGACAATTCTAACTATGACGTTTACTGGAGCGGTACTTCTCAGGCAACAGCTTATGTCAGCGGAATTGCCAGTATTTTACTTGGACAGGATCCGACAAGAACCAATAATGATCTCAGGGAAATTATTACTCAAACTGCAATCGACCAGGTTGGAGATCCAAGGGAGGACAAAGCCGGATTTGACGATTACTACGGTTACGGGCGTGTTGATCTTTACGAAGCATTGAATTACGGTAAATATTCCAGTGGTAAAAAAGATAAAGTTAAAGATCCCGTTGAAAATAACGAAAGACTGGATAATACTGATAATAATAATGAGAATTACAGGAATAACGATAACAACGGAAACAGCACTAGAGCAAAAGCAAATGACGGGAACGACAGTTATCAGAAACGTGATGAGAATAACAGGAACGACAAAAGAGGCAAAAAACCAAAAGCTGATGACAGGTAAATTTTAAGAATTCCTTTACATCATCCAATTAAGATCTCAGTATGCTTGATATAGATAAGATCAAATCTTCAATAGAAGGAAATTGTTTCATTTCATCGGTTTACTATTTCAAAGAAATTGATTCAACAAATACTTATGCATCAGACAAGAACATTCCCGTTGATTCATTAATAATTACAGATCATCAGCTCTCAGGTAAGGGGCGGCTGGACCGTTCATGGGAATCAGCCAAAAATTTAAACCTTACATTTTCAATTAAAAAAAGATTAACGCTATCCCCCGCCGAAAATCATTACCTTGTTTGTTTTGTATCATTTTATGTCTTCCGGGCAGTTTATAAAGAACTTGAGGAAAGTTTGACAAAAAATGAACTTAGTAAACTATTTATCAAATGGCCAAATGATATTCTATTTGATAACAAAAAAATTTGCGGGATTTTAGTCGAATCAAAACTGCCGAGTAATGAGTATATCATCGGAATTGGTATTAACTGCAATCAGAAAATTTTTTCATCAGGAATACAGGCAACATCAATATTTAATATCTCAGGCAAACAGGTTGATATTAATAATTTACTTTTAAAGTTAGTTGACAGTTTTTCTGAAAATTTTAAGGAATTATTATCATCAGAATTTGAAGATATTTTTAAAAAATGGAAAAAATCTACAAAGATAATTGGTAAGGTCTGTACTTTCGATTCTGGAAATGGCACTATAACTAATGGTAAAATTATAGACTTAAATGCCAATGGTAGCATTTCAATCCAATGCGGGGAAACAGTAACTGATTTTTACAGCGGTGATATCCAATTAACTGGTTTCAATTAGCAAAAATGCCTGATTACATCATAAAATCACTTGATTTTAGTTTATTTTTTAGATATTTTTGGAGTTTGAAATTTAAGGGTAGATAGCGAAGTGGTTAAACGCAACAGACTGTAAATCTGTCGGCTTATGCCTTCGGAGGTTCGAATCCTTCTCTACCCACGGAATTTTTATTTATAAAATCTTCATTGGTTCTTTTTCAAAGTGTAAACTAATTTTCACTGCTGATGTAGCTCAGTTGGTAGAGCACTTCCTTGGTAAGGAAGAGGTCACCGGTTCAATCCCGGTCATCAGCTCTACAGCAATTCAGGGAAATTAATTCAAACAAGCGGGAGTAACTCAGTTGGTAGAGTCATCCCGCAAAGCGGGATTGGCCGCGAGTTCTTTAATTTGTTTTTCATAGATTTGATTAGCGGGAGTAACTCAGTTGGTAGAGTCACAGCCTTCCAAGCTGTTGGTCGCGAGTTCGAGTCTCGTCTCCCGCTCAAAATGTACAAGGTTTATGTTTTGAAGAGTATTGAGCATGAAAAGTATTACATTGGGCAGACGAAGGATTTAGTAAAAAGAATAGAATGGCATAATTCTTCAAGAGCAAGATGGACAAAACGATTTCAGCCATGGATGTTAGTACACTCTGAAACATTCCGAAGCAGATCTGAGGCTATAGTAAGGGAGCGACAGTTAAAAGCTTTAAAAAACATTAAACAGTTCTTAAACATATAAGTTGGTAGAGTCATCCCGCGAAGCGGGATTGGGCGCAAAAATTCAAACCGGGTTATCCCGCTCAAATAAAAAACATAAAAGCATAATATAATCATGGCAAAAGACGGTAGATTAATAATAGTATTGGAATGCACTGACTGCAAGAACAGGAATTACAGTGCAACAAAAAACAAAACAAAGCATTCAGGCAGAGTTGAATACAAAAAATTCTGCAGGCATTGCACAAAACGTACACTCCACAAAGAGACTAAATAAGCAAGAGAGCTAATACGTCAGTGGCTCAATTGGTAGAGCAGCGGTCTCCAAAACCGCAGGTTGGGGGTTCGAGTCCCTCCTGACGTGCAACTTCCTCTGGAAATAAAAATCAAAACGGAGTTTTAGAGATTGAAAAATAAAATTATTGGCTTCTTCACGGATATAGTAAAAGAAATGAAGAAGGTAACATGGCCAAAAAGAGAAGAGCTTAAAGAATCAACAATGGTTGTTATAGCTACTTCCCTGATATTCGCAGTATTTGTATATGCTGTTGATAAAGTAATAAACGAAGGTTTAAAAATAATATTTTAATGGATATGAGCGAAGCAAACACAGAGACGCCTGTTACGGTACCCGGAAAGAAATGGTATGCTGTAAGAACAATAACCGGACACGAAAAAAGAGTTAAAAACTACCTGGATACGGAAATTGCTGAGCTTGGCATAAGTCATAAAATTGAACAGGTATTAATTCCTGAAGAAAAAGTTTTTGAAGTAAAAGGCGGCAAAAAAAAGATAAAATATAAGAACTTCTTCCCCGGTTATGTGCTTGTACAGGCTGATCTTGATAAGGAAGTAGTATATCTTTTAAACCATGCACCTTCGGTGCTTAAGATGGTTGGCGATAAAAATGACGCAATTGCTCTGAGAGATGATGAAGTAAAAAGAATTATCGGCAGAATTAACGATTCTGATGAAAAAGAAAAGATAGATATGCAGTTTGAAAAAGGTGACCTGATAAAAGTAGTTAACGGACCGTTCGTAAGCTTCAACGGAACGATAAACGAGATAAACCTTGAAAGAATGAAAGTTAAGGTCATGGTAAGCATCTTCGGAAGAAAGACTCCGATAGAGCTTGATTTTACACAAATAGAAAAAGAAAAATAGCTTCGATTCAGACTAAGATTATGTGATCTTCCAGTTCTCCCTGTTAGATCATTTAAAAATATTACGCACTCACAAAAAATAAAAGATACAATAATATAAAATGGCAAAAAAAGTAGTTGGATTTGTAAAGCTTCAGATCCCAGCCGGCCAGGCAACTATGGCACCGCCTGTTGGCCCCGCTTTAGGTCAAAGAGGTGTGAACGGTATGGAGTTCTGCAAGCAATTCAATGCAAGAACATCAAAAGACCAGGGTCTGATAATACCTGTAGTTATTACAGTATATTCAGATAAGTCTTTTACATTCATTACTAAGACTCCCCCTGCAGCAGTGCTGTTATTAAAAGCAGCTAAGCTAGAAAAAGGCAGTGCACAGTCAAACAGGAATAAAGTCGGCAAAGTATCCAGGAAACAGGTTGAAGATATCGCTTCACTGAAAATGAAAGATCTAAACGCCAGGACTATCGAATCTGCTGTAAAAGTTATAGCAGGTACTGCAAGAAGCATGGGAATTACAGTAGAAGGATAATAAAGGTACTATAACAATGAAAGTTACAAAAAGAAGAAAAGATATAAACAGCAAAGTAGAACTCAAAAAGGAATATTCAATTGCTGAGGCTGTTACAAAGCTGAAAGAAACATCAAAGGCTAAGTTCAATGAATCCATTGATATTTCGATGAAGCTTGGCGTTGATCCGAGACAGGCTGACCAGCTTGTAAGGGGCACCGTTGCTCTTCCGCACGGAACCGGAAAAACAGTCCGCGTACTTGTAATTGCTAAACCTGAAAAGCAGGAAGAAGCAAGAAATGCAGGCGCTGATCATGTTGGTTTTGATGATTACTTAGCTAAGATCAAAGAAGGTTGGGCTGATATTGATGTTATCATCGCAGCTCCGGACACAATGAGTGAGCTAGGTAAACTTGGCAAGGTATTAGGACCAAAAGGCTTAATGCCGAATCCAAAAAGCGGTACCGTAACTAACGATCTTGCAAAAGCTGTAAATGAAGTAAAAGCAGGCAGAATTGAATTCAGGGTTGAAAAAGCAGGTATTATCCACGCATGTGTTGGCAAATCATCATTTGAGCCCAAGCAGCTTGAAGATAATATACATACTTTCATCAACCAGGTTCTTAAAATGAAACCTGCGACTTCAAAAGGCGTATATGTGAGAAGCGTGTTCCTATCCAGTACAATGGGGCCGGGACTTGCTATCAGCAAAAACGAATTAGCACATCATTAATTTATTATAAAACGGACTTTCATGAACAAGCAAGATAAAGAACAATCAGTTCTAGAAATAAAAGAAAAATTAGATAAGGCATCAAGCATATATATTACTGATTTCAGCGGGTTGACTGTTGCGCAGACAAATGAACTCAGGGATGAGCTCTTTACTGCGAAAGTGGAGTATAAGGTTTTTAAAAATACTCTCATCAAAAAAGCCCTCCAGCAGAGTGAAGGTAAGTTTAACTCACAGAGCGAAAAACTTAACGAGCACCTGAAGGGTCCCACAGGTATAATATTTGCTTTCGATGACCCGGTCTCCCCTGCTAAGATCATAAAGAAGTTTTATGATAAAGCAGAGAAGCCAAAATTAAAGCTTGCATTGGTAGAAAACATTGCTTACGAAAGCAAGCAATTGAACCAGCTTGCGGCTTTACAATCAAAGCCGGAAATAGTTTCAGCAATAATAGGCAGCCTGAATGCTCCAATATCGGGAATTGTTGGCTCGATAAACGCAGTAATCAGGGATCTTGCTTCAATTGTTGAAGAAGTGGCTAAGAAAAACGTAAATTAAAAATAAAAAAACTTAATAATTAAGGAGATACATTAAAATGTCTGTAGTAGAAGAATTAGTTGAAAAAATAAGCAACCTCACACTTTCAGATGCTGCTGAATTAAAGAAAGCACTTGAAGATAAGTTTGGCGTTACTGCTGCCGCACCGATGGTTATGGCAGGAGCAACAGGCGGAGCTGCACCTACAGCCGCTGCTGAAGAAAAAACAGAATTCACAGTAGTTCTGGTTGATGCAGGAGCTTCAAAGATCAACGTAATTAAAGCGGTTAAAAACGCTACAGGTCTTGGCTTAACAGAAGCTAAAGGACTTGTTGAAAGCGCTCCGAAACCGGTAAAAGAAGGCATTGCAAAAGCTGACGCTGAAAAACTTAAAGCTGATCTTGAAGCTGCCGGAGCTAAAGTAGAATTAAAGTAATAAAAACAATAAAAATTCTATTCCAAAGAAATAGGTCTCACTGATACCTATAAACTCAAAAAATACTTAAATTTATAAATTTATAGGCAAGCCATGTCCTAATGGCTTGTCTATTACCTATTTTTATAATCCCCACCGGGAGGTCAAAAAAAAATGCCAATAGACATATCTAAATTCAATTTCAACGGAGAGCGTATCTACTTATCCAAATCAGGAAAACAGCCTGATGCTCCGGACCTGTTAAATGTACAGCTCCAGGCTTTCAAGGAATTCCTGCAGGAGGATGTTGCTCCCAACGAAAGGAAAGATACAGGAATGCAGGCTGTGTTTTCAAGGAATTTCCCTATTACCGATTCCAGGGAAACTGCACTACTTGAATTCATAGAATACAATCTCGAAAAACCGCAATATTCAATACGCGAATGCCAGGAGCAGGGTTTAACATACGCTGTCTCTTTAAAAGCAAAGCTTCGCCTTTCAACCAAGCCCAATAAAGAAGCAAAGGAATATTCCAATGCTGTTGAGCAGGATGTTTATATGGGAAATATCCCGTATATGTCACCCTACGGTAGTTTTGTGATAAATGGTGCTGAACGCGTTATCGTTTCGCAGCTTCACAGGGCACCGGGAGTTGTATTCAGCGAATCAACACATCAGAACGGTACAAAGCTGTTCTCTGCCAGGATCATTCCGATGAAAGGTTCATGGGTTGAATTCACAACTGATATCAATAACTGTCTGTTTGCATATATCGATAGAAGAAAAAAATTCCCGGTTACTACTATATTAAGAGCGCTTGGATATTCAACCAATGAAGAGATACTTGACCTATTCGGTCTGCTTGAAGTTGTTGAAAAGAAAGAACTCAAGAATTTTATGGGCAAACAGCTTAGCGATGACCTTATTGATAAGGAAACAGGCGAACTGATTGCTGAAAAAGCTACAGAAGTGGATGAAGAGCTTATTGAAAAGATAAACAAATCAACCATTTCAAAGATCAAATTATTTAAGTCAGATAGACCCTATGAGGAGTCACTGATCGCAAACACCCTTAACAAAGATGCTGCTCAGTCAGAAATTGACGCTTTGGAACAGATATCAGAGCAGCTGAGACCTGACCAGGATGACGAATCAGCCAAGAACCTTGTAGATAAACTTTTCTTCAATGAAAAGAAATACGATCTTGGTGAAGTCGGTAGGTACAAGCTTAATTACAAGCTGCACCTTGATATTCCCGCAGATAAAACAGTATTAACAAAAGAAGATATTATATCTATCATCAATTACCTTGTAGACCTTGAAGCAGGAAGAAAAGAAATTGATGATATAGATCATTTAGGCAACAGACGTGTTCGTTCAATTGGCGAACAGCTTGCTGCACAGTTCAACGTTGGATTGGCAAGAATGTCAAGAACCATCCGCGAGCGAATGAGCATTCACGATGAAGAAAATATCACACCGGGTAACCTGGTAAGCGCAAGAACGATCACAACTGCGCTGGTTTCATTCTTCGGAACAAGCCAGCTTTCGCAGTATATGGATCAAACCAACCCGCTTAGTGAAATGACTCATAAAAGAAGGGTTTCGGCTCTTGGACCGGGCGGATTGACCAGGGAAAGAGCGGGATTTGAGGTTCGAGACGTACATTATACACATTATGGCCGCCTCTGCCCTATCGAAACTCCTGAAGGTCCGAACATCGGTCTTATTTCATCACTTTGCACACATGCAAGAATAAGTGATTTCGGTTTCATCGAAACTCCGTACCGTAAAGTTAAAAACGGTAAAGTTCTGAATGAAATTGATTACTTATCAGCAGAAAAAGAAGATGATTTCACAATTGCTCAGGTAATTTCAGATCTTGACGGAAATAAAATTACTGAAAGCAAAATTAAAGCAAGATTCAAAGGCGACTTCCCTATCGTTAACCCGGAAGACGTACAATATATGGATATAGCTCCTAACCAGATCGTTAGCGCTGCAGCAGCACTCATTCCGTTCTTAGAACATGATGATGCGAACAGAGCGCTGATGGGATCCAATATGCAGCGCCAGGCCGTTCCTTTATTAAGACCGGAAGCTCCGCTTGTTGGAACAGGTTTCGAGAAGAAAGTCGCGAACGATTCCAGAACACTTATTCTGGCTGAAGCAGATGGCGTTATTGAACACGTTTCAGCTGACAGAATTGTAGTAAAATATGATATAGATAAAAATTCAGATGAGGCTTTACTCAGCTTTGATGATGAAGAAATTAAAGAATATAACCTGATAAAGTTCTTAAGAACTAACCAGGATACATCAATTAACCAGAAGCCTATTGTTCAGGTTGGACAGCGCGTTAAAAAAGGCGAGTGCCTTGCTGACGGAGCTGCAACTGATAAAGGCGAGCTTGCTCTTGGCAGAAGCGTACTTGTTGCCTTCATGCCCTGGAGAGGTTATAACTTTGAAGATGCTATTGTTATCAGCGAAAGAATTGTAGCTGAGGATATTTATACATCGGTTCATATTGAAGAGTATAACCTGCAGGTTAGAGATACAAAACGCGGTGAAGAAGAATTAACCCGCGATATTCCAAATGTAAGTGAAGAAGCAACAAAAGATCTTGATGAAGACGGTATTATCAGAATCGGTGCAGAAGTAAAAGAGAACGATATACTTATAGGTAAAGTAACACCAAAAGGTGAAACCGAACCGACACCTGAAGAAAAGCTTTTAAGAGCTATCTTTGGTGATAAGGCAGGCGATGTTAAAGATGCTTCACTGAAAGCTCCCCCGGGAATGAAAGGTATCATTATCAACAAAAAGCTTTTCACAAGAAAGCAAAGGGATACTGAAACCAAAAAAGAAGAAAAGAAAAAGCTTGAAAAACTTGAGCAGGACCGTTATGACGCTATTAACGACCTGAACAGGAAACTTGCTGAAAAACTCGGTCATATTTTTGATAATAAGGATTCACTCGGTATCCGTGATATTGACGGTACTATTATTATCAGGGGCGGCACAACAATCAAGAAGGATACATTCCTGAAACATCTTGAAAATCCGAATTTCAGGATAGATAATCTTGATGTTACCAACGAGTGGACTTCATCCAAAAAAGGCCAAAGCTTACTGCAGCATTTATACAGAGGATTCAAGACAAGGCTCAGCGATATTGAAGAAAAGACAAAAAGAAACAGGAACAAAATAATACTTGGTGATGAATTGCCGACAGGCGTAGTTAAGATGGCTAAAGTTTATATCGCAAAGAAGAAAAAGCTTTCTGTGGGTGATAAAATGGCAGGACGCCACGGTAACAAGGGTGTTGTTGCTAAAATTGTCCCCAGGGCAGATATGCCGTTCATGCCTGATGGAACTCCTGTGGATATAGTTCTTAATCCGCTTGGCGTACCTTCACGTATGAATCTTGGGCAGCTTTATGAAACAGCTCTTGGATGGGCTGCGAAATTACTGGGCTGCACATTTGCTACTCCGGTATTTGATGGTGCTTCATTTGAAGATATCACCGATATACTGGTTCAGTCAGGTCTGCCAAGTAACTCAAGAAGCATACTTTATGACGGGCAGACAGGCGATCGTTTTGATCAGATGGTAACTGTTGGCTACATCTATATGATGAAGCTTTCGCATTTATCGGATGATAAGATCCATGCAAGGTCAATAGGACCATACTCACTTATCACTCAGCAGCCACTTGGCGGTAAAGCCCAGTTCGGCGGTCAGAGGTTTGGAGAGATGGAAGTTTGGGCGCTTGAAGGTTACGGTGCGGCTTACACACTCCAGGAAATACTTACTGTTAAGAGTGATGACGTTGCAGGAAGATCCAAAACATATGAAACACTCATTAAAGGTGAAAACACTCCTGAACCGCAGGTTCCGGAATCATTCAATGTTTTGGTAAAAGAACTCCAGGGCCTGTGCCTTGATATTACATTAGACTAATTAAAATCATAAAAACATATGTTTTTTAAAAGAGATCAGAAAAAAGTAAAGAAAGTATTCACCAAGATCGCAATAAACCTGGCATCGACAGATTCGATCATCAGGAATTCGCACGGTGAAGTACTTAAACCTGAAACTATTAATTACAGAACATTCAAACCCGATAAAGACGGTTTATTCTGTGAAAAGATCTTCGGTCCGGTTAAGGATTGGGAATGCCACTGTGGAAAATACAAAGGCATAAGATACCACGGAATTGTCTGCGACAGGTGCGGTGTTGAAGTTAATCTGAAGAGCTTAAGGCGCGAAAGAATGGGACACATTTCCCTGAGCGTGCCCGTGGTTCATATCTGGTACTTCCGCTCAACCCCAAGCAAAATAAGTTACCTGCTTGGATTGACAAATAAAGAGCTTGAAAGAATCATATATTATGAAAACTATGTAATAGTGAACCCGGGTCCGACCCAGTTCACTAAAAATGACCTGCTTACCGAAGATGAATATCTGAACGCACTCAACAATCTTCCTGAAGACCAGGAAGAGCTTGATGATTTTGACCCGAACAAGTTCGTTTGCAAAAACGGCGCTGAAGCGGTAAAAGAATTATTAAGAAGAGTTGATGTTGAAGAGGATATTTCAAGATTAAGAATACAGCTTTATGAAGAAACATCAGTTCAGAAGAAACAGGACCTGATAAAAAGATTAAGGGTATTAAAATCCTTCCAGAAAAAAGAAGGCAGAAGGCAGAATAAACCTGAATGGATGATTCTTGATGTTGTCCCGGTTATTCCGCCTGAGTTGAGACCTTTGGTGCCTCTTGAAGGAGGCAGGTTCGCTACATCGGATCTTAACGATCTTTACAGAAGAGTTATCATCCGTAATAACCGTTTAAAAAGACTTATCGATATCAAAGCTCCTGAAGTAATTTTACGTAATGAAAAACGTATGTTACAGGAAGCAGTTGACGCTTTGCTTGATAACTCAAGACGCGCTACTGCCGTAAAATCAGAGAACAGGCCTTTAAAATCTCTTTCAGATATTCTCAAAGGCAAACAGGGCCGTTTCAGGCAGAACTTATTAGGTAAACGTGTTGATTATTCGGGTCGTGCTGTTATTGTTGTTGGACCGGAATTAAAACTACATGAGTGCGGTCTGCCGAAAGATATGGCGCTTGAGTTATTCAAACCATTTGTAATAAGAAGGCTTATTGACAGGGATCTTGTAAAAACTGTTAAAAGCGCAAAAAAATTAATTGAAAGAAGAACCCCTGAAGTTTGGGAAGTACTCGAAAACGTGATAGAAGGTCATCCAATAATGCTTAACCGTGCCCCTACCCTGCACAGGCTAAGCATACAGGCATTCCAGCCTATCATTGTTGAAGGTAAAGCTATCAGGCTGCACCCGCTGGTTTGTACAGCATTCAACGCGGATTTTGACGGCGACCAGATGGCGGTACACGTACCGCTATCACCGGAAGCGCAGCTTGAAGTAAGGGTACTTATGCTTTCAAGCCATAACTTAATGTCACCTCAAAATGGTGATCCTATCACAGTTCCAAACCAGGAAATAGTTTTAGGATGCTATTACTTAACAAAGTTCAAAAAAGGTGATCTTGGCGAAGATAAAGTATTTTCAAGCCCTGAAGAAGTTGTTATTGCGCACAGCAACTCAAGAGTTGGTCTGCATGCAAAGATTAAAGTCCGTATTAAGGGCGAAATGATCGAAACAACTGTTGGACGTGTTTTATTCAACAACATTGTCCCTGAAGGCGCTCCATTTATTAACGAGCTTTTGACTAAAAAAGGTATCATTAAAAATATTGCTAAGGTCTTCAAAAGCGTTGGCAATAAGAAAACAGTTGAGTTCCTGGATGCGTTAAAGGAAATAGGTTTCCGTTATGCAATGAAAGGCGGACTTTCAGTAAATCTGGATGATATCGTTGTACCCGGTTCCAAAGACAGGATAATTGAAACTGCCCAGAAAAAGGTGGATGCAATTGAAAAGTCGAGAATGAGGGGTCTTATCACCGAAGGTGAAAGATACAATAAAGTTATCGATATCTGGACACATGCAACAAACGATGTAAAGAGCGATCTTATGAGCACGCTCAGAACATCCAGGGACGGTTTCAATTCTCTGCATATGATGATCGATTCAGGTGCGAGAGGTTCACAGGACCAGGTAAGCCAGCTTGCAGGTATGAGGGGTCTTATGGCTAAACCTCAGAAGAGCATGACAGGCCAGGCCGGTGAAATTATCGAAAACCCGATCATAGCTAACTTTAAAGAAGGTCTTTCAATTCTTGAATATTTTATATCAACACACGGTGCGCGTAAAGGTCTTGCTGATACAGCTTTAAAAACTGCTGATGCCGGATACTTAACTCGTAAACTTGTTGATGTATCTCAGGATGTTATCATATCTGAAAATGACTGCGGAACTATACGCGGACTTACCGTTGAAGCTTTAAAAGACGGTGAAGATATTAAAGAACCATTGGCAGAAAGAATATTAGGACGTGCTGCACTGCAGAGCGTTGTTGATCCGCTGACAAGAAAAACACTTGTAAAAGCAGGTGATATCATTGATGAGGATCTTGCTCAGCAGATAGCCGGTACTTCTATTCAGTCTGTTGAAATACGCTCGGTACTGACATGCGAATCACGCAAAGGTATTTGCGCTAAATGTTACGGCAGGAACCTGACTACAGGTAAACTTGTAGATGTAGGTGAAGCAGTAGGTGTTGTTGCTGCACAGTCTATTGGTGAACCGGGTACACAGCTTACTTTACGTACATTCCATATTGGCGGTACTGCTAGCAGGATTGTAACGCAATCAAGGATACCTACAAAATTTGCAGGTAAAGTTAAATTCGACAGCATCAAATCAATTAAATATACTAACCCTGCTTCAACAGAGGGTGAATATTATGTAACTCACAGCAGAAATGGTATAATCCAGATTCTTGATGAAAATAACCGTTTGGTATCAAAATATGACGTCCCCTACGGCGCGCATTTGATGATAAAAGACGGCGAAATGATTGAAAAGAATACGGTACTTTATGAATGGGATCCGTACAACTCGGTGATTGTTGCTGAGCATAACGGTACAGCAAAATATGCTGATCTGAAAGAGAACGTGAGCTACATGGAAGCTCCGGATGAAACAACCGGACACATCCAGAAAGTGGTTATTGAATCGAAGGATAAAACACTTAGTCCTACAATTCAGTTAACTGACTCCAAAGGTGACCTGCTTAGTCAGTATATCATTCCGGCACAGGCGCATTTGCTTGTGAATAATGATGACCAGATATATGCAGGACAGATACTTGTTAAAATACCAAGAGATACAGGTAAAACCAGGGATATCACAGGCGGTCTGCCAAGAGTAACAGAGTTATTCGAAGCAAGAAGCCCGAACTCACCTTCAGTTGTAACCGAGATCGACGGTTTCGTCGAGATAGGTTCACTAAAGAGGGGTTCACGTGAAGTTAAGGTTAAAACAGCGGATCTTGCGATTGAAAAGAAATACATGATCCCCGTCGGTAAACATATACTTGTTAGAGATGGTGATTATGTTAAAGCAGGTGAAGCTCTTTCAAGCGGTTCAGTTGACCCGCATGATATCTTAAGGATAAAAGGCGTTGGCGATGTACAAGCTTACCTTGTAAATGAAATCCAGGAAGTGTACAGGATGCAGGGTGTGAAGATAAATGATAAACACATTGAAGTTATTGTAAGACAGATGCTTCAGAAGGTGCGCGTTGTTGATTCAGGCGATACAATGTTCCTTGAAGGTGATGTTGTTCACCGCTTTAAGTTCCTGACTGAAAACGAAACACTGAGAAATAAGATAATAGTTACCGATAAGGGCGATTCGAACAAAGTGAAGATGTATGATATGATGGACAAGAAGAAAGTAAAAGAGCTTAACGCTGAGCTGAAGAAGAAATCCAAAGCGCTTATCGAGTTCCGCGATGCAAATCCTGCGATTGCAAACCCGGTACTGCTTGGTATTACTCAAACTTCTCTCACAACCGATAGCTTTATTTCAGCGGCTTCATTCCAGGAAACCACTAAGGTATTGACAGATGCGGCAATTGAAGGCAAAGTTGATACACTGCAGGGCTTAAAGGAAAACGTTATCGTTGGTCAGCTTATCCCGGCCGGTACAGGCTTAAAGGCTTATAAAGACCTTATTGTTACAAGCAGAGATGCCGAACCTGCTGAGGAAGAAAAACCAAAGAAGGTTAAGAAGACAAAGAAAAAAGTTAAAGAAACAGCAGAAACAGAATAATCATATTATATTTTCAATTAAAACCCCGATAATTATCGGGGTTTTTTATTCATTACAAATATGGATACCGGGTATTCAATATTAATTGTTACAGGACCAGTCGGTGCAGGGAAAACTTCTGCTGCAGAAGCTGTTTTCGATCTGCTTTCAGCAAAAAAAATCCCCTGCGCTGTAATTGATTTTGACTGGCTTACTGCTGCATATCCCGCGCCTGCCGGAGACAGGTTTAATTTCCAACTTGGAATTAAAAATTTAAGTTCAATAATTCCCAATTACATTTCATTGGGTATCAAACTATTTATCATCCCTACTGTTGTTGAAAGCAAAGATGAAATTGAATCATTTAAAGAGCTAATCAAAGGAACAGATATTTTTGTAATCAGGCTAAGTGCTGAACCGGCGACACTTCACAAAAGACTGGATAAAAGAGAGATCGGGAATCTGTTAGACTGGCATAAGAAGAGAGCCATAGAGCTGATTGAAATGTTTGAAAGCAAGCAACTGGAAAACCTGATTATTGATACTGAGAATAAATCCATCGGATCAATAGCAAAAGAAATATTACTTTTTTGGCCGGAGCCGGAGAAAGATAAATGAAAAATATAAACGAATACTTTCAATATCTATACTCGCTAGAAAGAGCCGGGATGAAGTATGACCTCACAAATATTACAAAACTTTGCCAAGCCCTTGGGAATCCGCAGAATAAATTTAAATCTATTCACATTGCTGGAACAAATGGTAAAGGTGCAACTGCTTCTTTCACTGCTTCTGTGCTTATGGAACATGGTTTAAAAACCGGGTTATTTACATCGCCTCACATTCTGCAATTTAATGAAAGGATTCGGGTGAATGGTAAGTGTATCAGTAATACTTATATTAAGCAGTTCCTTGAAGAAAATATCAAACTTATAAAACGAATCAAACCCTCATTCTTTGAAGTTAATACAGCTATGGCATTCAAATATTTTGCAGATAAGAAAGTTGATACTGCAGTTATTGAGTGCGGTTTGGGCGGCAGGCTGGATTCAACCAACATATTAAATCCTGTGGTTTCTGCAATCACACAGATCGATATGGACCATATGCAATTCCTTGGAAATACTTTGCGCGAAATCGCGCTTGAAAAACTTGGAATTGTAAAAAAAGGGGTGAAAGTCATAGTAAGCGATAATAACAGGAAACTCGTTAGTTTGTTTCACAAAAGCATAACAGAAAATGAACTGTTGTATTTAGATGACATTGCCCGAATGAAAGTATTAAGCAATTCAAACGGGAAACTTAAGTTTACAATTACTCCAAAAGGTGAACAGAATAATGTGCTCACTACTCCCCTGCCGGGTAAATACCAGGTAAGGAACGCTGCAGCAGGTTATTTTATTGTAAAACAATTTCTTTATAGAAAAGGAGATATATTTCAACCAGTCAAGTTCAAAAAAGGAATCTCTGATGTAAAGAAGAACACCGGATATTTTGGCAGGCTTGAGCTTATCCAAAAGAACGGGAAACAGTATCTGCTGGATGTATCACATAATCCGGACGGAATAAAGAATGCCATAACATCAGTAAAGAATATCGGATTTAAACCTGATGTTGTGATATTCGGGATAATGAGCGATAAAGATCACAAAAGCGCATTGAAGGAAATCCTGCCTTTTTCAGAAAATATAATTCTTACCAAACCTGATTATCAAAGAGCTCAGGAACCGGGGATACTCTATTCAGATTCGATGAAAATGAAAAGCATAAATAATTTAATGCTGGATAATAGTGTAAAAGGAGCGTTAGAAATAGCCGGTAAGATGAATTATAAAAGAATTATGATTATAGGTTCATTTTTTATGGTATCCGATGCATTGAAAGCGTTGGGGATAAAACAAATTCCCATGCAGTAATATTAATTACTCTTTAAATGGTTTTTCTTTATTGTTATTTTTCTGATATTGCTTTAGGAGTTTTTTTATTTCATTGTTGAATTTACGTTCAAATACAATCATTTTGGCAATCTGTTGTGATGTTAATATTGATTTCATATCTGTAACAAACGCTTCGCGTTTGTTGTTAATCTGCTCTTCGTAATCAAGCAATTGGTTTACAATTGAATCCATCCCGTTACCTGACTCGATATTTTCCGTCATAAGTTTATAAGTCTTCGCTCTTTTTTTGTTCAGGTCCTTCATATCCGAAGCGAACGCCTTGTACTTATCAATAAATACTGATTTTGTATTATCATCAAGCTCCAGCTTTTTGGTAAGCTTTTCAAGCTTTATTTCCTGCAGCTTTTCCCTGAAATCATCCTGAGAATAAGCCGTATTCAGGGATACTATCCCGAAGAACAGCAAAAGGACTAATATTTTGTAAGTTTTTTCCATGTTTACAAGTTAAACTTTTTTATAGTATTACTTTTGTTATTATAGATTACTGTTTATGATCTCATCGAGCAGCTGTGACTGCTCTGAATCATTTAAATTCTTTAGTTCATTTTCAATTTCTTCATCAAATCCGGCTGCTTCTCCTGTAGCAAATATTGATGTTTCCTCAATATCCACATCAACAGCAAGCTGTTCATCTTTTACAGTTTCTTTAACAACATCGTTGTTATTAACAGAATTCTCTTCATCTTTTACGATATTATCATTTCTCTTTATATTATCCTTTTTTATAACGCCGTTTTGTTTTTCTGAAGACTTATCCTGCTCATCTGTCAGGTTATTTTCGTTTTTCTTTTCAACCTGTTTTTCTTCTTTGGGAATATTACTATTATCTTTTGATGAATCCTTTTTAATATTTTCTATCTTCTTTTCTTCTGTCAGCTGAGTATTTGAAGGTTTTACAATGTAATATACCAGCGCGATAAGTATAACTGCTGCAATTGGAACAAGAACTTTCCAAATAGCTGATACTTTATCCCATGAAAATCCTTTTGATTCGCGGCTTTCGATCTTTTCATGGATCCTTGGCAATAATGAGTTCCAGTACTGCGGTGAAGGTTCTGTGAATTTTACGGAACCCACAAAATTGAAGGTGTCCTTCATTTCGCTGTAAAATTGCCTCAGCTCATCGGATTCCTTCATTGCGCCTTCAACCAGAGCCTTTTCTTCATCACTCAACTCTCCTGAAATATAATCAGGTATCATGAGCTGAATTTCTTCTATGTTTATTTTGCTGTTCATTTCTTTTACCTCACCCCTCCGAAGGAGTCCCTTGGACCAACCCCTCTCCTTGAAGGAGAGGGGAGGTTTGGATTTTTATCTATTGGTTCTTTTGCTTCTCTTTTTTGCCTTTTTACTTCTGCCTTTTACTTTTTTTAGTATTCTATTTTTCCTTTTAAGTATTCCCCAATTTTTTTTACTGCGTGAAAATAGTTTGCTTTTATTCCCCCGGTTGATTTACCCAGCATATCGGCAATATCATCGTATGGAAGCTGGTCATAATATCTCATGTTAAAAACCGCTCTTTGCTGCGCGGGGAGTGTTTCAATTGCTTCCATCAAATACTTTCGTTTGGTTTCTTCATCAATTGCCTCATCTGCCCCTTTATCTTTTGATTCCATTTGTTCTACAACCAGTTCAACGCTTACGGTATTTCTTACTTTTACTTTTCTTAAATGATTTATCGAATAATTTGTCGCTATTCTGTAAAGCCATGTAAATAAATTCGATTCTTCCCTGAAATCCTTTAGCGCCGTGTGAACCTTGATGAAAACTTCCTGCGTAATATCATCTGCCTCATCGTGATCCTGAACCATCTTCCGTATAACCCAGTAAACCTGCTGCTGGTACTTCCTGACTATTTCATTAAAACCGGTGATATCACCGTTTTTAAATTTTCGAATCAGTTCAGGATCGTTATTTTTATTCCCAATGTTCCCCGTCATTAGCTGCGAGCTCAGAATTTACCGGACGTTCAATTTATAAATTATTGTTATCAGTATGTTTAACTCTGTGATTAATTTTTACAGCCCGCCTTTTAACCCTACTTTTCATAAATATGACAATAAATTCCTGAAAAAGTTTAATTATTCTGCGGTATTTTATGTAAATATTTTCGCTCTAAAATACTGATTTTTTCAATAAATAATAGCATTTCATTAAGTATAAAAAAATGCTAAAATTGAAACTATTCTGGTTATATTTGCATTAAACTCATTGTGGAATTGAGCCTAAAGTCACTAAAATTCGAAAGTTTCCTCAAAATTCCCGTAATTTTGATAAGTATCCTTGTGCTTGTGGTGATTGTCACTCTCATCGTCAAGTTCACTGATATAGGAGGCAGCAAATCCATCGAAAGCCAATTCGCTGAAACAAAATCTTCAAATCCCGAAGGGGTTATCCCGCCTATTGAAACAGGCTCAGAAAAAAAGACGGATAACTATATTAAAAATGCAAGCTATAATAACGCAATTAACATTGAAAGTGCTTTTCTGAACTGGCAAAACCTGTTTGATATCTTTACATTTAACCTCAACGATAGTACATTTAATACTGCTGATTCAATTGCCCGTTACGAAAACATGGTTAAGATAATCCGTAACCCTAACCGCAAATTCAATAAGGGCGGCTCAGACCAGATCCTGGAACAATATGGCGACATAATACTTGAAGAATGCAAATACTACAATCTCGACTGGCGCCTGGTACTGGCAATGATAAGGCAGGAATCTGCGTTCACATCTGACGCTGTATCGCATGCAGGAGCATACGGATTTATGCAGATAATGCCAAGAACAGGTTCAATGCTTGAGCAGACCCTGAACCTTGAAGAACACCGCTCACCTGCCAATAACCTGAAAGCGGGTATATATTATTACGCAATGCTTGTAGGCAGATTCTACGGCACTGGTGATACAAATATGTATAAGTTTGCACTTGCGTCATACAATGCGGGCTCCGGACACGTTGAAGACGCTATGAGCATGGCTTATTATTTTAACCAGGATTACAAAGATTGGGACATCGTAAAGGAATACATGAAACTGCTTGCCCCGGGAAATGATTCACTGCATCAGTTAGTATGGAGCTCCCGGCCGCCGCACGGTGTATTTGCCAACTGGAAAGAACCGTACAACTACGTGGAAAACATAAGCTGGTACTGGACACAGTACAAAAAGCTCTATCCAATCCCTGAAGATAATAAAAAATCAGGTAACACTAAAAAGAAGAAAAGTAAAACAAAATAATTGTCATTCCTGCAGAAGCAGGAATCTTTAATGAATGAAGATAAAATTTTCCTGCATAATAATACTCGCTTTGCACTGTGCAAATTTCTATTCCCAGGATACGATTAATTTCAAATTGTATGATTCACTTAAAACTATTGCAGAAGATTCGCATACAGCCAATACAGATCCTTCAGACAGCATTAATTCCGATTCACTGAAGGAAGGAAAGAGCACAAAAGCAATCCTTGATACTATTAAAATAAAGGACACTACTCAATTTAATGTAGTGATAAATTCAGTTTACTTTATCAAACCTGAAAGTAATATCGATCCGGACAATTTTGACTGCCGCCTCTTCCGCTCAATAAACAATTCACGCTCACCACTAAAAACCAGGGTACTTAACACATTTGATAATTCAATGCTTCCTGTTTCATTGCTGCTGCCGCCATCGCTTTTTATCTACAGCAGGGTTAAGCGCAATACGTATGATGAAAATTCAGCCTACCTGCTGTTTACGTCAGAATTCACAAATTTTGCGTTAACATTCGGTATAAAAACATTTTTTAAGAGGGCAAGACCCTTGAATGCATTACAGAATGTGCACAGCAAGGGCGTGCCAATACTTGATGTATATTCATTCCCTTCGGGACATACCAGCACTTCTTTTTCAATGGCAACAATGTTCGCGCTTAGATATCCTGCTTACCCGCAGGTATATACGCCTATGTTCGCATGGGGTATGATCATAGCTTACGCCAGACCCTACTTTGGAATGCATTATCCAAGCGATCTGTTAGCCGGTGCTTTAATAGGAAGCGGGTCATCAATACTCATTTATTCACTGAGGAAAGAGTTATTCAGGTTCAAAAACCA
>JAUQWQ010000162.1 GCA_030835085.1 Ignavibacteria bacterium
CATTTGTACAATTAACGGTATATGATATTACAGGTAGAGAAATTGTAGTACTTGTAAATCAAAAACAAAATTCAGGAACATATGAAGTTGATTTTGCAGGTATTGGATATTCAAGCGGTGTCTATTTTTATAGGCTTTCTGTTAAAGGACAAATAATTGATACTAAGAAAATGATGCTTGTCAAATAGAAAATGCTCTTTAACGATACTACAAAAGCCTCTAATATTAGAGGCTTTTATGTTTATTTATAATACACTTAGCTATTTATAGTTCAGGATATATCCATCTTCTTTGAAGATGTGCGCAATGAGCGCTGTGCGCATCCATAAGCCATTGACTTCCTGCTTCCAGTACCATGCGCGCTGGTCCTTATCAATCTCAGGCGGAATCTCATTCCGGCGGGGGAGCGGATGCAGAATGACAGCATTTGGCTTCATTTGGCGCAATAATGCAGATTTGAGGTAAAATTTGGTGTAATCTATGGTTTTTGACTCATGCTGCTTATCATATTCATCCTGTATCCGGGTATAATAAAATACATCAGCTTTTTTAATGTATTTATCCAGATTATCGGATTCTTCAAAACTTATCTTTTCCTTAAGCAAATATTCCCTGATATCATCGGGAATTTTAAGCTCTTCAGGTGATAAAAATACATACTTTATACCATCAAAATTGTTGAGCATATAAATTAATGACCGCACGGCTCTGCCGCGCTTAAGATCTCCAATAATTGCGATTGTTTTATTCTTTACCTTACCCTTAAATGCTCTGCATAATGTATATGCATCAAGTAAAGCCTGTGTCGGGTGCTCATGCGGACCCGAACCGGCATTAACTATCGGTATAGGTTTATCTGAATTATTGAACATCAGCGCAGCTTTTTCGGCTAGATTCTCTTCAACATGGCGCATAATAATCATATCTGTATACGAGTGCATCGTCTCGAGGGTATCTTCAATGGATTCGCCCTTAACTTCGCTCGAATATCCCGCCGAGCGCATATCGCTTGTTTTAATTCCAAGTATTTGACATGCATTGTTGAATGATAAGTAAGTACGGGTTGATGGCTGAGCAAAATACAGCACTGCGCGCTTATGTGAAAGTATTGACTGCAGGAAATCAAGCCCGTCTTTGGTCTTGGCAATCTTCCTTATGCGGTCAGCAAGCTCAAACAGCCCATACAGCTCACTGCGGCTGAACTGCTGAGCTGAAAGTACATGGTAAATCCGCCCCGGGCTGAGAAGCTTCAGGCGTTTTTTACCGCTTAATGCCGTTACATCAGCCCAGGAATTAATTTTATTTTTTTTGTTTATAGCCGTATCCTTAAAAAACTATAATTATTTGTATTTTTTAACGAAATCTGTCAATATCTGTGTGAGATCAGGTCTGCCAACTTCCTGCAGGTCGTAATCGATCCTTACAGCAGGTTTATTGATCTTTATAACGCGTCTCAGGTCAATTGGTGTGCCTATTATCACTGCATCACACGGTACTTTGTTAATTGTTGTTTCAAGGTCCTTCATCTGTTTTTCGCCGTATCCCATTGCCGGTAAAAGTATGCCGATTCCCGGGTATTTATCATAGGTATCTTTGATGCTCTTTACAGCGTATGGCCTCGGGTCTATAACTTCGGCAGCTTCAAACTTTTGGGCTGCTATTGTACCTGCACCGTATTTCATTTCGCCGTGCGTTAAGGTCGGGCCGTCTTCAACAACAAGAACTTTCTTACCGCGAATTAACTTAATATCATTTGGATTTTCAAGTGAAATAGGGGAGGCTGCTTCAACAATTTTAACTGTTGGATTCAGCTTTAATACGTTATCTCTAACTGTGCTTATTTGCTCCAAGTTAGCGGAATCTATTTTATTGATTACTACTACATCAGCTAAATGAACATTTGTTCTGCCGGGATAGTAACTCATTTCATGTCCGGCCCTGTGCGGGTCAACAACTGTAATAGTCAGGTCCGATTTATAAAACGACATATCGTTATTTCCGCCATCCCATATAACAATATCAGCCTCTTTTTCAGCTTCGCGAAGTATTGCTTCGTAATCTACTCCTGCGTAAATAACATTTCCGCGTGAAATATGCGGTTCGTATTCTTCCATTTCTTCGATGGTACAATCGTGCTTTTTAAGGTCGCTGATTGCTGCAAAACGCTGCACTTTCTGCTTAGCAAGATCGCCATACGGCATTGGATGCCTTACAGATACGGTTCTTTTGCCGAGTCTTTGCAGTATATCAACAACTTTCCTCGATGTCTGGCTTTTACCTGCGCCAGTTCGGCTTGCAACCACTGCCACAACGGGTTTAATTGATTTCACCATGGTATTAGCTGCTCCCAGGGTAATAAAATCAGCTCCTGCGGCATTAACCATAGCGCCATTTGCCATTACGTACGGAAAGGGGACATCTGAATAAGAAAATACCACCTGGTTAACGCTGAATTTTTTGATCAGTTCAAGCAATTCAGATTCGGGGTGAATGGGTATTCCTTTTGGATAAAGCTTGCCTGCAAGGCTTGCTGGGTATTTACGGTCATCTATATTTGGAATTTGGGTTGCAGTGAAAGCCACAACATTGTATAACGGGTTGTTGCGGTACACAACATTGAAGTTGTGAAAATCTCTGCCGGCTGCACCCATGATGATTACATTAATTTTAGTCATATCTGTAGATATTTAGTGATTAACATATACAAATATAGCACTTAAAGTCACCGGCAACTATGATTTAAGTCATTAAATAAATAGGGTTTAAGTGATTTAAACCAGAAATTATATAAAAATGTCAAATGTCAAATGTCAAAATCCAATTGTCAAAACTATCAAAGCAATATTAGTGTTTCCTATGAGGCTATTTTAGCACAGGCGCATAATTACCAAGTTTCAGGCTTTCAATTTGCTTGACTTTAAAATCCAGCGACTCGTTTTTAAGCTTACGCTGAAGAATATTATTGTTTACATGGAGTTGTAATCTGCACTGTTCAGCATACTCTTTTAAACCTTCAATTTTGAGCCTGATTGTCTCTGATGCGTTGATCACGTCCGCATCCGGGCTGAATTTGAAGTTATTGCAGTAATCTATGTGTGCATTTACATCGGTTACGAATACACTGAGCGTATCCATATCCTTAAGTATTAGTTCTTCGGTAGCGTCATTCTGATAGCTTTGCATAAGCCTGAACTGAGCCTGCTCGCGGTAAAACATGGAATCAAGCTTGGCCAGAACATTGTTCCAGTCGGTTTTCCAGTCATCCTGGGAATATACATCAGCAGTACTCAGAGATATTATAGAAACAAAAAGTAGTATTAAATATTTCAGCATGAATAGTATTAATTAATTTAACTCAAAAGTAATTAACAGAAATCATATATGCAATCATCCAAAACCCCAATTTAACGGTATATGGAAATACTCAAAAACAGCCCCTTTTAACATAATGTTCGTAAAATGAGTAATAATATATATTATGTAAAGTTGAGTGTTACTAAAGTTACGCGAAACTTTGCGGCTTTGCAAGAGACGAAAGGTTGAATGTTATGTTAATCCCGTGGGATTGCTCATAACTTTCACAGATTACATTTTGCTTCTGCCCTGTTTTTAATTGTGTGTTCATATTCAGGTACCCGATGAATATGGCATCTATGAAATTGTTCGCTGAGCTCTATAAAATATTTTTCTTCTAGGGATTGATAGTAATATTATTGAGCTTTGCTGACCGATACTACAATGATTTGCTGCTGAAAATATATTTCAATTAATTGTAATTATTTCACTAAATAAATTGATAAAATGCTCAAATTCTGTTATTTTTGTAAATGGAACTAAATTTCTACTTAATACTGGCGCTCCTGTTATTTACAATAGGAGTAATTGGAGTTCTAACACGCAGGAATGCAATTGTTGTATTTATGTGTATCGAACTCATGCTTAATTCTGTTAATCTTGTCTTTGTATCATTCTCATCATTTCTGGGGAATCTGAACGGACAGATATTTGTATTCTTTATTATGACAGTGGCCGCAGCCGAGGCTGCAATTGGACTGGCTATCATAATAGCCCTTTACCGCAATAAATCAACAATTAACCTGGATGAAATTAATATTTTAAAATGGTAGAATATTTCTATTTAATTACGGTTTTACCTTTAGTTGGATTTTTAATAAACGGGCTCTTTGGCACTAAGATCAGGAATGAAAAAGTATCCGGTATCATCGGGTCCTTAATGGTGCTGGGCTCTTTTATTATTACTGTATTAGCTTACCTGCATATTACATCTCTGCCGCAGGAATCAAGAAGTATCACCATTCCCCTTTTCAACTGGATATCTTCAGGTTCACTTAATATCAGCGCAGCGTATCTTGTAGATCCGCTTTCGGTAACAATGTGTCTGATCATTACCGGTGTTGGTTTTCTTATCCACGTATACGCTATCGGTTATATGCATGGAGACAGAGGCTTCGCGAGATTCTTCGCCTTTCTGAACCTCTTCATATTTGCGATGCTGAACCTGGTGCTTGGTGATAATATGCTTCTGATGTTCTTAGGCTGGGAAGGCGTTGGTTTATGTTCATACCTCCTTATCGGTTTCTTCTATGAAAAGAAATTTGCAGGTGATGCTGCCAATAAAGCTTTTTGGGTGAACCGTATTGGTGATTTTGGTTTCATGCTTGCAATGTTTTTTATATTTATGAGTTTTGGTTCGCTGAACTTTGCAGCTATTAATGCTGCAATACCGGGTTCATTGGTTCCGGTCTCGATGTTCACAATAATAACATTACTGCTCTTCGTAGGCGCAACTGGTAAATCAGCACAGATACCGCTTTATGTTTGGCTCCCGGATGCTATGGCGGGTCCGACACCGGTATCAGCGCTCATACATGCCGCTACGATGGTCACCGCAGGTGTGTATATGATAGGCAGGACTTCCCTGCTCTTTGCAATGGCGCCAATTACGATGGAAGTTGTAATGATAATTGGCTGCTTAACAGCCTTTATGGCGGCAACAATTGCAGTTGCACAAAACGATATTAAAAAAATACTTGCATACTCAACGGTAAGCCAGTTAGGATTTATGTTCATGGCAATGGGTGCCGGCGCGTTTTCTACCGGTATATTCCATGTAACAACACATGCATTCTTCAAAGCGCTTATGTTCCTTGGTGCCGGCGCTGTTATACACGGCATGCACGATGAACAGGATGTAACCAAAATGGGCGGACTGAAAAGTAAAATGAAAATTACATTTCTTACTTTCCTTATTGGCGGTATCGCAATTTCCGGTATCCCGCCGTTCAGCGGTTTTTTCAGTAAGGATGAAATTCTTTCGAAATTATTTTTTGCGGGACACTATCCTGTGTTTGCTATAGCAGTTCTCACAGCGTTCATGACAGCTTTTTATGTATGGCGACTTATCAGCTTGACGTTCTACGGCAAGCCTAGATATGATGAAGCTCACGTTCACCCGCATGAATCACCCGCGTTAATGACAGTACCGCTGATAATACTGGCAATTCTTTCAGTAGTAGGCGGATTCATAGGTATGCCGCACATCATAGCTCCGAATTTTATTGAACACTGGCTTGAGCCTGTGTTCGCGCCTGCGCTTGCAATTCTGCCTGAGCATCACGTAGTCGCTTCAACTGAATACGGACTTATTGCATTCTCAGTTCTTGTAGCAGTCATAGCGATAATTGTATCACTTAAGATGTTCAAATCCGGCGAAAGGCTTTATGCATTCTCCGGCGGCTTCTATAACCTGCTTAAGGAAAAATACAGAGTTGATGAGCTTTATGATAAGGTCATTGTGTTACCATTGTTATGGCTATCAGGAGTGTTTTACAGGATACTTGATGTGAAGGTAATTGATGGCGCCGTGAACGGTACTGCTAAGTTCTTCAACAGCCTTTCACTTGACTGGAGAAAGATACAGACCGGTATAGTTCAGGATTACGCTTTATTTTCTGTTGCGGGAATTATAGCTATACTGCTTTATATATTATTAAGGTAAATAAATCTTTTGAGTATACTTTAGATATCAGTTTTCAGGAGGATATTTATTAGAGGAGAAAAAAGGATAAGTTTAACAGCTTATCCTTTTTTTTTATACACTATTTGGGAAAAAATATTTTTTCAATTTCTTCCGCCGAAGATGCGATGTAATCAGGGGCAAGTTCACTCAGTTCTTTGAGGCTTCCAAAACCGTATGTTACGGCGATAGAGGCAATTCCGTTTATTTTAGCCCCGTTAACATCGTGATACCTGTCCCCTATCATAATGCTTTCGTTTTTGTTGAGTCCGTTCATCAGTATTGCATCGGCTATGAGCCTCTCTTTAGGTTTATTATCCGCTGACATATCTGACCCGTGAATGCTGTTGAAATATTCCTTTAATTTAAAATGGTTCAGTACAGTTATTGCAAACTCAAGTGGTTTTGATGTAGCGATATATAATCTGAATCCGTTTTCCTGCATCTTATCTATCAATTCAGCCATGCCAGGATATACAGCATTTTCAAAAATACCTGTTTGGGCATAATGCTCCCTGAAGTGTTTGACCGCGATATCGGAATCAGCAGTGCTTAAATTATGCCTCTCGGTATAATAAGCTCTAAGGGGTGAACCAATGTAGCTTTTTAATTTATCAATATCGTCTTCGGCAAGTCCTATTTTGATAAGTGAATGCAGGTATGAATTTATTATACCCGGGCTTGAATCAGTAATTGTACCGTCAAGATCAAAAAGAATGTTCTTAAATTTCATTAATTGTTTGTAAGTTTTAGTTCAGCCGCGCGTTTCTTTTCAGCCCTGGTGAGGAAGGCCACAGCTATTAAAATAAATCCAAGTGTGATCCAGTCTTCACTCCCGGGGTATTTACCGCCAAACACCAATGCAAATATCAGCGTGGCAGCAGTTCCGGCTATGAGTGAAGTCAGGCGGTTCACCAATCCCGCAAATGTTGCAGTTCTGCCTTTGAACATGAATATGAAGACCGAAAAGAACGCAAGCAGACCGAATGCGAATCCGGATATTGATGCCCAGAACCAAAAATCGTGGGGTGACTTAAATGCCTCGCTGAAATCAATTACCTGCGGTGCATCCCATCCCACTAATCCCGGTGAATAGTAAATAAATATCCCGATGATTATCATTGTTACAGTTGCCGCTATCTGCTCAACCGCAAAGAAGCCTTTATTATCCTGCTTAACGCCTTTGGCACGGGTATTTTTGTAATAATTCATGATATAAATACGTATTGAATATGCCGTAAGGTAACTTATCAGGATCGACATGGCCGCCGTTGAGCCAACAAAATCAAAACTTCCCGGCTTAAGGTTTGTTAGATTCGCAACTACTGCAAATATTGCGAATAGAACCGCAATGTTTTCTTCCCAGTAAACTTTTTTCTTCAGTATTCCCTGTTTTATCTGAATTGCATCGATAACCCTGCTGATAACAATAATACTGCCGCGCATTATTACCATTGCCACCATTACAGATATAGGAAGCGTATACATTAATGTTGTTGTGGGTATTACAATTGCAGTACAAATGCCCGAAGGAATGATGTAATAAAATTCTGATGGTATTTTAAAGCCAATTAAGCTTACAATGTTATTTGACTGGATTTTATACCACTTAAAGGCAAGAACTATAACAAGCGCTATCAGGTTTCCGCCAATTGTATTATATACCAGGTATTGAATCTCACTCATGGAAGGGTTTAAAACTGCGGATGAGCCTGTGAAGAATTTTACGGTAATGCCTGTTATTGCATAAAGGATAAAATATCCCGAGCAGAACTCAATAAGCTGTTTGGTTGAACCTTCTTCTGATCTAAATAACATTCATATAAATTTAGTGTCCGCCTCTGCCGGGTCTGGCATTCCATAATTTTAACATCAATATAGCACCTATTACCGAAAATCCTATCATACTCGGACCCCATGTACCCCAGCCGTATGATTCAATTAGCCATCCGGCACCAACACCCATCACAGAACCGCCTACATACTGCATACCGTCAAACATTCCGGCAGCAGTTGCCGCTGCGCGCTTTCCGCCAAAATCCATTGAGGCTGTTCCTGAGAGCATTGAATGCACCATGGATATTGCAAGTGAATTTACAGTGAAGGCAATAATAATTGCTTCAAGGCTGGGCGCTAATGTTACTATAGCTAAGGATATTATCTGCAATACATAACCTAAAAATGCTACAGGCGGTCTGCGTGATTTGAACACCTTATCAGAAAGGAATCCTGCAATAAATGCACCTGCAATACCTGCAATTACGACTGCGAACGCGTTTCGTTGAAACACAGGACTTGAAAGCTCTAAATGATGCACTTCCTGCATGTATCGGGGAAACCACTCTTCGAATCCTTTTCTTACCAATCCCGTGCAGAACTCCGCTATTGCAATTGTTATCGCAATCGGATTTGTGAACACCTTCTTGGCAACATATGCCAGTGTGATCTTTTCAGTATCGCCGCTTGTAGCATCCTGCGGGTCAAATTCACCAAGTCCTGCATCTTTTGGGGTATCTTTAACAAACATGAAAGTAAGTAAAGTGAATACCCCGACGATCATTGCCGGCAGAAAGAACTTCCATTGCCATGGCAGACCTGCAACAAGCGCTGTTGTCATTAAAGCATAAACAGCAAACCTACCGCTTTGTATCATTGAGCCGAAAATGGCTGAAAATACGCCCCTTTCGCTAACATGGAACCACCCTGCATTTACCTTTATAAGCGCCAGGGCGCTGTAGGACTGAAAATACTGGTTCAGGGTCCACATGCTTGCCAGATAAAGCAACATAAACGTTCCTGTACCCAAAAAACCAAGGTAAGCAGCCATGCCGAATGCCACATTGAATACACATGCGCCAATTGCACCTGTGATCATTGCCCTTCTGCCTCCCCAGCGGTCGGCAATCGGACCGTTAAATATTGCTGAAAGACCGTAAATAAGCGTGCTGATCGTAATAATTGTACCGATTTCAGTTTTTGAAAAACCGAATGTATCTGAGAGCTGCTTATTTGCAAACCCAAAATTGTATCTGGCCATATACATTGCGGCATATGTAAGGCCAAGAGTCATCCAGTTAATTCCGCGCCTCTTTTTAAACTCAGGAGAGTGAACAGGTTTAGCAAGCATCTTTTCCATAATTACAGGTGTTTCAGATTAATTTTTGGATTTAGTTATAGGTTTGCAAATAGTATTATTATGAAAATTATTGAAGTTAATCTTCAAATATAAACAAAAACTTAAACATATTTAATGCTAGTTATAGGAAGAAATCCGGTCATAGAATCCATTAAGTTTTCGCCTGAATCAATAATAAAGATCGTTTTACTGGACGCTGTAAGCGATAATAAAATAAAAGAAATAGAGAGAATAGCTAAATCAAAAAATATTGATATAGCTAAAATGCCTAAATCACATTTTGAGACTATTCTTGATAAGAACGATAAGTCTGAAGGCATTTCCCAGGGCATTTATGCTGAGGTTAAAGATTTTGAATATACTAAAACTACCGAAATATTAAAATCGCTTAATGATAAAGAAAAAACCACTCTTGTAATTCTTGATGAGATACAGGATCCGCATAATTTTGGCGCTGTGATCAGAACAGCTGTATCGGCAGGGGCTGATGGTATTATCATTTCGGATAAGAATTCCGTAAAAGTTAACCATACGGTAATAAAAAGCTCCTCAGGAGCTACAAATTACATTAAGATATCCAAAGAGCCCAATATATACAAAACGATCGAGGTTTTGCAGGAATCAGGTTACAAAATTATAGGTACAGTGTTAAAAACTGATGAAGATATTTATAATTTCAGATTTCCTGATAAATGTGCATTGGTTTTTGGCAGTGAAGGCGAAGGATTGAGGAAAAATATCATCAATCTTTGCGATAGCCTGGTTAAAATTCCTATGATAGGCAAAATTGATTCACTGAACGTATCTGTTTCGGCGGGAGTCTTTCTGTATGAAATACTTAGGCAAAGGAGTTTTACCGGCAACTGAGTTCAGATATCGTTCTGCTTTTTTTCTTCATCAAGCTCTTCTTCTGTCTTTCCGAAATCAAGATTCTCATCATCAAGCAGATGCGAGCGGTCCTCATTCAGCAGTTCATATGCTTTTTGTTCATCTATTGCCTTTACATAAATGATTATAGGTATTCCCGTTGAAATTCTCTCCATTATCCTCGTTCCAAGCTCACTTGATGAAGTATCTGCCTTATTCTTAGTATGGAATTCAATACCGCTATCTGTAAGCAGAGCTTCAATTAATTCTGACTCCATATAGTCATAAGTCTCGCATAACACAATATATTCACTTTCATTCATACTTAAACAGGCTATTTATTGAATTTACCATACTCCCCTGCCTTATAGGAACTGAAGAACACGCACTCCCATTAAACCGGGTTTGATATATTTAATTTAGTTATAGAGATAACCAAAAACAATATCACTTTATTTCAATAAAAAAAGCCTGTTCAGTGAACAGGCTTTAAATCAAATTGTATTAAATATATTACTTACTTAATCCGTCAAAGGCCGGATTTTACAGGTAACTCTGTTACTTATTCAAGATCATCTTCTTCGTTTCGGTAAATCCATTATCTGTTGCCAGTGTGTAATAATAAACACCGCTTGCTAGTCTTCCGGCATCAAATGTTTGTTTGTAAGTACCGGCTATCTTGAATTCATCAGCAAGCAATGCAACCTGTCTGCCAACAACATCGAATACTTTTAATGTAACATAAGATGACTTTGGTACATTGTATTCTATTGTGGTGTTTGGATTAAACGGATTCGGGTAGTTCTGTTTTAAAGAATATTTATCGGGAATGGATTCATTTCCGGCGATACCTGTAACAGAACTTCCGATCTTAATAACAAATAAACCTTCACCAATATTGCTGCCTATGATCTTTCCTGAAGACGGGAACATAAATACTCCCCAGCATCCTGAAAATTGTGCATTATTGTTATTGGGATAAGTATCGTACCATGCAATTTCCTGCGGAGCCTGCGGATTGGAAATATCTAGTATTCTTATACCCGCGGTATAATGAGCTATTACTGCAAGATTATTATATATTTCAACATTATGAACTATTGCCGTTGTTATATTAGTCGGCTGCCACGTTGTAACAAGTGTTACATTGTTTAGATTTGATTTATTCCAAACCTTCAGTTTGCCATTTGGTGAAGAAGTTTCATCAGTTGTATATATGAATCTCCTGTCATTAGGTATAGCACAGTTATGCGGGAACGGGTTCGGATTATTTACCCATGAAGCAATATTTACCAGGTTATCTTTATTTGCTGCGTTAATTACAGATATTGTTCCGGGTGGATCGTAAATATTACACGCGTAAATTGTATCATTCAATATTCTTGAATCATGTACATAGAAATTTGACCAGGAACCTCTTTTGACCGGAGCTGTTGGATTAGTTATATCCAGTATAGTCAGACCGCCGTCATCAGCACCGCCGAGGGTAACATTACCTCCATGTAAATAAAGGTAGGGACCTGATTGTGAAATAGAATGGGTTTTTGTATATCCGGTATATGAATATGTTGCAACAAGGCTTACTGAATCAGGCAGGTATTGCAGTGCAATTATCTGCAGTTTGCTGTTCGTACCTTCAGAAACTACATAAGCATAACTTGAAAATACTTTCATTTCGCGCCAGCCGGAAGATACACCTGTTACAAAATCAACTTCGTGAATATTTGCTGTATCAGTAATATCGTAGAATGCTGTTCCTGTGTTGCAGCCTAATATTGCGTATTCCCTGCCATTGGGTCCGGCATAACCCCATAATGCGGAGTAACCATTGCCATGCTCATCCTTGTTAGCAAGAAGAATGGTATTCTGATTGGGAAGCTGCGAATATATACTGGATATTAACGTTACTGCAGTAAATATTAAAAATATTACTTTTTTCAATTTCGTTGTTTTTATTTATTTAATACCATTTTTTTAGTTTCGCTGAATCCCTTATCAGTTGAAAGTGTATAGTAATATACTCCGCTGGAAAGTCTTCCTGCATCATAACTTACTTTATGATTACCTGCCTGCCTGAATTCATCAGCCAGAACAGCTACCTGTCTTCCAAGTACATCATAAACCTTCAGTGTTACAAATGAAGCTGCAGGGATATTGAATTCAATTGAAGTTGAAGGATTGAACGGATTAGGATAATTCTGTTTAAGCTCAAATTTTTCAGGTGAATTATTGACCGGGTCATTTATTCCAACCAGAGGAATAGTTGGTTTAAGTACATATAGACCTGTCTGCCTGTCTGAAGCTATAATTTTGCCTGAAGGAAACATATATACTCCCCAGCAGCCGTTATATGAATTGTTATTATTTGCAGGGTAAGAATCATACCATGCTGCTTCAACAGGAGCTGCCGGATTGGTAATATTGATCAGTCTGATACCTGCTGTATAATGGGCTACCAATGCATAGTTACCGTAAATTTCTACATTATGAACAATTGCATTTGTAATGCCTGTTGGCTGCCAGTTAGTGACAAAAGTAACATTTGAAAGATTTGAGATATTCCAGACTTTTAATTTGCCCGGGGGTGTTGAAGTTTCATCAGTTGTATAAATATAAGTTCTGCCCGCTGTTAAAGCTGCATTATGCGGGAACGGGTTGGGGTTATTTACCCATGAAGTTATTGTTGTCAGGTTATCTTTATTAGCTGCGTTAATTACAGTAATTGTTCCCGGTGGATCGTAAATATTACATGCATAAATTGTGTCGTTCCTTACCCTGCTGTCATGAACGTAATGTGTGTTCCACCCGCCCCTTTTAACCGGGGAAGTTGGATTAGTAAGATCAACAACAGTTACTCCCTGGCCAAAGGTGCTGTTGCACCCATGTAAGTAAAGATACGGACCATCCTGTGATATAGAGTGTGTGGAGCTGTGTGACGGCATGTTTGAAGTACCTACCAGTGTAACTGAAGCAGGTAGATTGGATAAATCTACTATCTGTATTTTGCTGTTAGTTGCTTCTGAAACAATATAGGCATAATTTGAAAAAACCTTCATTTCCCGCCAGTTATTTGTTGTCCCGGGTATAAAACCAACTTCAACAATATTTGCTGAATCTGTTACATCATAAAATGCTGTACCTGTAGCGCATCCCAGTATAGCATATTCACGCCCGTTTGGTGCCCTGTAACCCCATAAAGCGGAATACAGATTACCTCCGGTACCCGGATGATCGTTCTTATTTGAAAGCAAGGTCATATTGCTGTTGCCTAACTGCGCAAAAACTTTGTTTTCGGCAATTCCGGCTATTGAGAGCATTAGTAAAAAAGCCAATAAGTAATTCCTGGTTATCATTATTTATGTTAAAAATTAATAAAAATTTGATTATGAATTGACGTGATTATAGGTAAATATGTTGATATAAGCAATAAGTAATATATTACCTATATTAGTCATATATACTACTGATTTTTATCCCCGATGTTAATGACTTTTATCCCCGGTGTTAATGACTTTTATCGTCTTTGTCGGGATTTTCTATATTAAACTGCTTTATTTTTGTATAAAGGTGGCTGCGCTGAATATCAAGCGCTTCTGCGGTTTTTGAAATATTCCAGTTATTTTCGGCTAATTTCTTTTCAATAAATATTTTTTCAGATACATCCTGGAAATCCCTTAAAGTGCTTTCAGAGTTGATAAGTTTATCCATTTCGGAAGAGTAAGCCCTGTTTTCGGTTTCGATGTTTTTTCTGTCAATAATTTCTGAATCAGAAAGTATCAGGAGTCTTTCAATGGTATTTTTTAATTCCCTAACATTACCCGGCCACTTAAGCGAACTTAAATATTCCAAAGCTTTAGGGGTAAATGTTTTCTCAGGCATTTCATTCTTTAAAGATATTTCCTTCGTAAAATGACATACCAGCTCCGGAATATCCTCTTTCCGGGTTCTAAGAGGCGGAATATTAAGAGTAAGAACATTTAATCTGTGGAACAGGTCCTCGCGGAAATTACCTTCACTGATAAGCTGGTTCAGATTCCTGTTTGTTGAAGATAATACCCTTACATCGACGGGTATTTCTGTATTGCTTCCCAGAGGTTCGATCTTATTTTCACTTAATACATTTAATAGTTTAGCCTGAGATTCCATGCTTAGGTCCGCAATTTCATCAAGAAAAAGAGTTCCGTTATTTGCCATCTCAAACTTTCCTATTCTTTTTCCGGGAGAAAAAGATAAATATCCTTCAACACATCCGAAAAGTTCAACTTCCAGAAGGTCTTTAGGAATTATGGCGCAGTTCACATGTATAAAAGGTTTATCAGCCCGGTCACTTAATTTATGAATATGTTTGGCAGCAAGCTCTTTTCCTGTGCCGTTCTCGCCTGTTATCAATACCCTGCTTGATGTTGAGGCTATTTTCTGAACCTGGTCCTTAAGTCTGTTCATTTCATCACTGCTGCCAAGAAACTCAGTATCAGAATCAAACTTCCTTTTCATGCTTTCATTTTCAGCAAGAAGTTTTTTGTAGTTAAGCCCGTTCTGAATGGTAAGTTTTAATCTTTCTACATCAAAGGGTTTAGAAATGAAGTCATATGCTCCAAGCTTGGTAGTATGTACAGCAGTTTCTATATTACCGTGTCCGGATATCATAATAATAATTGCGCTGCGGTCAAATTTGCGTATTTCCTGGAGTACTTCAATACCATCCATTTTAGGCATGCGTATATCAAGCAGAACTATATCAGGAGTTACCTCTTTATATTTTTCTATTCCTGTTGGACCGTTGAATGCCATTTCGATCCTGAAGCCGTCATGCTCCAGTATCATTTTCAGGATATCAACAATCGCCTTATCGTCTTCTATTATCAGGATAGTATTCATTTCAGAGAGATATTGGATTTAAGCAGATTTTTGTTTTGGATTTTTAATATCAGGTATTATATATTCTTTATACATTTCCTGAAGTCCCGGGAAGTATTCAAGTATCTTATCAAACACTGCGGGTGCTATTTTTGTTACAGTTCCGTATAACAAAGAGCTTTCCCTGGTTGATGCTGATGGTATGTTTGCAAATGATAAGTTATAAAACAGGACACTTGCAACAAGCAGGCCCTGTAAAAAACCAACTGCTGTACCCAGTATCTTATCCACAATACTTGTCCCTGAGTTCATATTGGCAATGAACCTGGCCAGCCATATTGATGCACCGTAAATGATACCTATTATTATAAGGAAGCTCAGTACATTTACAAATACCGGGTTTTCTTTTATGACTTTTGCCAGAAGAGGTGTTAAAGAATCATAAAACTTAACAGCAAGAATGAAGCCGAGTAAAATACCCGCAATACCAAGCAGTTTCCTCAGGAAACCTTTCCGGAAACCGAAGAAAGTTGGAAGTGTAACCAACAGTACAATTACTATATCTAACCAGTTCAATTTGAAATATTAAGTATTAAAAAAAACACAAAGCTCCTTTAAAGAAACTTTGTGTTTAAAAATCATTTGTTATTTAAAATCAGTTCTTAAATTCTGATTCAAATCTTTTTGATTCATTAATATACTTTGATTTTGGATATTGCTCTTTCAGGCTGGTAAAAACCCTTTTCGCATTCTCTTTATCACCGGCATTTGTATATGCCCTGATGGCGTAAAAAAGATTTTCCTGGTTAATTACCACGGATTTATTTACATTGGCAGCTTTTTCAAAATACTCACCCGCTTTTTTAAGATCGCCTTTAGCTTCGTATACTGCTCCAATTCCTGATATACATGAAGATTTTACGATATCATTATCTCCGCCGTAATCATCAAATTGTTTCATGGCGTTATCGTAATCTTTCATATTAAAATAACAGTTGCCCAGGTAAAGTTTAGCGGTTTGGCCGCTTTCTGTACTGCCGTAGTCATTAACTATCTGCGCAAGACCTGTAATGTTAGCAGCCGGATCCCCGTTTATTGATTCGGGATATTTCCCCTGTTCATATAACGCAATTACCGCTGAGAGTTTTACTTCCGCTTCTTCGTTCTTGGCATTTTTGTTGCTGTAATACAGATAGCCAATAACAACCAAAGCTAATAATATACCGGCACCAATATAAAGTTTTTTCTTGTTTTCGTCCTTATCAAGCCAGTTCCTGGCTTCAAAATAACCTGTTACAAGTTTATCCTTTTTTATCTCTTTATGAGTGATCTTTTTACGCGCTTTTAACGATGACATCAAAAAACCTTTCTACATGTTTAACAATATTGCAAATTTCCCCTCAATTTTGAGAGAAAAGTGAGTATTTATTCCTGCAAACAACAAATATATGCAAAAATATGCAATTATTCAAAGAAAATATTAATATACAAACCTTTAGTACTTCTATCTGAAAAATGTTCTGGCAACATCATAAAAATCGTCACCTACGGTTTTCAGGCTCTCAACTGCATCCTGTATGGGGATATCAATAATTTCAGTTCCCTTTAATGCAGCCATTCTGCCGAACTTACCTTCTTTCACCATTTCAACCGCGTGCACGCCGAACCTGCTGCCCAATACCCTGTCATATGCGGTTGGTGAGCCGCCCCTTTGTATGTGACCCAAAATTGTAGCCCTTGTTTCAACTCCTGTTTTCTTCTCAATTATCTCCGCAAGCAGGTTTGCTATTCCGCCAAGCCTTACATGCCCGAATGCATCCAGCTTTTCATCCTGAAGTATCATCTCAGAAGCTTTCTGGTCAGATTCGCTAATCTTTGCGCCTTCGGCAACAACTATAATTGAAAATGTCCTTCCGCGTTTTTCCCTGTCATTCATAACCTTTATAACATCGTCAATCCTGATCTCTTTTTCAGGAATCAAGATCAGGTCCGCCCCGCCTGCAATTCCAGCATGCATAGCGATCCATCCGGCATGCCTGCCCATTACTTCAATGATCATAGCGCGGTGATGTGATTCTGCCGTAGTGTGAATCCTGTCAATTGCATCCATTGCAATATTTACCGCAGTATCAAAACCAAAAGTATAGTCAGTTCCGTTCAGGTCGTTATCAATTGTTTTAGGTACACCAACTACTTTAAAACCGGTTTTGGCAAGCTTATTGGCGACTCCAAGTGTATCTTCACCTCCGATGGCTATCAATGCGTCAAGTCCAAGCTTTTTGGCGTTTTCAATGACCTTCTGCTCACCGCCTTCAATTTTGTAGGGATTTGTTCTCGATGTTCCAAGTATTGTTCCGCCCTTTTGCAGAATGCCCGAAACAGAGTTCATATCCAGCGGCCTGGTATAGATATCAACAAGTCCTTTCCAGCCATTTTCAATTCCAACACATTCCCATCCGTACGAAAGCGATTTCCTAACAATTGCTCGTATTACTGCGTTCAATCCGGGGCAATCACCGCCGCCGGTCAACATTCCAATTTTCATTTATTTTAGTTCTCCTGTACTTGTAATATGTTCAAAAATAATTCAGGTTTTAATGCCTTTCGTATTTCCATGTAAACTTCATCTGCGGTTATCTCCTGCATACATGTGGGCTTATTGCAGCCGTAATCATGCCCAAGGTATAAACAGGGCGAACAGAATTTACTGCTCTGAATAGTTATAGCCTTTTTATTATAAGCTCCCCATTTAACCGGGTTTGTGGGTCCATGAAGCCCTACAGTTCTGGTGCCCACACAGGTTGAAACATGTAATATGCCTGTATTACTGCAAAGCATAAGCTTGGCACGCTCAACAAGTGCTGCAGATTGCTCCAGGGTGTAATGCCCCGCTGTGTTGATGGAAAAATCTTTTAAAGCCTCATGCAGCGGGTCGCATAAATATTTCTCAAAATTAGTACCGGTAATGATAATTACCAGGTTCTTATCAGCATCATGAAGTCTTTTCCCAACATTAATGTAATTTTCCAGTGCCCATTCCCTTGGTTTACCGTTCTCACCGCAGCCGGGGTGAAAACAAATAACTGTTTTATCTTCAAGATTATGTTCTTTCCAGAAGTCGTCACGGAACTTTCTGTGCTCAGGTTTCAGGAAAAATTCAAGCTGAAGCTCATCATAATCATACTCGCCGCTTACGGGAACGATACCTAAAGGTATCAGCAGATCCATAAAGTTCTCCACTTCGTGTTTTGTGCGGCTGTGGGCTATTACCGCATCATTAACAACATGTTTCCACTGCCCTTTTGTTCTGAAGCCTATTGAATAATCTCTGCGTGTAAAAATAGTTATCAGTGAATTAATCCTTTCCCATTGACCCGCATCTATTACAACTTCGTATTTTGTCTTTCGAAGCTCCTTGATAAACCTGTAAAAATTCACCGGATTTTTAAGGAAATCATACACCCTGCAATTAATAATCCGGTCAACATATGGTATCTTCTGAATAACAGAAATATTAATATCGCTGCACATAAATGTTATTTTGGCATTGGGGAATGAATTTTTGAGCTTTCTGAGCGTCGGAATAAGCAAAATTCCATCACCAATTGCAGCAAGCTTGATAAACAAAATATTCTGTATATCTTCTATTGGTAAGCGTCTTTTCCTGCGTGTAAATAAAGCTATAAATAACACAAGAGGTATCCCAAAATACCTGTCAAAAAACCTGAAAATCTTTTTTCTTCGCATCTGTAATGGAAAGATAATTAAATATATATTTTATATCAATTCAGCTATCTATATTTACAACCGCAATCTGCTTTTTACGTTCCATAAAGTGAAAATTTTGCGTATTTTGTAACTTAACAGCAAGTAAATGATATCAAAAGCTCAGCAGAAGAAACTGGTTAATACAGCTTTAAAAGTACTGAAAAACTCATATTCACCTCATTCAGGCTTTAAGGTCGGTTCTGCCCTATTAGGCAAAAATGGTAAGGTTTATGCCGGTACCAATGTAGAATTTGACGCTTTTTCGCTGACAGTATGCGCTGAGCGCGCTGCTTTATTCAACGGAATTTCAGGCGGCGAGAAAAAGTTCAACGCAATTGCTATTGCAGCCGGTTCAGATAAATTCATTTATCCATGCGGACTTTGCAGGCAGGCTTTAGTTGAGTTCAATCCGGAAATGGAAGTGATATTAATAACAAAGAGCAAAAAGGTTAAACATTTTATTTTAAAAGATATTATTCCAAATTATTTCAAGTTAAACAGAGTATAAAGAAAATACGGGTTATGCACGATATTGAAAATAAAAAAATGATGGGGCAGATAGAAGTTATCTGCGGAAGTATGTTCAGCGGAAAAACTGAAGAGCTGATTAGAAGGCTCAGACGGGCACAAATAGCAAAACAAAAAGTAGAGATATTTAAGCCTAAGATAGATAACCGGTACAGTGAAAGCGATATTGTTTCTCACAGCGAACAAAAAATACCCAGTACCGTTGTTGAAACAGCAGAGCAGATTCTTCTCTTTTCAGCTGAAGCAGATGTTATTGGCGTTGATGAAGCTCAATTTTTCGATTCATACCTTGTTGAAGTATGCCAAAAGCTTGCCGCGCAGGGTAAACGGGTAATAGTTGCAGGTTTGGATACGGATTACCGGGCTATTCCGTTTGAACCAATGCCCCAATTGCTTGCAATTGCTGAGTATATAACCAAGACCCTGGCAGTCTGTATGAAATGCGGCGCTCCTGCAAATCGTACTCAGCGTATATCTAATACCGGTGACAGGGTCCTTGTTGGAGCTACTGACCTGTACGAAGCACGATGCAGAAGCTGTTATGAAGAACCAACGGATTAATTAACATGTCCAGAGTTATTCATCCGGATTTTTTGGCATTATTGGAGTTGAAAGACCCGGTTTTAGTTGAGATTTTTACTGATCTTAGAGCATTTGTGATGGATATTTATCCCGATTGTTATGAATTGTTATACCATACTCATGCACTAACTGCAGTATTTTCCGTAACAGAAAAACTTTCCGATGCTTATTGTATGCTTCCTGTATACACAAATCACGTAAATCTTGGCTTCAACAAAGGCACATTGCTTGATGACCCTCATAAACTTCTTAAGGGAACAGGAAAACTAATTCGCCACATTCCGGTCAATAGTTATGGAGATTACAGGAGCAATAAAGTAAAAGCGCTAATCAATTCTGCAATTGATCTTGCAAAAAAAGACTATGAAAATATAGCTAAAGTAAACGGTAAAACAATTTCAAAAATAAAAAAGTGAAGCTGTATTCATTTAACATTATTTGATAGATTATTGAAAAAAGTAATAACATCTTTCGGTTCAGCGTTTAAAGCGACCTCCCCAACCCCCCCAAAGGAGGGGCTTGAAAAGCAAAAGCCTGGCTATATTACGGCTAATCCTTTGAGTTATAATATTATCAAGCAGATCAGAGATGAACTTAAAAAGAATCATACTGAAGCAGAAACCATAATTTGGGAATATCTAAAAAACAAAAAGACCGGTTATAAGATAAGAAGACAGCATATAGTAGATAATTTTATTGCTGATTTTATTTGCCTCCCCAAAAAACTAATTATTGAAATTGACGGGAAGATCCATAAATTTCAAAAAGAGTATGATCAAATGAGAACTGAGAGATTCAAAGAATTGAAATTTACAATAATAAGATTTACAAATGAAGAAGTAAAAGAAAATCCCAATGAAGTTTTTTTACAAATAAATCAAATACTCGAAAACAGCGTAGATCCAGACTCCCCTCCTTTGGAGGGGCTGGGGGAGGTCATTTAAGAGTATTGCAATAATTATCACCTTTTTGTAGAATTGATGGAGGTCATTTGAAAAAAGTAATAACATCTTTCGGTTCAGCGTTTATAAATGAAAACGAACCTTTATATTCGGAGATTACTGATATTGGTAAATATATAGCTGAAGCTGGTTACACCATTTGCAGCGGCGGATATTATGGCACTATGGAGGCAATTTCAAAAGGCGCAAAAGCTGCAGGAGGTAAAACGATCGGAATAACTGTTAAGGGCTGGAAAGCCTCTCCGAACAATTTTATTGATGAAGTTGTAGAAATGCCAAACCTAATGGAAAGAATTGTTGAACTGATAGGGATTGCTGATGCTTACTTAATTTTCAGAGGAGGCACAGGCACATTGGTTGAAATTTCAGTTGCACTTGAACTGATGAACAAAAGATCTATGCCTGAGAA
This sequence comes from Ignavibacteria bacterium, assembly GCA_030835085.1. GTDB lineage: Bacteria > Bacteroidota > Ignavibacteria > Tepidaquicellales > OLB5 > OLB5. The sequence continues at coordinate 21,147 of JAUQWQ010000162.1, forward strand.
GAAAATGATATTTTATAGTGATTTCTGGAAGAATATGATTGAAATATTAAAACAGGATTCCCCCAAACTGAAAGATATGATAAACAGAAATGTTATTTTTATCCATGATGCAGGCGAAATAAAAAACACCCTGAATATAATACCCTCTTAAAATCTTTTATATATAAATTATTTACCCTAAATTAGTAAAATTCCAGGGAGGTAAAACTCATGAAAAAAAGTCTTACAGTAATTTTATCTATTGCAGTATTTATTTTGATGCATTGTGAATCATTTTCACAATGGGTTGAGCTCAATAGCGGTGTAAGTGTTAAATTAAATTCACTTAGCTCAATAAAAGATCTTACTACATGGGCCTGCGGTAATAATGGCACGGTTATAAAGAGCAGTAATATGGGTGATACTTGGTCAAATGGCAACCAATCCGGGATAACTTCCGGCATAACACTTAATCATATCTATTGTATAAATCAAAATATAGTCTTCTCTTCAGGTACCGACGGTTCTTCCGCATTCCTTTACAGAACAGTCAATGCCGGCGATTCCTGGGAAGTTATGAAACAGCAGCCGGGCGGTAAACTCAATGCCCTGCATTTTATTGATAACAATACAGGTATATTGATTGGCGACCCTGTTGGAGGAAGATGGTCGATCTGGAAAACTGTAAATGGCGGTACCAATTGGGACTCAACCGGATGCTATTTACCTCAAAATGGAAATGAAAAAGGATTTGCAAATTCTTTGTGGGCTTCCGGAAATAATATCTGGTTCGGTACGGATAATTTCAGGATATATAATACCAATAATTATGCTTCAAGCTGGCATGTTCAGCCAACAGGAACTGAAAAAAATTCCGTATCATTATGGTTTGATTTTGATTTCAACATAGGTCTTACAGGGAATGTAAACTTATTGAGGACATTGAACAGCGGAAGCACATGGAACGTTGAATCATTACCAGGCAGCGGAAACATAGTCAGTGTTACAGGCAGCGCACATTCCAGGTTCAACTGGGCAATAAGGGCTGATAATAAAATATACCTTGACCCCCATAACAGTACTACTTGGGAACTTGATTATTCAGCCCCAAACGGCAATTATACTTTTATAACAATTGAAAGGAATGGTTATTTCAGCGGAGCGGTTTTTGCATTAAGAGATAACGGCGGAATTTCGCGTACTTATTTTCTTGCCCTTGGAATTAATACTATTTCTTCTAATGTTCCTGAAAGATTCAAACTCGATCAAAATTACCCAAACCCCTTTAACCCCGTTACAAAAATCAGATTTGCATTACCTGAAGCGGGAAATGTGAATCTTACGGTTTTTGATATAACAGGAAAAGAAATTGAAACGCTTGTAAACGGAAAAATGGAACCGGGAATTTTTGAGGCAGATTTCAATGCATCAAAACTTAACAGTGGTGTTTATTTTTACAGACTAAGTACTGAAAAAATTTCTGAAACGAAAAAGATGATTTTAATTAAATAGCTGTTAATTAAATACATATATTTATTTACTTACAATTCGCATGATTTAATATTATTTTTGTGTAATTGCTTTTCCTTAAGGAGAATGAAATGAAACATTTTATTTTGTTTCTTTTAATTATCGCTCACCTTCAATCCCAATCCATCAATTATGAATACAGAATTAACTGGTCTGAACAGGTATCCGGCGTAACTGCTGCATTAAATTGTATAACATCAGACCCGCACAATCTTGCAGCAATTTATGCTTGCGGAAAAAATGGGGTGGTACTCAAGTCATTGGTGCCGGGAAACGAATGGATAAATATTGGTATCAACGGAATACCGGATAATATTGAACTTTATACTATCAGTACAATTACTCCAAACATAGTTGTGACAGCCGGGAATATTGGCAATGATACGTATGTATACAGGTCAGATAACGGAGGTTTGAACTGGAACCTTGTTTTTACTCAAAACGAAGGAAAGATAAATATTGTTTATCTGGGGTATAATTATTCATCGATCATGATTGGAAATCCCGTTGGAGGCAGATGGTCCATATGGAAAAGCGTAAATGCAGGTCAAAGCTGGGATTCAACCGGAATGTATTTACCTCAAAATGAAAATGAAGCAGGTTTTCCAAATTCATTTGCCGGAAGTTTTTTTTATGATAGGTTTTGTTTTGGGACTGATAACCACAGAATCTACTCTACATCTAATTATGGTACAAATTGGGTTACTCAATACCTGCCCGATGAAAATATATACTCAATATCCAGTACAGGTCCATATTTAATTTGCGGAGGTGTTAACTTATTCAGCAGTTCTGATTATGGGCAGGTATGGACACCTGAGGAAACTTCCGGATCAGGGAATATTAACAGTATAGTATACCCCGGTTTAATAATAATAACCCCCACAGATAATTTATTAAACTCCCCCACCCTGATGATAAGGAATAATAACATTTATTATACAGATAATGGCGGCGGTTCTGATTGGGAGGTAAAGTATAGTCCTGAAGCGGGTAATTATACAAATATGATAGCTGTTTCAAACAGTATTTATGCGGTCAGGGATGATGGCGGAATTACCCGTGGAATAGTAGACTACATAACTTCAGTTGAACCGAATAACTATCCTTATGCATTTGAATTGAAACAAAATTATCCGAATCCGTTTAACCCTAAAACAACTATTCCGATCTATGTTTACCGGTCAACACATATTAAGCTTAATATCTACAGTTCAACCGGCAGGCTGATGGAAACACTGGTTGATGAACAAATGAATATATTAACGCTTGATAATATTATCAGCTACGGTTATCCGCACAGGGTGGAGTGGGATGCAACCGATTATCCCAGTGGTGTTTATTATTACGAGGTTATTGGAGATGATTTTAAGGAAGCCAGGAAAATGATGTTGATAAAGTAATGCAATTACTTTTGAAATCCCGCAGGGCGGGACTAGTAAAATAACGAAGTTATTGTACAACCTTGATTCTAAGGCTGGTTAAATAAACAAGTTACTGTGCAGCCATGTTTTTAACACTGATCAATTGATATCTAAAATGCGCCGGTCCGTAAATAGCCGCTGTGAACCGGCGCCGCTAAAAGAATTACTTTCTTTTATAAATTACCTCTGTAGCTTTTGCTTCTTCACCGTTTGGAGTAATATTATATGCAGTCAGAACAATATTATTGTTATCAATGATTTCCAGCTCACTTCTCCAACCCCATTTTTCCGTGCCTTCTTCGTTAGTATCGTAATAACCCGTAACATTGAATTTCTCTGTGCCCGGTTTGCTTTCGGAATGCATTATCGCTGTACCCATATGGAAACTATCCACCCATACCGATTGGTACACACCGCGCATACAGTCAAAACCATAGATCGCTATTCCCTCCAGAGTTTTGCCCTGCATGCTGCCTGTATATTCATGTATTATAAATCTGCCGCCGAGAATGGATCTTATTCTGCCTGTCATAACAGATTCATCACCTATAACATCAGGTTCAAACCACGTTTTAGAAGTTCCTTCCCACTCTCCTTCGAGTTCTTTTAGCTGTTTATGTACCCCATCTGCAATTGATTCGCTGAACTTAAATTTTGCCATTATTTTATTTTTTTAATTACTGATTGTACTTTATTAAATATGTATGATTAACGATGCTGGTCAACTAATATTATATTTCCGTCCGGATCGGAAACCATAAGACTTGCAGGTCCGGATGTATTCTCGTCTGCTTCTGTTATTAATTTTATATTATTACTTTTCAATTTCTTTTGTATTTCTCTTACATCGTCAAATTTTTCAATATTCTTTGCGTTTTCATCCCAGCCCGGATTAAAGGTAAGGATATTGTTCTCAAACATTCCCTGAAATAATCCGATCAGTGAATTCTCATTCTTCATTATCAGATAGTTCTTTTTTATATCTCCCCCAAAAACAGTAAATCCAAGATTTTCGTAGAATTCCTTTGAAGCTTTAATATCTTTTACATTTAGGCTTACAGAAAATGCTCCTAATTTCATATTCTCTCCATTTATGATTTTCGAATTATTAAATGTTTGTTCTTTAATAATACTGTTTCCTGATTCCTTTGTTACTGCAATGTTTAAAAAGAAACCGAAACAAAAAAATGCTGCAAGTAAAAAGACTGATATAATTATTGTTTTCATTTTTTAAATATGTTTTTTCTTTAGTTTAATAATTAAGTTAACATTACTTAGTATAAATAATCTTATTTAGTCTGTTCAGACAGTATTTTCAATTAACGGGATCTTTTTCTTTAAAATAACAGCAGTTATAAGGCTTATAATGATACCTATAAAAAATACGGTAATCAGCATTACAAATGACTGCAGGACAGGATTGTTCCACATAGGCGCTTCCTTATCAAACTCTTCGAGCTGCCTGTTAATCACTTCCTGTGTTTGCCCGCTTGTTTTGATCTTTTCCCTGTAGATTTCTATCATCTTGCCGCTTAAATCCGGTGCAATTGCTGTATACAAAAAGTATACATATATGCCGAATATAACTGATGCAATCGCTGAAATACCGGCTCCAAGTGTAAATGCTTTGTTAAACGTAATTTTACCACCCAAAACCTTATCTCTATAAGTTTTTACTCCAAAAAAAATGGCAGTCAGAGCAATTATCATGCTGCTGTAACCAATTATTTCCCCGGTTTCCCACATTTCTGCTGAAAAGTTCTTCATGAAAAAAATATGTGAAAGAACAAATAGAGCGGTCAAAATGCCTCCGGATACTGATCCGTACAAAAGAATCTTTTTACCCATAAAATTTCATTTTTAATTTAATCAATGAGTGCAAAAATAGCCTCAAAATTACCGGGAACCTTCACCCGAAAGTATGAAAATTGCTGAACTACGGTACTATTTGCAGTTTTCTGGCTTTTTCGAGAGCCTGAGTCCTGCGGTTAACCCCGAGTTTTATGTATATACTGTTTGTATGTGATTTGATTGTGTTGAGCGAAAGGTAAAGCTTATCTGCTATTTCCTGATTAGTAAGACCCTCAGAAATCAGTTTAAGTACCTCAATTTCCCGGGTACTTAACTCCAAATTTAATGGCAGCTTTACAGGAAGCGATGGTTTTTCGTCTGGATTTTTCTTTTTTCCAACCTTCAATCCCAGGAATATACCTAAACATAAAAAAAGAAAAGCTGTCAAACCAATATACACATCTGTTCTGAGCTTATATGAAAAATAATAATATTCAAATGATTTCAAAAGTGCAATAGCACACGCTAAAAGGAGTCCCATAAATATTATATATTTATAAAACTCCTTTTTACTTTTTGAATTCCGGGTTGTTTTTACTTGTGGTTTCTTAGTTAACAGCATTATTTATAACTAAGATAAAAATCAGAATCTCATTTTATTTATACCATCTACAAGGAAATCAAAACCAAACAGCATGGTAAAGTAAAACTGCCATTCTTTACCATAAGTTACTGTTTGTTGTGTGCCGGTTGTATTTGGGAACACATTTGAGAACTGATCTAAACCGTAGCTTGCATTAAATGTAAAAGCTGTGGGATAAACATAGTATGAATAAGTCAGCAATCTCAGTTCAAACCCTACATCCTTCCTGAAATCCTTAAGCTTTGTGGCTTTCCCGTTCCATGCATTGCCAATATCACCGTAAACCGAGAAATAAAGCTTATCAAAGTAGAATTGCAGGAAATTAAAGTCAAGATCGGTAGCTATGGGGAATCTGTACGTTAAATTGGCCGTTGCATAACGGTTACCTCCTAAAGCATAGAAAGGATATCCTTTCATATTGGGAAAGCCTGTTGCATAGAAATCGAAGAAATTATCCTGCTGGGGACCGAATATCGTGCCGCCGCGCAGTCTTAAGCTTATTGAATGCGTATTGTTAAATAAGCCGAATCCCTGCAGCAGGTCCCCTTCAAGCCTGTGGAACTTCGCTTTTTCAAATGCTTCTGTTACATTTCCCTGGTCATCAATTACCAGTTCAGGATTCAGGTCGTTTATTTCATAGTCATACTTCAGCCTGAAATACCTGCCAATCGGATTAATATCGTCATTCTTATTGGGCAGGAAACTGCTGTAAGAATAAGCCAGTGACAGGTCTCTGCCTGTAAAATAATTTGTAGATGATGCAGATACCTGGCGGTTAATTGATGGAATTATGAATGTACTTAATTTTGAAGCGTATGATGAATATGCAAAGCCAGCTCTCATGTTATGATTGGCATTAATGATCTTGAAAGCCATACCGAATTCAAACTGAAGCAGGTCATATGTAACATCAACAGGTATAGTATCAAGTCCTGCAACAAGGTCAGCTTCGGTTTTTCTGGATACATTATACCCTGCCAGCTGGAATGATGGTGAAAATCCGAGTTTCTTTAAAAAGAAATCCTTCAGGAACGGAACACCGTTATTATAATCGAACTGGAGGAAGAGATCACGCTCAAAATTGCGGTTAATTGATGCTCCGCCGAAGATACCCATTCTGCCGAGTACATCCTGAGAGTAGAAATAAAGCCCGGGTTTTATGATATCAAGGAACTTGCCCTCCTTGGTGTAATTATCAAATCTTAAAACCGGAATTATGAACAGCGGAGTAGCTACATTATTGTACTTTGTTGATGAATATGACTTAACACTGTCATCTTTAAAGTCTTTAAGCCTGGGAAAATCAAATTTATTCTTGGAAAAGCTTGTGTTCTCACTGTTTTCCTGTGAATACTTAGGTATAACTTTTTCAGGCCTTTTGTAATTTGCGTTCTTTTCTGCTATTAAGGAGTCAAGTACAGTGAAATCTTTAAGCTCATTTATCTTATACCCTCCCGTTTGCCATGTTGCAAAGGTCAGGTTGCTGCCATCGGCAGATGGCATAAATGCACCGCCAATTACATTGGTAAGCTGCTGCATATAGACTGTGCTGCTTTCCTTAGACATTCTTGCGTTATTGATAAGGTCGTATTTGTAAATATTGTATATACCTGTTCTGTCTGATGCAAAAAATATCGAAGCTCCGTCTTTGGAATAAACCGGGCTGCGGAAATCAATTGTCGGATCACTGAATATGAAAGTTACTTCTCTGGTATCAACATTTATTTCACAGATCTTGCGGGAGTCTTCTTTGCTGTAATCATAAACAATAGTATTGTTAACCGGTGACCACTTGGGAGCATAAACCTGTTCGCCATTTGTATATGTTGTAAGCTGTTTAATTTGATCTTTGCTTATCATCTTACCGTTTGGTGCCGGTGCTATGAAGAGATTCTGCGTACCGTCGTTATTCCTAACAAAACATATCCATTTGCCATCGCCGGAATATGCAGGAGCATGTGCGCGCAGACCGTTTGAAAGCTGAGTTTCTTCTTCTTTTGCCACATCATACTCATACAGGTCAAATACAACGGCATCGTGAATATTGGGTTTATTCCTGCGTGAAAATATTATCTTCTTTCCATCGGGTGACCAGCTATAGGCACCGCTGACTGATGCGATGAGCATATCATCCTCTTTGCCTGAGCCGACATTGTGTACGAACATAGAAGTAGAACCGTAATCATATTCTTTATTTGATAAGTATGTTATCTTTTTGCCGTCAGGCGAAAATTGGGGGTAATAGTTGGCAAAGCCAACATCTGCTATAATTTTACCTTCAACCTGAAGCTGTTTTATTCCTGCAACTTTATCTTTGTAATCCTGCTTTAAATATGCTTTCCATTCATCATAAAGATCACTGCCGTTTTTACCGATCGCTTTTTTAAATGCGCCTTCAGAGTTAATTCTGGTTAAGTCACCAAGATTCTCCGAAACTTCGCGCAGCTTATCTTCACCGTATTTTTCTGCTATGTATCTTGAAAGCGCAAAACCTGAATTGTAAATTGATTCAGCTTTGTATGTTGTTACAGATGCAAACTGCCCCATATCTTCCCATGAAAGCATCTTATCGCCAAGTACACGCATACGGAGTATCATATCCCTGTGCGCATCCCAGTAATCATATCCAAGCTGCTGGCGCTGGTACTGCGCTGTTCCTTCTGCAAACCACGCAGGCACTCCGACACCCGAGATCGGGTATGAAATGATCGTATTCGGATAGCCGTACAGTACGTCGGGCCTGCGTTCTTTTTCGTAGTTTAAAAACTGAATATAAAGTGAAGGGAATTTAGTTGAGAACTTCATTGAAGCCTGAACCTGTATTACGTGTGTGTATTCGTGTGTAATAACATTCCTAAGCCAGTTATGCGTACCGCGCAGGTCAAAATCAAGCGAAGCGGAAGCAATTTCAATCCTGTTACCGTAATAATCGGTCGCGCCGTTTGAAATATCAGATTCATCGTTGATAATCCAGGAGGTTTTATCTTCCGGGGCATATTTGTACAATGATGTTATTGGTCCGTATATTTCTTCGGCAATCTTTGCTGTAAGTTTTGCCGTTCTTTCTGTTCCTTTGTGATAATGGATATAGAAATGGTCGGTTTCAATTGTGAACCACTCAAGCTCCGGATTTGGCTCAAACTGTGAAAAAGTAACGGAAGTGACGAGCAGTAATAATAACAGGATTCTGGATATCATAAAAATATATTAGATTTATCTTATTTTGTAAATAAAATGAGAAAACAATAAATGATCTTTCTTCCCGGTAGATTCAGGATGAAAAAGACAAGATTAACTGAAAATCACAGTTATATCAATGATAAAAAATATCGAAAAATTGAGAATTTATTAAAAACGGGTAGATTTGTATGCTATAATGTAGTATTAAATATTTAACAAATTTAGTTGTAATTGAATAAAAAGTAAAGGGGCAGAATTTATCCGCCCCGGATATGGCGCCACAATAAGGGTGCACTTTAATACTTAGTAAGGTTTACCCGTTTGTAAGGTTTATTTCCAATGATGTAAGGTTTTTATGCCTTTATAAGGTTTGTTTCTTGCTTTAAGGTTTATTTCTTGCATTAAGGTTTATTTCCCGTTTTTAAGGTTTTTCTCCCAGAATGAGGTTATCTGCAATATCATTAAGGTTCTGTTTCACTTCATTAAGGTTTTCATAATGGGTTATATTTAAGGTTATTTTATTAAGGACATTTTCTTCACCATACTGAAATCATTTGTTACAAGCCTGTACATGTAAATCCCGCTTGAAAATTTTGATGCATTCCAGTTCACTTCATAAGTACCCGGCGTTAGCTGCTGATTTACAAGAGATTCCATTTCCCTTCCGAGCATATCATATATTGCAAGTCTGACATTAGAGAGCTTTGGGATGTTAAATTTAATGTTGGTTGCCGGATTAAATGGATTAGGATAATTCTGTTCAAGGTTAAAATCATTCGGTATTTCTGTTGAAATCTGATTAATACCTATTACTCCCCCGGTTATTGTTTTGAAAACTTTGCCGTTTGTTCCGCCAACATATCCAACTTCGGGGTTTAGGAAAAATACTGAAAACAGTGTATCACTTCCCTGCTGCAGGACTTCCTGCCAGGAGTTGCCGCCATCTGTGGTTTTCAGTACGCCGTTTTCTTTAGTGAGATAACCAATCAGTCCGTTTGTAAATTTTAATGAGAATAATGAAGCAGAAGTACCGATATTAATAATATTCCAGTTACTTCCCTGGTCAGTTGTTTTTAAAACGATACCATTGAGTCCTATAATAAACCCTGTACTGGAATTGATGAAATTTATATCTCTGAATGAATAATCAGGGTTTACATATGAAATACTCCAGCTGGCTCCCTGGTCGGTTGTTTTATATATTTTGCCGCTATCTGAAAGGAAAATCCCGGTGTTGACATCAAAAAAATGTATGCGTCTGTATGATGGATAATTCACATTCTGAACAGTTAAAGTGAGGACCATATCCCAGTTAGCTCCTGCATTTGTGGTTTTGTACAACCCGTTAAAGCTTGAAAGATAACCGGTAAGCTGATTTCCGAAGTACAAATTATAAAAATGCTGGTAAAAAAATGAATTAAGGTTATCCTGCCAGGTTACTCCTCCATCGGTAGTTTTGTAAAGCAGCCCCGTTGAGATATAACTGCCTCCAATTGCATAACCGGTAGTCTGATCCAGAAAATAAAAACTTTTAAGTCTGAATTCAGAATTGACCAACACTTTTTGCCAGTTCAGGCCGCCATTGGTTGTTCTGATGATCTCTCCACCAATAAAATTAGTATCAATTTCATGAATAGATATTGCCGATCCAAGTAACCCTGTATTTTCGTTCAAAAAATGGATCGTTGATAGATCGAAAGTTGAACCTGATTCCTGCTGAGTCCATTGAGAAGTTACCCGGTTCGGGAAAAAAAGATATGAAATGACCAGCGATAACATAAGGCATCGCTTAAGTGTGAGATGATACATAAATTACCTCCATAATTTTATGTTGCGGCCAAGTAAAAGGCTAAGCCTGTACAAAAAATTGTATGTCTACTCTCCTTATTAAATTATATAAATAATTTAAACAGTAAAAATAATTGAGATAATTTAGTTGTTAATTTGAGAAATATAAAAAAGGTAGTGTTTTGTGCTTTATCTTTTTAGATTAAGTTATACTCAAATATAATACAACAATTCAGAAAAAGCAAATACCTGCAACAAAAATTATTCCCTAACATATTTACGGCATTATTAGCTATCTTTGTAAATATGTCAGAATTTACAGACGAGATAAAAAACATCTTCTCCCCTTCAGGATTGTTATCAGGTTTGGAAGGATTTGAATACCGCTCACAGCAGCAGCAAATGGCTGTAAGTATTGCGGATTCACTGGAATCAGGTGAGCATAATATCATCGAAGCTCCCACAGGTGTGGGTAAATCTTTAGCATACCTTGTGCCTGCAATACTTTTCGCCCTTCAAAATGACCGCAAGGCGATAATTTCAACCTGTACCATCAACCTGCAGGAACAGCTTATAAATAAAGATATCCCGGCTCTTGCTAAAATACTGCCTGTTGAATTCAAATACGAAATTTTAAAAGGCAGGAATAATTATATCTGCACAAAACGGCTTAATAAGGCAATGATCGAAAAGAATTCCTTATTTATGACAAGCGAACAGCAAACCCTTCAGAAGATATATGATTTTGTTAACCGAGAAGGCAAAGGGACCAGACAGGATATGCCTTTCCCGATAGATGACGCGGTTTGGAGTGAAATATTCGCCGAAGAAGGTGTATGCACGCAAAAATCATGCGGCGGTGCTGATACAAACTGCCATTACCAGCAGGCTAAACAGCGCATGAAGGATGCTGACCTGCTTGTGCTGAATCACCATTTATTTTTTACATTGTTCGGTTTCTATGAGCGTGATTCTGAAGGCTACCTTTACTTCAATGATTTTGTCATATTTGATGAAGCCCATACTGTCGAGCAAATTGCTGCAGAAAGAGTTTCGCCATCTGTATCAAAAGAACAAATTAGATTCTGGTTGAATAAATTATACAATCCCCGTACACAAAAAGGCTTTTTTTCAATGAAGCCTGCTGACAGATTAAAGAAAGCAATTGAAAATACTTACCAGGATAACGAGCATTTTTTCAAAATGCTGCATTCGCATATTAATAATGTATACTCAGCCCAGGCCCACAAAAGCGCAATCAGGATAAAACAGCCGATAACATTGGGTGTTGAACTTATGGAATCATTGCTAGAGTTAACAATTGAACTTAAAAAAGCTACCCCCCTTGCCAAAAATGATATCGAAGCCGATGAGATAAAGAATTATTTCACTAAGTTCACTAGAATAAGAAATAATCTGGTTTTTTTCCTCGAACAAAAAAGCGATGAATATGTTTACTGGGTGGAGTATAAAGGCAGGGCACGTAATAACATTGATCTCTGTATATCCCCTATTGATATGGCGGAATACTTCCGCGAAAATGTTTTCGCTAAGAACAGGCAATCCGTAATGACCTCGGCGACACTTTCCACCAACAATACTTTGGAATTCTTTAAGAATTCAATTGGCGCTGAAGAAGTACGCGGTGAAATTATCGAAACGCCGTTTGATTACGGCAGGCAGATGAAAATTCATGTGTTCAGGGATATTCCCGAGCCGGAAAAAGGCGCAAAGAAGAATATAAGTGATATTCTGAACGAAAGTGATTTTGAAAAGATACTTACAGGCAAGATAAAAGAGTGCGTTGAAAAAACAAGCGGCGGAGCACTGGTGCTTTTTACAAGCAATAAGCTGCTCAAATCAGCTTACAATAAGCTGCTTGAGGAATTTTTAGGGTCGGGAATCAATCTTTATGCCCAGCATAACGGAATGCCTAATAACCGCATTTTGCAGGAGTTCCGCGATGATGAAAATTCAGTGTTATTCGGAGTTGATAGCTTCTGGATGGGTGTTGATATACCGGGTCATAGTTTGCGGAATGTAATTGTAACAAAACTCCCTTTTGAAGTACCTGACCATCCTGTAATTGAGGCGAAGCTTGAGTTTCTGCTGCAAAAAGGCGGTAATCCGTTTATGGATTATTCACTACCAACGGCAATACTGAAATTTAAACAGGGTGTGGGCAGATTAATACGAAGCAAGAATGATGAAGGAATTATCTGCATTTTAGATAGCCGGATAATCAAAAAACATTACGGCAGGCATTTCCTCAGTTCACTGCCTGAGTGTGAAGTGATAATTGAAAGTGATGATTGAGATATCAATAGATCCTTACTGAATCAAGCAAAAAAGTATTTTCAGGATTTATTAATTTTATCTTGAAATGTCCCTGTTTTTCCACTAATACATTATAAGTTTCACAATAACCCGCGATTGCCTGAAGGCAGGCAGTATTCAAAATGTGTTTCCCGATTATTTTAATTGAAATACCTTCGTTTATCGGGTTAACTTCATAATGTGAAACACTATAACACAGATCAGGACCAAGAGTACCGAAAAATCCAATTCTCAGTGAATCTAAAACTGATAATGAATCAGGAATATTCAGGGCATCAACTGCAGCATGGAAGTATTCTACATCTTCAGTTTCTTTGTTTATAAGAACATTATCTGTATCGCATGATGCCAGAGTACAGATCAATGAAATTAAGATAAGATATTGGCGTATCATTATTGAATATGCGATTTTTCTGAAATCTGTTTGATCGGCTTATTTGAGCCTGATTCTGAATTTTTCGTCACAGTTAATACTTTATCAGCCATAGTAACAAGGCTGTTCAATAACTTCGTTATTTCACTAAAACCATTTTTTTAGTATCAGCAAACTCCCCTGCCTGCAATTTATAAAAATATATTCCGCTTGGATAGTCCGCAGCATTCCATTCATATTTGTAGCTGCCGGGTAAGAGTTGTTCATTCACCAACGTTTCAATTTCCCTGCCAAGCTGATCAAATATAACTAGTTTCGTAAATGATGAGTTAGGAATATCAAAATCTATTCTTGTTACCGGGTTGAACGGATTTGGAAAGTTTTGGGATAATGTAAAAGTTTCCGGTATTGCTGTACCTGTTTGCTGAACGGCTGTGATTCCGCCGTTGGTTGTTTTCATTATAACTCCCCCGTCACCGCATGTCCACCCTGTTTCGATATTAGTAAAGTATATTGAATTCAAGTCTGTGGATACCGGGGTTTGTTCAGTCACCCAATTTGTACCCACATCAGTTGATTTCATTATTTTTCCGAAGTTACAGCTTGCCCATCCGTATGTTGTGTTTACAAAGAAAATACCGGTCGGGAAATTCGTTAAAGCAACCGGAAACCAGTTAGTGCCGCTGTTAGTGGTTTTCAAAATCTTGTTATTGCTGGTTTCGGTTAAAGCACCAAAACCGGTATTTGCATCTATAAAATACAGGTCATAAAACCAACCTGAATTATTAAATAGATTTCCTGTATACTGCGATGACCAGTTAGATCCTCCGTTGATGGTTTTATTAATGTGTTGAGAAACTAAACTGCCTATTGATGCTTTGCCCGCAACCCATCCGGTCGTTGAATTAATAAAAAATAGACACATTTGTAATACATCAGTTGAATTAAAAGACTGCCATACGGCACCGCCATTGGTCGTTTTCTTGTTTACATGAGGTGAACTGGAACATACCCACCACTCATTCTGATTCAGAAAATGAATATCAGCGGCGAATGCTGTATCATAAATAATTGACCAGTTTGAACCGCCGTTTGTAGTCTTAATTATTTTATCGCCGCCTGCAATGCCTGTATTTGCGTCAAAGAACTTTATCTTTACCAGATTAGATGTAGTCCCTGTATTCAGAGTAACCCAGTTCAGGCCGCTGTTTGTGGTTTTAACTATGACTCCGCCGGATCCGCATGCGAAGCCTGTGTTTGTGTTTAGGAAATGAATGTCAGTTAGATTTGATGTGGTTCCTGATGTCTGCTGAACCCAGGATTGCGAGTAAGAAATGCTGTATGTTAAGAATAAAACTGTAAGTAAAACGTTAAGTTTGAGGTGTTTCATTAGGATATCCTCCGGGTAAACGAACTATACTTAAATTCCTATACAAATATAATATGAAATGTAAAGATTTATTCTACTAAAAAATCGACTGTTTAGTATGCCTGATATACTACTCTCTCACCCATTTCAGCTCCATCGGACCCGCTGAAAGTATCATTTCGCCATGTTCAAAGCGGTATTTGCGGATTTCTGTGCCGCCAACCAGACTCTGTACAATCGCCCCTTCAACATGATGTTTTATGACATGCTTTTCTTCATCAATTTCGTATTTCCCGAAATAACCCATATAACCCAAATTCTTCAATGCCCAGGCAAGGTCTTTCAGCTTCAATTTCTTTTCGGGCATATGTTCCAGCGGCAGATCATGCGGCATCATTATTTGTGCTGACATATATTCTTCATCATAGAATAATATTGCCTTTACATGCCTTCCGAAAGGGAAAATTATTGTGTCTTCGTGTCTGACAATAACTGATTTTAACTTCCACCTGCCTATGAATTTCTGCTTTATCATGTTTGAATAAATTTATATTGATATACTCTCCTCTCTTTTGGTGAGGGGCTGGTCCGAAAGACCCCTTCGGAGGGGTGAGGCCTTTTTATTTTAACGTATCCTGTAAATCTTATCATCCCCTGATTTTGGTGAACCCCTGCCATCTTTATTACTGCTTGAAAAGTAAATATAACCATCGGGTCCTTCGGTGATATCCCTTATCCTGCCATACTCAGTTGCAATTTTATAAAATGACAATGCTTTTGATTTATCATTCGGGTCAATTTTTATTACCATAATTCCGTTACCGCGCAGGCAGCCAAAAAGGAAAGTATCTTTGAAATCTGCCAGCTTGCCTGATTTGTACACCAGTCCGGATGCAGGGGCTTCAGCAGGGGTAAATACAAGCACGGGCGAAACCATTCCCTCTTTACTTTCAAGGTGTGATACTTCCGGCCAGCCGTAGTTCTTGCCTTTAACAATTACATTTACTTCATCACCGCCACCTGGTCCGTCAAATCCGCTGGGACCGTGTTCCGTCTGCCATATAATTTCCGAGCCGGGAACCCAGTCAATTCCCTGCGGATTTCGGTGACCGTAGCTCCACACCGGCGAATTAGCAAACGGGTTATCAGCCGGTATCGTGCCATCGGCATTGATCCTCAATATCTTTCCATGCAGCTTATCAAGATCCTGCGCGAATTTCCTCTCGCCCGCATCCCCGGTTGTGATATACAGTTTCTTGTCAGGTCCGAATTTAATTCGGCATCCTGCGTGGAATCTTGCGGCAGGAATATAATCAAAAATTGTTGTTTCTTCGCTTAATGAATTGCTATTATCCTTATACCTGACAACTTTTACCCACAAATCACCGTCCTTTTCGTAAGCAAAGCTGACATACACATACTTATTTGTTTCATAGTCAGGGTCTAATGTGAGCCCCATTAAACCCTCTTCAGAGCCGCTTGAGACTTCCTTGAATATCTTGATTGGTTCATCCTGTAACTTACCGCTCAAAACAATCCGCATT
>JAUQWQ010000163.1 GCA_030835085.1 Ignavibacteria bacterium
TGCGCTTAAAAAAATTGACCGCCGGCCGCAGGATTTTGGGGGACTCCTTACATTTATCCCGTCATTTAATTTCAATTCAGATGAAGGATTTATCTTCGGCGGAACATCTGTATATAACCGTTACGGTTTCAGGTATGACCCGTACAAATACAGGCTTTCAGCAAATGCGGTTTATGCAACAAGAACCCGGGGATATTCACTTGAAATAAATACACACTTTGCCGGGTTGATAAAAAATGTTTTAACCGGATTCAGCGGAAAGCTCAGCGGCTCACAGTTCTCAAAATTCTATGGCATGGGTAACAGCAGCACTCTTGATAAAGAGCTTAATAAAAGTGATTTCTACAAGGTCGAAAGTCATCATTTAGGGCTTGCACAGTTATTTTCATTTAAGCTTGGCAGTTCAATTACTTTAAAAACAGGGATTGAGCTTAAAAGTATCTATACTGAAAATAAGCCTTATACTATAATAGATAACAAAACGATAAAAGGAACCGGTAGAGTTAGTTTTGCCTCAGTGTATTCCGGCATAACATATTCATCGGCTTTGCAGAAAACTGTACCCCTGCCAAAGACTTCGGTAGGTATATTTGTTTCATACAGCAAAGGAGTCTTAGGAAGCCGTTTTGACCTTACCAAAACCGGCATAGAAATAAGTCAGAGTTTACTGGAAAATGTTTTACCACGATCTTTTTTAACAATTTCTCTAAAGGCAGAGAAGGTTTTTGGGAATTTCCCCTTCTACGAATCAGCCATGCTTGGTGGAGGTGAATACCTGCGCGGATACGCGCTTAACAGATTTTCCGGGGATGCGCTGGTCGCCGCAAAAGCTGATCTTGATATTTACTTATTCAATACTATGATTTTTTTGCCCGCTGATATCAGCCTGCTGCTGTTATCCGATGCCGGAAGAGTATTTCTTAATGGTGAAACAAACAGCAAGCTGCATTATTCAATTGGCGGGGGTTTTAACCTTGGTTATTTCAGGAGAATGTTTAACATGAAGATTTACGGTGCCGGCTCTGAAGAGGGCGCTAAATTCTACATTTCAGCCCTGTTTTCATTTTAGAAGAAATTCTTCGTTTTCCGCTCATCTTTTCCTTATAATGCATTGATTTTGCAGGAACTAATTGTATCAAATTTCGTTATATTTGTTGAGAGAATATATGCCGGATTTATTTAAAAATATTACTAAGATCACTCTTTCTGTGCTGGTTGCCTGTTCGGTGTTAACACTTAATATCGGCAGTTTTCTGCAATGTTCAGCGCTTACCATGGAAGAAGATTGCTGTCATATTACCAAAACAGTTAAACAATGCTGCGTGAAGCATCTCAAAATTACCCTTGATGAAAGAATTTCCGGTCACTGCGGCTGCACTGTGAATGAAACCCAGCAAACCGCTGATCTTTATCATGATCTCAAGAATTCAAACTCAAATTTAACTTCAAGAACAATTCAGTATTGTTCACCGGCTGAAACAGGATTTCATCCTGATTTGATAGGTAACTTTACACAGAATTATTCACCACCGCAAAAGTATTCTACCGATACTTATCTTGCAAACTCAATTCTCAGGATTTAAACATTATTTATTTCAGCCAAAGCTTTTTTTGAAATAACTTTTTGTTTAAATTAAATCAATTATATAAAATGAAAACCAAATTATTTTTAGCGTCATTATTTATTGCTTTATTTGCATTAACAGTATCAAACACATACAGCCAGGATAAAGAGTGCTGTAAAGATAAATCATCAAGCCATTGCGGCGATATGAAATCAGGCAGCGAAATGAAATCAGAGGACGGCAAGTGCTGCGATAAGCACGGCAATGCCGGCGGAGATTCAACTGTATCAACCGGTATGACCTGTCCCGTTTCCGGCGAAGCAATTGGTGAAGGCCAGGGAGTTAAGTTCAGCTACTACGGCAAAGATTACACTTTTTGC
Organism: Ignavibacteria bacterium; assembly: GCA_030835085.1. Taxonomy (GTDB): domain Bacteria; phylum Bacteroidota; class Ignavibacteria; order Tepidaquicellales; family OLB5; genus OLB5. The sequence continues at coordinate 1,946 of JAUQWQ010000163.1, forward strand.
TGCGATGGCTGTGTAGCAAAGTTCAAAAAAGAACCGATGAATTATATTAAAGAAGAAATGACCTGCCCGGTAATGGGTGAGACAGTTGTGAAAGACGTTTTTGTTATGCATGAAGGCACAAAATACTATCTTTGCTGCAAATCATGCTTAAAGAAATTTGAAAATGACCCCGACAAATACAAAAACGGACCGAAAAATTAATAAATAGAAATCCCAGTTGCCGGTGCAATGACTTGCTTGACAGTTTTTCACCAGCAACATGTTAAATTTTTTATCAAAATCCCGCTTAAAAAGCGGGATTTTTAATTTATCTGAATTCCGTCAAAAAAACTTTACTTCAAATTTTATCATTTATAGTTATATTGCACAAATATTAACAGGAGGATAACTTTATGAATTACTCCAAATATACTACACTATTTATATTCCTTTCGATAACTTTAAACATTTTTTCACAGGTCAATCAGCAATGGGTTAACACATACACAACTCCCGGAAATAATTCCGATAGAGTTTTTGCTATTACTGTTGATGTATCAGGAAATGTTATAGTTGCCGGTTCATGTTTTGAAACTGCATCCAGAAATGATTGTTATACTGTAAAATATTCACCGGAAGGACAGCTGTTGTGGGTACAAAGATATAACGGCCCGGTAAACATGGATGATATTGGTACTGATATCATTACAGATAATGCAGGTAATATCTATGTAACAGGATACAGCCAGGGTGCCGGTACAGAAATGGATTGTTTCATCGTAAAATATGATAGCTCAGGAGTACAAAAATGGTCCCAGCGATATGATGCCGCCGGTAAAAGAGACCAGGCTTTTTCTATTTGTATTGATAATATGGCTAACATATTCATTACAGGAGAAAGTGTATTCGCGGGCATCAATGAAGATTTAGTAACAATTAAATATGATTCATCAGGAAACCAAATTTGGATGCAGAGTTACAACGGTCCGGGTAACAGTTACGATGTTGGAAGAAAAATCAAAACTGATGATTCCGGTAATGTATATGTAGCTGCTTACAGTGTCGGCATGGGTACATCTGAAGATTTCGCAACAATTAAATATGATAATTCAGGTGCTGTAAAGTGGATAAACAGGTATGATAATGGCGGTAAAACGGATAGGACTTCCTCACTTATTGTTAATGGTTCAGGCAGCCTGTATGTTATTGGAACAAGTAACAGTACAATTAATAATATGGATGGGTTAATTATCAAATACGGCATTAATGGTAATGAAGAATGGGTCAAATTGTTTAACGGACCTGATAATCTTAATGATCATTTGAACGCAATTGATCTTGATAATTCCGGTAATCTGTACATTACAGGTTCTTCAAATACTTACTCTTCTCGTTATAACTTTGCCACTATGAAATATGATCCAAACGGCACGCAGCTTTGGGTAAATTATTACAACGGTCCAAGCAACAATGAAGATGCATCATATGATATAAAAGTTGATAACAGCGGGAATTGTTATGTAACAGGTACAAGCATGGATACAATAGCGTACTGGGCAGGGATCAGGAGCCTGACTATGAAATATGATAACTCAGGTAACCGTGTTTGGGTACAAAGATATACACCCGCGCAGGGAGTTTCCGGCACAAACGATCTGACCCTTGATGACTTTGGTAATATTTATGTTGCGGGACACTGCTCAGGGGCTTCATCAAATGATGATTATTTGACTATTAAATATTCACAGTATTTAATTGGTATACAGCCTGTTATAAATCAATTTCCCGGAGAATTTTTACTTTCCCAAAATTATCCAAATCCTTTCAATCCTTCGACAAAAATTAATTTCAGCATACCTTATGGTGAGACGACCCGGCGGGTCGTCGTGCTGAAGATATACGATATTCTGGGCAATGAAATAACTACTCTAATTAACAGGCAGCTCACCCCCGGCACATATTCTGTCGATTGGGATGCTTCAAACTTCCCGGGCGGTATTTATTTTTATAGGCTAAGCTCCGGTGAATACACTGAATCGAAAAAAATGATCCTGTTGAAATAATTCTTAATTCAAATTCTTAATAATTTAAATTATGAAAACAAAATTACTATTTCTCATAGCATTGTTTTTTTTAATCAGTTCAAATTCTTCTCAGTGGATTGAGCAGACATCCGGGCATAATATACGTTTAAACGGTGTATCATCACTTAATTCAGTAATTTCTCCGATTCATGGGTGGATATGCGGCAACAACGGAATTGTAATTACTACTTCAAATGGCGGAACCAACTGGATATCCGCATTTTCAAATATCCCGCCAAATGCTGATTTGACATCAATTCTCGGTATGAGCAATTCATATACGAGGGCAATAACAGCAGGATTGCTTTCCGGTAATACAGCTGTTGTTTATTTTACTTCAAACGGCGGCGCCAGCTGGCAGAATACATTTATGCAAACAGGCGGTGAAATATACGGTTTTGCTGAGCTAAGCTCAATGTATGATATCCTGCTGATAGGTAAGCCTGTGGGAAACAGATGGACTATTTTCCGTTCAACTAACGAAGGTCGCACCTGGGATTCGGCTGGTTGTTACCTTCCTCAATCCGGAAATGAAACTGGTTTTGTGAATTCTGTTTTTGCCATTGAAGGCAAAGCATGGTTTGGAACAAATAATTCACGGGTCTATTATACACCCAGTGGAGTCAATTGGACAATACAGTCAACAGTGCCTGAAATAAACACTTCGGTTGTATGGTTCCAATATTTGCTTACAGATCAAAGTGTTGTAGGGCTGGGGTTAGCTGCAGGGACAACTTTATCTAAAACAACAAACCTTGGTATGAACTGGACCACGGTTACAGCAGCTGGTTCAGGAAATATTACAGGAATTGCGGGCTCGCCAAGCTCTTTTTCTAAATCATGGTATAGCAGAGGTGATAAGATCTATACCGGAATAGAAGGCAATAGCTGGATACTTGAATATACTGCACCGTCCGGGAACTATACACACATTGCCAACAATAAAACCGGTAGTCCTAATGTTTGGGCAGTACGTGATAATGGCGGTATTTCAAAATACACCGGTCAAATAGGGATACAAATTATATCAAATGAAGTGCCGGAAAAGTTCTCACTTTCCCAAAACTACCCAAACCCTTTCAATCCATCAACAAAAATTAATTTCAGCATACCGTCTGTTGAGACGACCCGGCGGGTCATCGTACTGAAGATATACGATATTCTCGGCAATGAAGCTGTAACACTCGTTAACCAGCCTCTCATGCCCGGTACATATTCAGTCGATTGGGATGCAGCAAATTCTCCAAGTGGTGTATATTTCTACAGGCTTACGGCCGGTGAGTTCACACAAACGAATAAAATGATTTTATTGAATTGATTTATATACATGTAAAAATCAAGAATCCCGCTCAAAAGCGGGATTTTTTATGCCTCATTAAGTAGTATACGTCAGCTAACCCAACTCCATAAATATTATCATCACTTTAAAATATGATTTTTATCGTTATATTAAGTGAAATAACAATAGGAGAAACTTTATGAAAAACTCCGTTTTATTGCTGGCTTCAATCTGCATATTATTCTCATCTGATATTGATTCACAATGGACTCAAACTTCTGCAGGTATGCATGACCTCAGGGTTTATTCTATTGCAGCCAACCAATCATATATATTTGCCGGCACATACCAATCACTTTCTGTATCTTCAAATAATGGTGCAAACTGGAGCATGGTCTCATTTAATTCCCAATTGGAACCGGTCATGTCAATAACAGTAAATAATTCAACAGTTTTTTGCGGTGTAAAGTATTATGGCGTAACAGTCTCCCCAAATAACGGAGGTTACTGGACATTCCACCACCCGCTGGGTGACCGTACCATATATTCCCTCACTTATACATCAGATGGTAAGCTTTTCGCGGCAGCATCGGGTTTGATCTCAGGCGGGGGAGTCTCAGGGGTATATTTATCCAATGATAACGGTTATAGTTTTACTGAAACTTCTCTAATGAATAAGACAGTATTTTCACTTACATCAATGAATAACGAAATATTCGCCGGTACTCAAAATGATGGAGTTTATAGAAGTACTAACAATGGCGTTAGCTGGATACAGACTGCTTTAAATAGTCCGACGGTAAAATCACTTGCTGTAAACAATGGTATTGTGTTTGCAGGCACACAGGGAAATGGTGTTTATTTATCATCCAATAGCGGAGCAAGCTGGATTCAAACATCATTAAACAACGGAGAAGTATTATCACTGGCAGCAGCAGGAAACTTGATATTCGCCGGACTTTCTTTTCCCTCAAATTTTTACGTTTCAAGTAATAACGGAAGCAGCTGGGAGTTAAAGAATGAAGGTCTGGGAAACGTAACAGTTGATGCTGTATGCACGGCAAATGGTTTTATATTTGCAGGGACTACAAACTCAGGGATTTACCGCAGACCGCTTGGCGAACTTACCGGGATAGAACAAATGTCCGGCGAAATACCCACACATTTTTCTCTTTCACAAAATTATCCAAACCCGTTCAACCCATCGACAACGATAAATTTCAGCATTCCGCAGCTTCATCTCCCCCTGAAATGGGGAGACAAAGAGGGGGTAATTTTAGAAATTTACGATGTAATTGGCAATGAAATAACAACTCTCGTCAACCAGCCTCTCACCCCCGGCATATATTCTGTTGTTTGGGACGCTTCGAATCATCCGAGCGGAATTTATTTCTACCGGTTAACCTCTGGCAATTTCTCACAGACAAATAAAATGATACTGTTGAAGTAAGGCAGTCCGGTTGACTTGTAACAAAATACATTCTTTATTACTATTGCATCACTTTGAATAATTTCAAAAAATACTCGGCTTCATTTTTGCTCATTTTCGCTTTATTCGCTATAAATGGTGCGGAATTTTTGCATCATCATGATCATATAAACGAAAATGATGGATCAAAATGCGAAGCCTGTATTTTTAATCATTCACTCAATACCACCTTAATTGAACAGGTTTATGTTTTCACACCGCAGGTTTTAACCATTCACTCAATTATCAATTTAGTAAAACCAATTGTTAGCGCAGATTGGTATTTGCCATCATCCGGCAGGGCGCCGCCAGCAGTTTCTCATATCTGATTCACTTCAACTGAATTAATCCGTTAATTTTTGTTTCCCGTTACTATTGGGAAGCTGTTAATTATTTATATATATGAGAAAAACTATCAATAAATATATATTGATGTTCGCATATCTCGTTTGTGTTCTGCTTTATGCAGAATATAATTGGATATTTGCGCAAACATCGATGTTAAATGCTTCAGGCATTTCAGGAATTGTAACAGATAAAAATGAAAAGCCGCTTGAATATGTTACTGTAACTCTCAGTGATGTTGGTTTGATTTCAACAACTGACCGTTTTGGGAAATTTAAATTCTCCGGAGTCACAGCAGGTCAATATTTGTTAACATTCAAACGCAGCGGATACGCTTCGTATACCATGTATATAGACCACACATCAAAGGATACGCTTTTTTCGGTCAGCCTTGAAGAAAGCCTGATTGAAACTCCGGTTATAGATGTTACCGGTTCTTTCAATGCATCAGAAATTTCAAAAAGCACTTTTTCTGTAACCGAGCTGAGCAGCAGGAGTATTAATAAAACACGCAGTCAGAACCTGGCTGAAACAATTCAAAACATTCCCGGCTTAAACAATATATCAACAGGTTCAGGCATTGGTAAACCTGTAATTCGCGGGTTGACTTCGCAAAGTGTGCTTGTTATTCATGACGGCGTTAAACAGGAATCACAGTCATGGGGCGATGAACACGGACCCGAGCTGAGCCTTTTTGATCTGGATAGAATTGAAATCATCCGTGGACCCGCAAGCCTTGTTTATGGGGCTGATGGAATTGGCGGTGTTATTAATGTGATTAGTAAACCGCTGGAATTTTCAACTTTTATCAAGCCTGTTTATTATGGTAATATTGTGCTGGGTGAATTTTCAGTCGACAGGCAATACTTTGGAAATGGTACTTTTGGATTAGGCACAAAAAACTTTGGGATAAAAGGACATTTTGGTTACAGAAAGTCAGGGGATGTAGTTACTCCCGAAGGAACTTTAAATGTTAATACTGCTGATGGTATTAGAGGAATTCAGGGCGGGGAGTTATTCAATTCAGCCACAAAAGAGCTTGAAGGTGGCGCAAATCTTGGGTTCAGCGGTAATTTCGGCATGCTTAATCTTGGATTCGAATTGTTTGACCGTGAGCTGCAAATTCACGAAGACCCGATTGAAGCCCCTGATGCAACTCCAAACCAGAAAATTCAAACGAAACAATTTTCTTTTGAGGGTAACTTCAACATTTCTCCAAAGATGAAACTTGAGCCGGTTCTTTCATATCAATTGCAGTCCAGAAAGGAATTTGAAAGCATTGAAGATAAGGAATCCGGAATAGTTGCTTTGCATCTTGACCTGAAAGCATTTGATGGCGCACTTAAGCTGCATCACCAATTGCAGAAGAATATCAGCGGAACAATAGGAATTTCATATAATGATCAGGTTAACAAAACACTTGCAGATGAAAAACTTATACCTAACTATAAAGCATACACAATGGGAGTGTTCCTTATGGAAAAACTTGAGTTAAGGAATTTCACTTTTTCAGCTGGTGCCAGATTTGATTCAAAAAAACTGAACATTGAAACTACAGTTTTTGAAACCGATTCCGCAGGTAACCCGGTAAAACAACTGAACCCCGAACAGTTAAGCTTTACTGCAGTTACAGGCTCTTTTGGATTTGTATATTCTCCCTCGGGTGAATTCAACCTGTTTGCAAATATTGGCAGGGGGTGGCGCGCACCCAGCGAGTTTGAGCTTTTTGTAGATGGTGTGCATGAAGGCACACAGAGGTATGAAAGGGGACTGAAAACCATTGATCCCGCCGCTGCACCAAAGCCGGAGGAATCTGTAAATATCGATCTGGGAGTTAGGCTGAATTACAAAGATCTGAACATTCAGCTATCAGTCTTCAGGAACCGGGTTAATAATTTCATTTATCCTTCAATAACAGGAGATACTCTTGAAAACCATCCGGTATTTAATATCAAACAGGATAAAAGCACTTTTTACGGGTATGAATACAGCATTCAATATCAGCCTGTAAATTGGTTAGTTTTAATGGCAAGCGGTGATTTTGTGAAAACTGAAAATAACGCAACCGGAATGCCTATCCCTTTTACTCCGCCTGTAAAAAATATTTTTGAACTGAAGCTGCAGAAACAAAATTTCGGGAAATTACTGAACGCATATTTTAAGATCGGTGCAAAAGTGGTTTCTGCTCAAAACGATGTTGACATAATGGAAGCAAAGACTATGGGATATACTTTGCTGAATGCAGGTATAGGTTTTGATATGCCAATTGCCGGCTCAATTGCTTCGCTGGATATATCTGTTGATAATCTTGCTGATACAAAGTATGTTGACCATTTAAGCCGTTATAAAGGATATGCTATGAATCCCGGCAGGAGCTTTAATGCACAGCTTAGCTTGCCATTCAGATTTTGATTGTTGAATTGATATTGTTTTGAATCAAATCTTCGTTATTGTGCAGCGACGTGGAGGAGGGGAAGTACAAGAAATTTTGGGTTTTTGCTCCCCTCTCCCTCTGGGAGAGGGGCAGGGGGGTGAGGGAAATTAACAGCGATATCCTCAAATAATATTTTTGATTTTGATCAGAGGGGCTTGTAGATATGCTAAAATCGCTTGATTTTATTCAAATATAAACTTACTTTTATTTAACAATTTCCATTGAATTTAACCTAATCTATGAATAATTTTACCGTATAAAGCATTAAAAATTAACTAAATTCAGGTAAAATTGGCAAAAACAGTAGGTTCTGTTTTATTAGTTCTATTACTAACAACCCTAAGCTACGCACAACAATACGTAACGGTCACAGCAGCCCCCCAAAAGAAGGATTTCTTTCCAAGTGAAAACATACGCATCAATGTAAAAGCTGATGTTCAGGGCGGGTATCATATCAATGCTAACAGCGTAAGTGACCCTGATCTGATTCCCACAACACTCACAATAGATGGCGGCAGCCTGAAAGTCGGAAAAATTTCATGGCCAGGCTCGCATAAATTCAAATTCAGCTTTTCTGAAACAGAGCTTGATGTATATGAAGGCTCTATTACCATAGGTGTAAATTTAAAAGCGCCCAAGGATATTAAGCCCGGCAAATACGATGTAACAGGTACGCTTAATTACCAGGCATGTAATGATAGAGCATGCTTCGCTCCAAAAGATGCTCCATTCACTGTTACAGTAGTAATTAAAGAAGATACCGCAAAGGTTGATACATCAAAAACGGAGACTCCCGTTGATACAACTAAAAAAACTGATTCAGTTGATAACTCACAGAAGAAAGATACAACTTCCAAAACCCAGTTAACTGAAAATAAAAGAGATACTACGCAGCAATCAACAACACCGCAGAACACAAACCAGATCGCGGCATATATCGAAGAGAACGGAATGTTCGTTGCTCTGCTTATAATTTTTGTTCTTGGTATTAGTCTGAATCTAACACCATGCGTTTACCCGCTTATCCCGATCACAATAAGCTATTTTGGCGCGCAGGTATCAAACAGCAAGGGCGGGAAGCTGTTAATGGCGCTCTTCTACGTGCTGGGTATGTCAGTAACTTACTCGGTGCTTGGACTTGTTGCCGCCTTAACAGGCGGGGTATTCGGCAGCCTGCTGCAATCACCGCTGGTGGTTGGATTTTTGGTACTCATATTCCTGGCGCTTGCTTTAAGTATGTTCGGGGTATATGAAATTAAAATCCCGCAGTCGCTTGCAAACTTCAGCGGTAAGAACCGCCAGGGTTACTTTGGTACTTTCTTAATGGGTTTAACCGTCGGATTCATTGCCGCTCCGTGTATCGGTCCATTGGTACTGAGTTTGCTTGTTTATGTCGGCCAGATAGGCAGTCCGTTCTTGGGATTCATAATGTTCTTCGTGCTGTCTCTCGGTCTTGGTTTGCCTTACGTTTTCCTTGCAATGTTCTCAAGCTCAATTACCAAGCTTCCGCGCTCAGGCGAGTGGATGGAAGGTGTGAAGATAATTTTCGGACTGATGATGATAGGTCTCGCGCTCTACACTGCGCAGCCGCTCATGTCAGTTGAGCTGTATGAACTTATATTCCCCATATTCCTCGTGCTCAGCGGTGCATACCTGATATTAATTGACAGGAAAGCAATCAATGCGCCAACTTATACAAGGATAAAGTACTTTATAGCGATTGCAGTAATTGTATGGGGCTCTATGAACCTGCATTTCGGGGAGCAAACCCCGGTCGGAACCGGTAAGTATGAATGGCAGATGCTGCAGACACAAACACTGATAGATGGCTCGATAGCCAAATCGACTGATAAGCCGACTGTGATAGATTTTTATGCTGACTGGTGCGCTCAATGTAAAGAGCTTGATAAATATACGTATATTGATCCAAAAGTTATTGAGCTTTCAAAAAAATTCAATAATATTAAGGTCGATCTAACCAAGGGCGATAAAGAAATTGAAGGAAAATTCAAGATACAGGGTCTGCCTGTAGTGGCATTTATTGATAAGAACGGAAAAGAAATGGAAGACCTTAGAATTACGGGATTTTTAAAGGCAGATGAGTTTGTTAAAGTAATGGAAAAGGCTCTCAGCAGGTAATTTGTC
>JAUQWQ010000164.1 GCA_030835085.1 Ignavibacteria bacterium
GCTATTGAGCGGAATATTTTTGACATTCATTTTCACAGCACTTGCTTTCCTGGCTTCGGTGGTAAACAAAGATAAAGCCAAAGGCATTGGCTTTTCGCTGGTGATTTGGTTCTATATGTCCGTGATATTTGACGCATTGGTGCTTGTGCTTTATTTTGTATTCAGCTCATACCCGCTGGAAAAAGCCACTATAATAGTATCAGCATTAAATCCGGTTGATCTGGCCAGGATTCTCATTTTATTAAAACTTGATGTAAGCGCGCTTATGGGTTATACCGGCGCTACGCTTCAGCAGTTCTTTGGTTCAGCTTTTGGTATGCTGTTTTCGATGGGATTCTTACTCCTTTGGGCAGTAATGCCTACACTGCTGGCATTAAGGATATTTAACAGGAAGAATTTTTGAGGGGTTGAAGATATTGCTGTAAAAACAAACCAGGCAGCACCAACAATGGGAAATTGTAGAGACGCGATACTCGCGTCTTTTTTATTAAGAGACGCATGTAATGCATTTCTACAGGTTCTCATTTATTAAATAGCAGGGTAATTAATTGTTTCGTATTTTTGTATAAATAAATCCCACGGGGAATAATTTATATGAGATCCGCGAAATTCACTCTGGCTGTATTTTTATTGTTCTTCACTTCTGTTTCTTACTCCCAATCTGAAATTGATACTGCATGGAACGGTGCCATTGATATTATGGGCACAAAGATAGGTATTGGCGTTAAGTTCACTACAACGGGCAAAAACGTTAAAGCTGTAATGGATATACCTGAGCAAAGCGCAATGGGTATGGAGCTTGAAAAAGTTTCATTCAGCAATCCGAAAATTCATTTCGAGCTGCCCGCACCAAATGGAACAGCAGTGTTTGACGGGCTGTATTACGGTGATTCAATTGGCGGAACATTCCTGCAATCAGGAATAAGCGGCCGGTTTAACCTTGTTAAGGGTGAGCTTGTCACCGGTACAACACAGGTTGATACTGTTGAAAAAACATTCAATACAGAAGAAGTAACTTTTTATAATGACGGAAATACTTTTGCGGGTACAATTACATATCCCAAAGGCGAAGGAAAGTATCCCGCAGTAGTGCTTATAACCGGCAGCGGCGGGCAGAATAGGGATGAAGAAATTTACGGGTTTAAGATATTTAAAATTATCGCTGAGCATCTTGCAAATAAAGATATTGCAGTGCTAAGGTATGATGACAGGGGTATAGGCGGCTCAAAAGGAAAGACAGTTAATGAATCGACCACCATGGATTTTGCAGGTGATGTTGTAAGCGCAGTGGAACTGCTGAAGACAAAAGAGTATGTTAATCCAAATGCAATAGGACTGCTGGGACACAGCGAAGGCGGTATTGTAGCTCCGATAGTTGCGGGTAAAACCAATGTAGCGTTTATGATACTTATGGCTGGTACGGGAGTTAAGGGTATTGATGTAGTTAAGGAACAATCAAAACTGATAATGAAAGCTGATAACGCTTCCGAAGAAGATATTACCGGCTATATTGTTATGATCAACCTGATATATGAAACATTGGTACAAAAAGGCAATATTAAAGAGCTGGAAGAACAGCTTGGAAAAAATATAAGCGATAGTTATGATAAAATGTCTGATGAGGAAAAGAAGACTATCAAAGATAAGGATGAATACATAAAAAAGACAATCAAAGATGCGGTTACACTTTTCAGCTCGAACTGGATGAAGTACTTTCTGAACTACGATCCTTCATACGCGCTTGAAAAAACCACCATTCCCGTTTTAATGCTCTTTGGAGGCAAAGACCTGCAGGTAATCGTCGGGCAAAACCAAAAGCCGATGGAAGATGCGCTTAAGAAAGCCGGTAACAGCAATTATACAACCCGTATTTATCCTGATGCGAATCATTTATTCCAGGAAGCCGGCACGGGGAGTCCAGGTGAATACCCGCAGCTGCCAAAACAATTTGTCCCGGGATTTTTGGATGATATAACGGAATGGATAAAGCTTCAAAATCAGTGAAAAGTAATAATCCCGCTAAGCAGAAGCGCGGGACTGCTGAGAAACGCAGAAAGTAAAAAAGCAAAAAAATAGATTTAGATGATAAAGCCACGTTTAGCGGCAATTGATATAGGAACAAATTCATTTCACCTGGTGATAGTTGAAGTGGATACCAATACGGGAAAGTTTAATATACTCGGGCGGGAAAAGGAAAGCGTGCGGCTTGGTTCAGGCTCAGCGGATATGAAGCATCTTGGCAAGGATGCTATGGACCGCGGAATTGCAGCGCTTAAAAAATTCGCCGCTCTGGCTGATTCAGCCGGCGCGCAGGTGCGCGCTATTGCCACAAGCGCCGTCAGGGAGGCGATGAACCAGCATGAGTTCATTATCCGCGCAAGACTCGAAGCGGGCATCCGCGTTGAAGTCGCTTCCGGTATTGAAGAGGCACGTTATATTTATCTCGGCATACTGCAATCGGTGCCCGTGTTTGATAAAACCATTTTGATGATAGATATCGGCGGCGGCAGCACGGAATTCCTGATAGGCAAAGGGAGGGATATTTATTACGATAACAGCTTAAAGCTTGGAGCGATAAGGCTGACAGAAAGATTCTTCGACGATAAAGATACTGATACAAAATCAGTAAAGGCATGCAGGGAATACATTAAGGGCTTTATGACCTCGGTAACACGCGAGAGCAAACAGCACAAATATGATATAGCCGTGGGTTCATCAGGTACAATAATGAATCTAGCAAATATAATTAACATTAAGCGCGGCGGCGAAGCGGACGCAAGGCTGAACAATTTTATTTTTACCCGTGATGAACTGAGCGGTGCAGTCGGCGATATCATTGAAGCGGGTACGGTAAAACAAAAACTAAAAATACCCGGGCTCGACCCGGCAAGAGCAGATATTATCACGGCAGGCGCCATTTTGCTTGAGCAGATCTTTAAAGAGCTGAAGATAAAGGAAATGATGATATCTGAATACGCGCTGCGCGAAGGTATTGTGCTTGATACCATTGAAAAAGAATTTATGCTTAAGGATAAAGATCACTTAAGCAACATCAGGTATAACAGCGTAATGCATCTCGCGGAAAATTTCAGGATCGAAAAGGAACACTCAGCCCACGTTACGGGACTCGCGCTGAAGATATTTGACCTGACCAAAAAGCTGCATAAGCTGGGACCGGCGGAACGTGAATACCTTGAAGCCGCAACTATTCTGCATGAAGTTGGCGGATTTGTATCGCACTCGCAGCATCACAGGCATTCATATTACATTATCCGCAACGCGGAGATGCTTGGCTTCACCGAAAATGAAAAGGAAATTGTGGCGAATGTAGCAAGGTACCACAGGAAGAGTCACCCCAAGCTTAAACACCCCGATTACGCCAAGCTTACCACAGACGAACAGCTTATAATACGGAAACTTGCCGCGATACTGCGTATCGCAGACGGGCTGGATAGAAGCCACACATCATCAATAAGTGATATTGATGTGTTAAACAATGATGGTAAGGTTACTTTTGTTATTTCAGGGAATGCAGAGAACATTGAACTTGAGATCTGGGGGGCTTCCAGTAAGAAAAAATTGTTTGAGGAGGTTTTTGGGGTAGAGGTAGAGTTTAAGACGGCATAATTTCAAACTTCCACGTCCATATACTTAAACTTGAAATAATAACGCTGAACAACTATTTTTAAGTAATTTTTATCAAATTTCATTTCCTTATATTTGAAAATTCTAAATTAAATTTTTATGCTATGACAGGAAAAATATTGGTAATAATGTTACTGTTATTTGCTGCAAATGAAACATATTCATTCGGCGGCGGACATGATTCACTGCTCTTTGATGATTCGGGTACAAAAATTTCAGTCCCATACAGCAATGAGTGCAAAGTTAAGGTAGTCCAGGTCTCGGGGCTTGTTATCGGTTCAGTCAAGATCATGGAATTGCTACAGGCCTGCGGAGATGAAATTGATACTGTTTATCGTACATTAAACGGAGAGCAGCTGAAAGTTGGCTTTGATATAGTAGAAAATGAGGAGGTGAGAACAGGAGAAGATGGATTTGTTAAACTGGAACTGGCAGACGGTTCGGTAATGATAGTGGGTCCGAACAGCTCACTGATGTTTACAGAAAACCTTTGCAAAGAAACCAAAACGCTTGTTAAGCTGATAAATGGCAGCATTTGGACTAAAGTTAAAAAACTTCTGGGCGGCGGGAAGTTTGAAGTTTCTACCGAACGAAACGGCGGGGGAGTGAGAGGTACTGAATTCTCTTTTGAGGTATTTCCTGATAGAGAAGTAATTAAAGTTTACGAAGGTTCATTTGAAGTATACCCTTTAAAAAAACATACCGAGCTTGAAGATTCAGGAAAAGAAATGGAACAGCTTCAAAAAGATTATGAATCAGGTAAAATTACTATGGAAGAATTTGCCGCTAAAATGACTGAATTCGGTTCTAAAATGTCAAAACTTTCAGATGAAATCACAAAATCAACTATGGTTGAAGCCGGTTATATGGTCACAGTAGATTCAAAGGTCGGCGTACCTGAACAGATTCCTGCCGGCGACACAAAGTGGTTTGAAGACGCAAGAATAAAGTAGATTCGTATGATTTTATTGGAAACAAGGGGCTATGAGCCCCTTGTTTTATTTAGTACACTATTTTTTCGAGGAATAGCCCTGATGGCGGTGCGGTGAATTCAGCGACGTTTTTGACCTCACCCCCCGTCCCCCTCTCCTAAAAGGAGAGGGGGAGAAGTAAACCTGCGATTTTCTGCTTACCTGATAGTTTAGTATACTATTTTTTCGAGAAATAGCCCTGATGGCGGTGCGGTGAATTCAGCGACCCCCTTTTTGCTGCGGTGATTGATACCGATATTCAGCAGGTCAGATATCTCTTCGTTTTTCATTTTGCCCCTGCCAACTTCAACAAGTGCGCCAACGATACGCCGTACCATCTTCCACAAAAAATGTGAAGCTTTTATGCGTATGTAGATCTTATTTGTGTCTTCAGTTACTTCAAGTGATTCCACCAGGCATTTGGTTGATTTATCATCAGGTGATTTATCCGAAAACGCTTTGAAATCATGCATGCCAACAAAAAACTTAGATGCATCTTTCATTTTCTTTACATCAAGCTTATCTTTAACCCACCAAACATAGCGTTTTTCAAACGCCGTACGGCGTTTTGAAATAACATACAAATACTGCCGCGATTTTGCCGTATGCCTTGCGTGGAAATCAGGGCGGGCTTTTTCAATTTCAAGAATATTTATATCGCCGGGCAGTTCATCGTTAATTTTCATTTTCAGTATTTCGGGTCCAAGCATAGTTTCGCAATCAAGATGCGCCACCTGTTCAATTGCGTGAACGCCCGCATCAGTTCGGCCGGAGCCCTGAAGATCGATGAATTTATTCACACCCTTGTTTTTCCTGAAAACGGTATCAATGGCTTTCATTAATGTGCCCTGCACGGTTTTAACCGCTGATTCTTTAGGCTGTTTCTGCCAGCCGGAGTAATTAGCTCCGGCATATTCGAGGTATATTTTGAATTTCATATAATATTAGTTGTTGGTGAAAACACCAACAACGGGGTATTTTTATAATGTTATATTACAAAGATACGAAAATGTAAGGGAAGATATTGTTTGTTCATATTTGCAGATTTCCGCAGTAAACGAAGGAACTCTGCATATCGTGAAAGATCCCGCAATGCAGCCTGTTACTTTCTTTTCAGCGATGAAAAGAAAGTAACCAAAGAAAAATCGCCCGCTGATGAAACGGTTTAGATGGAATTTTAAATTGCGTTCCCAAACTGGAGTTTGGGAACGAGAGAATGAAGTAATTGAAAAAGTAACTTTACGATAATTTTAGTACGAATACAGATCGCTGTATAATGCTGCGCCGGTGTTAATATTAAAGACCTGCAGGTATTTGCCGTATGATTCAATTCCTTCCATAAGTACTTTATCTTTGTACGCGTAAAGGTTCACCGTGTTGTAATACTCCGAGTGAGACGCGTTTACCTGTTCAACATTCGCATGCCACAATAACTTCCCCGTGTTTAAATCCAGCGCCAGCAGATCTGAGCCCGTTGATATTGGATGATAAATAGCGAGTATGAGCTTATCTCCGAGAATTAGCGCTGTTACACTTGAAGCGTAAACAATATTTTGATTGTATTTATACTTCCATAGGATATCATCACTTAATTTATCATAAAAAATAATTTCTTTACTTTTTCCGTCGTACTGAAATAAGCCTGAAATGTTATCTTCGCTGTCAAACAAAACTCCGTCTGTGCTGATAGGTATATCTGTTATATTACCTGTAGCCATTTCCAATACTGCAGTTTGGCTGAACTCCCCTGAAAATACACTTGTTGTGAAGATGACATATCTGGAATTGTGGGTTAAGTAATTCAGAATCCTTTCGTGGTGATGGGTATTACCTTTGATTTCTATTTTGGTATGAGGAAGCTGTTTACTGTAAAGCTCTTTTTGGTTTTCATCGTATGATGAAATTATGTATCCATATTCACCTTCAAGATCTTTTACGTGCACAACGTTCCCCCCGTTTTTAAAAAGCAGGTCCCGCCCGTTGATATTCCGTTTGAAATCGGAATACATATCGCTGATCTCTGAAGTGCCGTTATTGTTTATATCATGAATGACAATTCTGTTCTTTTTCGGTTCGATAGAATACTTTTTCCCGTTAAGGTAAACAATATTCCAGTTGAAGCCGTAACTTGTGACGCTTACATCATAAAACAGCGCCGTATCAAAAGCCGCACTTTGCTGAAGGGTAGATTTATCCCAGGAAACCAGGTTGTGCCCGTCGCCGGTAAATACATATTTATTATCCTGACCGTAACAGACGGGACCGCCACTCAGCTGTTTCCTGATGATTAAGGAATCCAGATCAATAAAGTAACCGTTAGTATAGAAAATATTGTTATCTAAGAACTGATTTTTTTGCGCAAACAGGCTGCCTGCAAACAGCAGAAAAATTGCGATAAATAGTGCTTTACTGTATTTTTTCATGAACAGCTGTGATTTTTGTGTGACCAGATAAGGATTATACAGGATAAGCAGGAATATGGTTCCTGAAAAAAAGAAAAGGGTCTTTAAATGATTTTAAAGACCCTGTAAAAAAACTATTTCAGAATTTCCTCACGCAATTTGAGCTACTCACCCCATTTTCTGAGGGATGGTGCAATGCGCTGCCCTTTTGTATTTCCGGGTGCAGCGGTTTTTTTCTGCGGATTTGGTTTTCTGGGTGTATCATCATCATCGCATGAACCGCCTGCAAGTGAGTTTGATGCACAGTTCCACCAGTCTTTTACGTAATCAAGATGTTTATCGATCCAGTCGCGTTTATCTTTAAAATCTGTCGGGTCTTTTATCGCATCAAGTCCGTCTTTGATATGTTTATCAGCATTGAACTCATCCATATTGCCCGGTTCACTGCCTTTACCGGGATTATTGGAATCTTTGCGGTACTTCGCTATTTTTTTGAAAAAATCATTGGCAGTTACAAGTCTTGCCTTATATAAAGCAGCTGAAGGATCCTGCGGGTAACTTTTGAACTCAGTTATATTTTTTAGCTCTTTGCCGTCACCGCGTATTATCCACCCGAAGTTCTCTATCAGTTCTTCTTCACCGGCGTTAGTACCAATAAACTTTACTGATTTAAACCTGTATATCGGGTAGAATTTTCCGTCGTCGCCTTTCATAACATCACTTCCCGGTTCATCAACATAACTTATTTCAATTTTATCTCCGTTCTTTTCGAATAAAGTAATTCTTCCTTTTGCGTCACGTGTAACGTTTACAGACTGAGGGCGGTACAGCTCAAGTATTGATTTCTGGTAGCCTTCGGGTATCATTCTCATATAAAAGCCATCGCCGATATAAGCCCAGTTGCCGGGGTCAACCTGCTTTTTCAGCATGTTTGACGGAGCTTCCCCGCTTAAGACAGCCATGCTTTCAATTTCTTCAAAGTTTGAAGAAGGGTCAGTAATTTTTCCGCGAAGATCTTTGTAGAACTTGGCGGTTGATCTTACTTCATCCGGCAGAAGGTCAAGCGGGACATCGCTTATACCGATGCTTAGCTCTGCAATTTCCGCGGGAGTGAGAAGCGGTTTCACGCGAAGCTGCAGCTCGGGCTGCAGATCAGTGAATTTAGCGCCGTAAATTATTGACCAAAGCAGAAGCTGAATATCCCTTTGCGCAATTTCGGGATGCTCCGCTGAACGGGTAAGAATATTTGTTACAAGGTTATCAAGCTTGCCTTTTATGGGAGCTATCAAATGGCCGCTGCCTTTGGTCGGACCGTGGGTACCCGCCTTCAGGCAGTAGCTTTGTACCGTCATACGGTAATAACCCGGACCCAGAGGCGCGTTGTAATCAGCCGGTTCTATTGGATCGTAATATTTATCTATATCGTTTATCCAGAATGAAACCGGGTACGCGTCATCAATTGATGTGGTGATATTTTTTTCCTCGAGGATATCGGGAACTACAGTTTTTTTGATGATATCTTCGAACTGTGCCATTGTAACAAATGGTACAAGCAAAACCATTAAGAAAAACAGTTTTTTCAGCATGATGTTGTTGGAATAATTAATTTATTAATATACAAAAATAAACAGAAAATATTAATTTCCTGTTATCAAAAAAGCTGACTTGAAAATGAATGAAAAGGCTACATTGAAAAATTTTATGTTCCAAATCCGCTCATTTGCGAGGAGTAGTTTTTCAATATAAATCTCATAAGGACTTCTTAGGAGCATTTTGAAACGAGTGAAAATTCTGTTACTTTCTTTTCAGCGATGAAAAGAAAGTAACCAAAGAAAAATCGCCCGCTGTTGAAAATTTCCTAAAATTACCTTCGCCATACAGGAAAATAACTCGTCCGGCGGCTGCCGGACTCAAACAAATTTTCCTGTGTTCATACTGCGAAGCTAATTTTTTTACGGAAATTTTCAAAGGCGGGTTTATATGTGAGTAAAACACTGAATTGGTAAACTGCTTCAAAATTGTTTTAAGTCAGAATTTAAAAAGGGGCTTAATAGCCCCTTTACTCTGAAAAACAACTGCACCAAGAATATAATTCATGCCATCAGAAATGGTGGTTTGTTTGGAGAACTAGGTAAAAAAACTTATTATTTCTTTTTAGAAATCAGCGCGTCAATGCTGTATTTTCCTGCGCCGATAAACAGGAGAGCCATGAATACTGCGAACATTTCCATTGGATAGATAGCGCGGTTCCACGGATCAAGTTTTGAAGTATGCTGCATGAACGCCACGAGCATTGTGAATGCCATAAATGCCGAAGCCGGGCGCGTGAACAGGCCGAGCAGTATTAAGATACCGCCGCCGAATTCTGAAATTGAAGCCATGAATCCCCAGAAAACTGGCGCGAAGGTTATACCCATGTTTGCCATTGAGCCGCCTATTTTACCCCAAAGCTCGGGTCCCCCCATAATTTTACCCCATCCGTGAACGAAAATAAACGAAAAACCGATGCCAATCCGCAAAAAAAGGATTCCTGCATCGCTGTACTTGTTTAGAAAGTTTTTAATCATGTTATTTTTACAGTTAGTTAGCGGTTAGTTATGTGTTGTAACAACAATATGGGGTTTTTAAGTTTCAGGAGAGTTGGGAGGAATTTTACCCATACTTTGAACATAACTTGTAGTTGAGTTCTCTTCTCCCCCTGTAAGGGGGAGATACAGAGGGGGTACCCATGTAAATTTCATTTCACAAATTCATGCTTAAGGGAATCGTTGACCATAAAAAGCCGGAGGCTTTTGGTGCTATCGGCATTTATCTTTACCGTATTGTATGATTTACCAAGCGTAACAGATGCATTATGATATCCCGGAGATAGCCGGACAACTTTTTGTATTTCGCTTTCCTGATCGCTTTCGCTCATTAACATGCTTTTGGGAACAACAACGTCACGGTTTATCTGCATGTATATTTCTTTTCCTAAGAGCGATCTATCAAATGATATTATGTATTCTTTCTTTTGCTTTTCCATCTCATCATTTCCGATTTTTTCAATTGCATCTCTGCAAACTTTCCATTCTTTGTGCCATGAATCCTTTATAAAGTTCATCCCTGAATTGCTTACGCTTGTGTGCTTGCCCGGCTTCCAGCTAAGCGAAATACTTTCTCCGCCGCGGTCATATACTTTTTCTTCGTATGAATCAATTTCATCGAAGTCATTTTCTTTGAATACTGAATACAACTTATCCAGCTCAGCAGATGTCATTTTGAAATATACCTTTGTTACTGCTCCGCCATCGTTAATTTTGTAATAACAGGAATCCTTTGAGATAAATATATTTTCACTGTAGTACATCATTCCCCCGCTTTGCGAATAGCTGAACTGAATATCATCAGGACGTGTGTTTGGCAGGGGAGAGCCATCGCCTGAGCTAATGCTTTTTGCGCAGATGAATCCGCTTGTAACAAACAATATATTCAGCAGCAATAATGATAAATATTTCATTTTCAATTTCATAATATTTTTCAGTTAGTTATGTTACTGAAATTTCAGGCTGATTGTTCCGGTGATGCAAAAATAGGGAAATTTAATATATTATTTAACCTCACTCCTTTGAAGGAGTCCTTTGGACCTGCATTTTGATCCCGCTTTCAGCGAGCCTGCAAAACGAGTTTTACAAACCCCCATCGCAGATTCACGAAAGTTTTTTCAATTCGATTTATCCAGATTTAACGTGAATTATAGAAATAGTCCCCCCTTCAACTGAAGGGGGGATAGGATTCCGGAATTCAATATTTACTTTGATTTTTCGTAATTAAACAGAATAGTTATATTGCAGAAGGGGGTTTGTTTTTAAGATATTCTAATCACAGACAAGCCTAAAGGTCACGCAAATGTCTGTGCCGCTAATATAAAAAAAGTATGAAAACAGCAGATTATTACATAAAAAAACTTGGATT
>JAUQWQ010000165.1 GCA_030835085.1 Ignavibacteria bacterium
AATCCCTGAAGCTAATTTTTCTTTTACTTCATTATCCGTAAGTACCCTTGCCCTGCGGTCATACATTGTCTGCTTGCCCTGCATCTGCTGCACTTTGCGCATTTCATCCAGCTCTTCAGCAGTTTCAAAAGCATAATAAGCATGACCGCTTGCCAGGAGCTCATCGCAGTATTTTTTGTACATATCCAGCCGCCCTGACTGGAAGTACGGACCATACTCACCCCCAACACCCGGACCCTCATCGTAATTCAGGCCCATGTCATTGAGTATATTTATCAGGTTCTCAACTGCGCCTTCAACTTTGCGTGATTGGTCCGTATCTTCTATCCGCAAAATGAATTTACCATTATGGTGCCTGGCAAAGAGATAATTAAACAGGGCTGTCCGCAGACTGCCCAGATGCAGATAACCGGTTGGTGATGGTGCAAAACGTACCCGTACTTCGTTATTCATTAAATTCAGTTTCTATATTGATATTTATCTAAAAATATGAAATTTAATTCATTATTTTACAAATATTGCTGTTTTATATTTTAAATAATAGGAAAAATCATAATTGGACTCCAACTCCACAACACGATTTACTGACCGAGTAGAGAATTACATCAAATACCGCCCTTCATATCCGGCAGATGTAATTGTTTACCTGAAAACTGATAGTATTCTTAGAGGTGATTCAGTCATTGCGGATATCGGTTCAGGCACGGGAATATCTGCGGAGCTGTTCCTGAAAAACGGGAATGTTGTCTATGGGATTGAACCCAACTACGCCATGCGCGAAGCCGCGGAAAAATTACTTTCAGCTTATGATAATTTTATAAGCATTAATGCATCTGCTGAGGAAACAACGTTACCAAAAAACTCAATTGATCTCACTGTATGCGCGCAGGCATTTCATTGGTTTGATATTCCGAAAGTAAAGGTTGAATTTAAGAGAATTTTGAAACCCACAGGAAGAATATGTTTAATGTGGAATGAACGAATACTTGACGGGAATCCGTTTTTGATTGAATATGAAAAGCTATTGTTAAAATACGGCACCGATTATAAAAACGTAAGGCATGAAAATATTGATGAAAATAAACTGAATGAATTCTTTGAAAGCGGTTACACAATGAAGACTTTCCCCAATAAGCAGGTGTTTGATCTCGCCGGTATTACCGGCAGGCTGCTCTCATCATCATACACTCCGCAATATGATAGCCCGTTATATGAACCAATGCTTGCTGAACTAAATGAGATATTTGAGAAGAACCAGGTTAATGATAAAATTGAGTTTTTGTATGATACGAATGTATATGTTTCTTCTTTAGTCCCCGCGCAGGCGGGGATCTCTGATTTGAATCAAAGCTAAGATGAATTGAGTTTTCCATATTGTTTCCAGTACTTTTTAATACTTATTTACTATACAATTGAGTTTCCCGCCTTCGCGGGAAAGAGTGGATACAATAATTTACACAATTGTCATAGATTTTCGAAACATAATCTTTGTATCTTTGTTTTATCAGGTAACAATACTACAAACTAATAAAGAAAATATGTTAAAACGCTTAATTTTACCGCTTTTTTTAATTTCAGCAATAACGGTTCTCTCATTCCAGTTTTCAGCCTGCGGTGATGATATTACCACAATAATAAATAATGCCACAACCACAGAAGTAACGGCTAAGGAAAGGCTTGATTCGGCTATTGCACAGGCTACACGCAATCACGGTGCCAATACCAGGCTTGTACTGATTATGGGTAAAAATGTTAAAGCAAATGGCAAAACAGAGCTTTCAATTCTCGGCACGGCAACAAACCCTGATTCAATTGGCGCATGGCTGTATGTATTCAGGGCATCCAATGATACATCGCTCAGGATATATACTCCAAATCCGCTGCCCACTGCCAATGACTGCATTGAGCTTACGGCGCTTTTCACAGTTGATCAGTTGGTTAATCTGATACAGGATACTTCAGCACGAAACATGATATCAGGCGCACTTGATGTGATAATTTCACAGAATATCTTTATAGCAACGTTTACTTCAACATTACTCAACAGTGATGCTGCGGTCAATCTGGCTGCAACTACAAACCCGATAATTAAGTTTAATGAGAGTTTTATTCCTGACACAAGTTCACTTAACGGGAATGTGTTCTTTTCTACCGGTACCAATCAATCAAGGAACATGATACTTATGCCTGCGGCGGGTACACTTAATCTTCCGGCATTTATCACAAACCTGACAGGCTTCCCTGCTGATCTGTGGATAGTTCAGTATAAGAAGACAAATTCATTGAGTCAGACAGAAAGTTTAATTCTTGGAACAGTTGTTCAATCAGGACAGATAATGGGTGTTCCCAATATAGGTATTCAAAGTCCTGTGATAAATCTTTCGAAGTTCGTGAACGAATAGAAAAGTGTCCATACAATTAATAAAAAAACCCCGGCAAAGCCGGGGTTTTTTTATTATAATATAGGTTTTCTATTTGCTGAAGTATGACCAATATATGGGCTCTATTTGAATTCTGATTTCAATTCCATTGCCATTTCAAGCAGCCATGTTTTATTTGTTGTAAGGTCATCCATTGTAAAACCTTTGATCTCATCCACGAGCTTTGAAGCTTTAAATTCATCCGGGTCAAGTTTTAATCTGGTAAGCTTATACAGTATATCGTTATAATTCGTATACCTTCTTTTAAATGTTTGAGGTATTAGTGAGTTTGATGATACATAGTGTTTCAATGAATCTACAATAATCAGTACCTTTTCAAGATCGCCAAGCTCAAAAAAGATCCTGGTATGCAAAGCCTTAATTTTCAGCAGGTATGCATAATCATTCCCTTTGATCCTGGATAGCTCGGTCAAAGCCCGGTCATATTCTTTTTTATGATAACACAAAAGACCCTTTGCAAAACAACAGGCGTCTTCCCTCTTTTTGGGATCAACCTTATCAGTATAATTCTTAATAAACTCTTCCGCCCAGACAAGATCATTCAAATTGATCGATGCACTCACATAATTGAAATAATTTTCCCTTGAAAGCCATGCACCTTCATCGCAGTACATATCATGCTCAAGCATGTATTTCATAATTTCAAACCGCTCTGTTTCAAAATGCTGCTTACCCAGTAGATACCTGCTGGATGCATCATTATGAAGGATTGTGCCGATCCTCCTTCTGTGCTGATGTTCTAACTTATCCGGATTGTTAAAAAACAGATCTTTCAATTCATAATACAAGTTGTCATCTTCACTGTTCTCTATGATTTTAAGTCTTAAGTATAAGGCTTTTACAAAGGGATATTCGGTCATGTTGTTATCTTCGATGAAACTTATAACACTTTCATAAAACTTTGTTTCAAATTTATGGTTCAGCCCCTCTTTCCAGTTCTCTATCAAAACGTAATATATGAGCATTCTCGATGATACATATTTCAGAAAGAGGTCGATTTCGTCTGATAGCTCATTAAAAACGGATTTCCTTCTTCCCAAAAGCTGTTTACCCGCCAAAAAAACATTTTTATCGGTTTCGTATTGAAATTCGTTAAGGAAATAATCTACATCTTTATGTTTAGTTTCATCAAGAATCTTTCTGATCTCCTTATTCTTTTTATTAAAATGCACATCAAGTCCCCTGTATACAAATTCATACAATGTCTGTCTTTTATATTCAATCGGGTTCTTTCTGATATAAACAATAGCGAGATAATCTTCAGCCAGCTTTAACAGATCTGAGAATCTTTCTCTCAATCTTTTATCATCAAACTTTTCGCCGTTGGGGTAAAGTTTTGAATATATGTTTTCCTTGGTAAAATCTTTGTGATTAAAGCCGGGGTGATATCTTTTCAGGCACTCATACAGCGCGCGCATTCTCGCGTTTTCATTATGGATCGGGGAATACAGGAATTTCCCGAACTCACTGAATTCCGAAGCTGTAAATGTTTCAAGCAGCTGTATCAGCTTGGTATTTTTCAATTGGATTATGGATGAAGTTTGACGACAATTGAGACCAAATATAATTTATTTTTCTTTTAGAATCACAACATTTTATGAAACCCACTGAAGCTGGAGGCGGCAATATGAACCCTAATTTCTCTTTGCATTGCCTTGATCTGCAAACCATATTGCTGACGTTAACCGGTTAAACAAAATAATATAAAAAATTAATTAAAAATGATATGAAAACAAACATTTTATTATTTGCCATTTTGATAATGGCAGTTTGCGGATCGTACTCACAGGAAGCACAAACAAACAATATTAATAAACCAAAAACAACAGGAGAACAAATGATAAACACAAAAAATGTTACAGGTACAGAGCTCAAAGGATCAACTGAAGTTATTCCGTTCAATTTTAGCTTTTCTGACGAAGAACTAATTGATCTGCGCCGCAGGATCGAAGCAACAAAGTGGCCTGAGCGGGAAACAGTTAATGATGAATCCCAGGGAATACAGCTTGATGTTATGCAAAAACTGGCAAAATACTGGGCAGAAGAATATGACTGGCGCAAAATAGAAGCAAAATTAAAAGCCTTGCCTAATTATGTAACAAATATAGACGGGCTTGATATACATTTTATACATGTACGTTCAAAACATAAAAATGCGCTGCCTGTCATAATCACTCATGGCTGGCCCGGATCAATTATTGAACAGATTAAACTTATTGGTCCCCTTACTGACCCCACCTCATATGGAGGAAAGGAAGAAGATGCATTTGATGTGGTAATTCCATCAATGCCGGGTTATGGCTTTTCAGGAAAGCCAACCACAACCGGATGGGATCCGGCACATATAGCTGCTGCATGGATTGAGTTAATGAAAAGGCTTGGATACACAAAATTTGTTGCCCAGGGAGGTGACTGGGGAGCTTTTATCACGGAATTGATGGGTTTACAGGCTCCAAAAGAACTTCTGGGAATTCACATAAACATGCCGTCAGCAGTACCGGAAGAAATCTTTAAAGGTCTGCAGACTCATACTCCGCCGCAGGGTTTGACTCCTGACGAATTGAAAGCATTTGAGAGACTGGATTTTTTCTTTACCAAAGGAGTATCCTATGCGCAGCAAATGGGTAACCGACCGCAAACAATGTATAGTATTGGGGATTCTCCGATAGGTCTGGCTGCGTGGTTTCTGGACCACGATCTTTTAAGTTACCAATTAATAGCCCGGGTATTTAACGGGCAGAAAGAAGGACTTAGCAAAGATGACGTTCTGGATAACATAACGTTAACCTGGCTTACAAATACAGCAGTATCATCTTCACGTCTGTATTGGGAAAATAAACTGCCATTTTTCGCGCCAATTGGAGTTAAAATCCCGGTTGCAGTCAGTGCTTTTCCTGATGAACTCTACCCCGCGCCCCGCAGCTGGATGGAAAGAGCTTATCCCAACCTGATATATTTCAACAAACTGGATAAGGGCGGTCATTTTGCTGCATGGGAACAGCCTCAGTCACTTTCTGAAGAATTACGCAAGGCATTTGTGACTCTGCGCTGAGAACTTGCATACAACTATGTGTACCCGGGTGTAAAATACACCCGGGATTTTTTAAAAATTAAAGACATCTCTGTACAACTTAACTACAAAAAAAAATGAAAAAATATCGATGCAGAATTACTATAGCCGCCATTTTCACATTTTGCGTGTTAATGATTCCCGGACTCACACTTTCACAATCCGGAATCACCCGATTCGATCTTCAAAAAAATGATCTCAGTATCAACGGGCGCGAAGTAGTGCAGGTCCAGGTTGAATTCGATTCAGGAGCTGTTTCATCAAAACATAATCATCCGGGCGAAGAAATAGTCTATGTTATTGAAGGTATATTTGAATACCGCCTGGAAGGTCAGCCTCCGGTGATACTTAAAGCTGGAGATGTATTATTCATCCCTTCAGGTACAACGCATATTGTGAAAAATATCGGCAGCGGAACAGCAAAAGAACTGGCAACATATATTGTAGAAAAAGGCAAACCGTTAATTGTGAACACTGAGTGATCCCGATGAGTACGCCTGATTACGGTTTTTCAATGCTTCTGAGTTTAATAAAGTTCAAAAAATTATAAATATTAGGAAAGAGTTGTAAAATGAAAATATTAGGGATACCGGGAAGTTTAAGAAAAAACTCATTCAACCTGGCTATGTTAAATGCAGCAGCAGAAATTGCCCAGGATGGTCTTAAGATAGAGATATATGATATTAAAGATATTCCGTCTTATAATCAGGATACCGAAGAAGAAGGGTTTCCTCAGGCAGCAGTTGAATTCAAGAAAGCAATTTCAAATGCTGATGGTCTGTTGTTTGCGACTCCGGAATATAACTATTCGATGCCCGGAGTTTTAAAAAACGCGATCGATTGGGCTTCGAGACCAGCTTCCTGCTCTCCCTTAAACATGAAACCGATTGCGATCATGGGAGGTTCAGGCGGGACGGGCGGAACAATACGCTCTCAACTGCATTTAAGGCAGGTGGCTTTATTCACTAATATGATAGATATGAAAAAGCCTGAAATACTGGTAACAAAAATACAGGAAAAATTCGACCCGGATCTGAAACTAATTGATGAGGACTTGAGAGCTCACTTAAAAAAGTTCCTGATTTCGTTTGAGAACTGGATCTCAATATTTAAGAATGACCATATTTCTAAAAAATACAAAAGTTTCTCGAAGTAAATGCGGCAGAATTATCAATGCACATTTTCTGAATTTCGTATTATATCCTGTTGGGTTGGCATCACAACTAAATACATCTTGTAATACATTTCACGGGCAAAGTCCTTAAGCCGGTAATGCTTTGCTGCAGAAGATAATGTATCAAATTGTCAGTGTTTGTCAACCCGGGGATGAATCAAAAAATTCCAAATC
The DNA here is from genome assembly GCA_030835085.1 of Ignavibacteria bacterium. Classification (GTDB taxonomy): domain Bacteria; phylum Bacteroidota; class Ignavibacteria; order Tepidaquicellales; family OLB5; genus OLB5. The sequence goes on from JAUQWQ010000165.1 coordinate 6,860, forward strand.
TAAAACTACAAATGATGAAAAGTACAATTATATTATACGTTATTTTCACAATTACTATTTACAGAACTTTCCCGCAGGAAAACAGAAATAATACTATAAATAATTCTGTAACTGCTGTTTGTTTTGAAATGAGATCATACACTTCAGAAGAATTTGAAGTCTCTGACCATGAAATTCTTCCTTTCAGCATAAATGTTCCGGATGAGGAGCTCGCTGATCTTCGACGTCGTATTAAAATGACCCGGTGGCCGGAGAAGGAAACCGTTTCCGATAATTCGCAGGGTATTGCGCTGGAAAAGCTACAGGGACTTCTGGAATACTGGGGTTCACAATATGACTGGAAGAAACTGGAATCAAGGTTGAATGCCCTGCCGCAGTTCACCACAATAATAGACAGCGTTGAAATACATTTCATTCACATTCGTTCCCGGCACCCTAACGCAATGCCGCTTATTATGACACATGGATGGCCGGGTTCTGTGATAGAGCTTTTAAAAACTATCGGCCCGTTAACCGACCCTGTTTCGTATGGCGGAGCGCCCGAAGATGCATTTGACCTAGTTCTTCCCTCAATCCCGGGGTATGGTTTTTCCGGTAAACCAACTGACCAGGGCTGGGATGCCGAACGCATCGCCCGCGCATGGGCAGTGCTGATGAAACGTCTGGGATACACAAGGTATGTTGCTCAGGGCGGTGATTGGGGTAGCCCCATCTGCGAAGCAATGGCACTGCAAATGCCTGAGGGACTAATTGGCATACACATTAATCTTCCTGCGGTAATTCCCCCTGAAGTAGACCTGGCTCTGAGTACAGGCGGACCGCTTCCGGGAGAACTTACCGAATCAGAACTTGCGGTATTCAATAAACTGGTTGCCTCTGCCAAAAAAGGCAACAGGGCTTATTTCACAATTCTAACTGCGCGTCCACAAACAGTGGGTTATGGAGAGTCTGACTCGCCTGCCAGTCTCGCAGCATGGATTCTTCTGCATCCGGGATTTATGGACTGGACCTTTGGCGATGCGCCGGATAGATCACCAAACATTGATGATGTACTGGATAATATCTCCCTTTACTGGCTTACCAACACAGGAACATCTTCATCGCGTTTGTACTGGGAAAACAAAGGAAGAAGTCCGCTGTCTTCTTCCACATGGAAAACCAGAGAAATATTACTGCCTGTTGCAGTCACCAATTTCGGGGAAGAAGTATTTCTGCCGCCGGAAACATGGGTCCGAAGAGCATTCACTAACCTGATCTATTTTAACGAAGTCGAAAAAGGGGGTCATTTCGCGGCATGGGAGCAGCCCCAGTTATTTACAGAAGAACTGCGCAAGGCTTTCAGATCATTAAGATAAATTCTTAAAAAGATCTTTTTGAACAATTTTTCAGCAGAAATAAAACAGTAAGAATAATCAATAATAAATCAAACAATTTTTAATCAAACGAAAATGAACGGAAAAAATCTGCCCCGATTTAAAAGTAATTACAGACATAACCGCCGATGCTTCATCAGTAACGCTGTTATGGCAATTGTCGTTTCACAGTTTAACGGGTTTGGATATGCAAATACCGCTTTCAGCGAACTTATCTCATCCGATCTTATTTGCAGTAAGCAAAAATATATAATCACAAAAAACGAAAAAATGTTTTTGAACCACAAAAGGAAAGAACTTGAGACAAAAAGAAAGTTAACTGATCATCATCAAAGACCTGCTAAACAAACGGGCATGCTGCAGTGTGACCCGGAGATTTTTCCTCAAGCGGCGGAACTGCCTCAGCGCATACCGGCTGAGCAATCGGGCATCGTGTTCTGAAACCGCAGCCGCTGGGCTTATTCATTGGGGTCGGCACATCGCCCTTCAAGATTATTCTCTCTTTATTCCTGAAATCGGGGTTTGGGAGCGGCACAGCAGAAAGCAGGGCTTTGCTGTACGGATGCCTTGGGTGATGATAAATTTCTTTACCATTGCCAACTTCTACAATGCTTCCCAGATACATTACTGCTATCCTTGAACTGATATGTTCTACTACTGATAGATCATGCGCTATAAAAAGTATACTGAGATCAAATTCCTTCTGCAGCTCCTGCATCAGGTTTATTACCTGCGCCTGAATTGATACATCAAGAGCGGATACAGGTTCATCGGCAATAATAAGCTTTGGATTTGTGGCAAGCGAGCGTGCAATCCCGATCCTTTGCCTCTGGCCTCCGGAAAATTCATGCGGATAGCGTTTTGATTGCTCTGCCTGTAAGCCCACTTTTTCAAGCAGCCATGAAATTTTTTCCAAACGCTCCTTTTTTTCCATATTAGTATGGTATAGCATCGGCTCTTCTATTATCTGCCCCACTGTTAATCTCGCATTCAGCGATGAATACGGGTCCTGGAAGATCATCTGTATAAGTGAACGGTATTTACGGATATCATTTCTGGAAAGCTTCAGCAGCTCAATTTCATCGTCAGCAGTTTTAAGCCAAACCTCGCCTGTGATAATAACATCAGGAGACGAAAATTTTAAAATATTAATTATTGCTTTGCCAACCGTTGATTTTCCGCAGCCTGATTCGCCTACCAGTCCCAGTGTTTCACCGCGCTTAATTTCAAAGCTTATGCCGTCAACAGCTTTTACTTCGGCTACTTTACCCAGGAAAATTCCTCCTGTAACAGGGAATTTAACTTTCAGGTCCTTAACTTCTAATATATTATCTTTATTCATTTAAGAATTTCATTTTCAGTTTGTTTCTTTTCTGCCGATGACATCGAAATTAAATGGCACCTTACTGATCTGCCCGTTGATATTTCCAGCAGTTCTGGTTCTGTTTCCCAGCAAATATCCATCACTTCTGTACAGCGCGTGCAGAATTTGCAGCCTTTAGGAAGCTCGAGTATATGCGGAATGATGCCCGGGATAGCCTTTAGCTCATCCTGGTCATCTTTATACGGGTCAGGCAGTGATTGCAGCAAACCCTTTGTATACGGATGTTTTGGATCTTTAAAAATCCCGAATACGTCACCCACTTCCTGAATCTTCCCGCCATACATCACTATTACCCGGTCACACATTTCTGCGACAATACCTAAATTATGTGTTATGAGAATTATCGCTGCATCTTCACGCTTCTTTTTTATCTTTAGCATCAGGTCAAGAATTTGAGCCTGAATTGTAACATCAAGTGCAGTGGTTGGTTCATCAGCAATCAGCAGGGAAGGGTTGCATGCCAGAGCCATTGCTATCATAACCCTTTGGCGCATACCGCCTGAAAACTGGTGCGGGTAATCTTTCATTCTTCTTGCTGCATCGGGAATACCGACTGCCTCAAGCATTTCTACAGCAACTTTTTCAGCTTCTTCTTTTTTGATCTTTTCGTGTGTCAGTATAACTTCAGTTATCTGCTCGCCAATCTTCATTACCGGGTTAAGGGATGTCATTGGTTCCTGGAATATCATGGCCACTTCAAATCCGCGGTATTTTTTCATCTGCTCATACGTCAGCTTCAGCAGGTCAACACCCCGGAAAAGAACTTCACCTGCAACAATTTTACCCGGGGGATCAGGTACCAGCCTGGTAATTGAATATGCCGTAACTGATTTGCCGGAACCTGATTCTCCGACAATACCAAGTACTTCGCCTTCAAAAATATCAAAAGAAACATCATCAACAGCTTTTGCAGGGAATTTTCCCTTCAGCTTTTTATCTTCATCATAGAATTTTTTCAAAAACTCTTCCTGTTTGTAGGAAGTGTCTTCCTTTATCTGTTTATCTGTTGCTTCTATAAAAAAGTATGTCCTTAAATTCTTAACTTCCACCAGCTTCTTTTTCATATACTACCTCATCCTTGAATAAACTTTCGGGTCAAACGCTGCGCGTATAGCTTCGCCGATAAATACTATTGCAATCAGGGTTAAAAACATAGCGCTTAAAGGAACAGCTACAAGCCACCACTTTTCTATGTAATTCATCCCCTGTCCTATCAACTGACCCCAGCTAGGGGTTGGTGGAGGCAATCCGAAGCCCAGAAAATCAAGTGCCACAAGCGAGCTTATATTTGCTACAATTGCAAACGGAGCAAATGATATAATAGGTGTTAATGAATTGGGAAGTATATGTTTGAAAATAATTGTGCTGTTTTTAGCACCAAGTGAAACTGCCGCAGAAACATAATCCCTGCCTTTTTCCCTGTAAAACTCACCCCTTATGTAATACGTGATACCTTCCCAGGTAAATGCGGTCAGAATAACAACCAGTAAAATAAAATTTGGCTGCAGAATTGAATTAACAATAATAATTACATACAGAAATGGAAGTGTAGCCCATATCTCAATTATACGCTGACCCAGAATATCAATTTTACCGCTGAAGAAACCAAGTATTGCGCCTATGCTCACTCCAATTAAATATGCCAGTGAAGTTACAACAAGTGCGAAAGAAATTGAAATATTAAATCCATAGAGCGTTCTTGCGAATACATCTCTTGCTCTGTCATCTGTTCCGAATATATGGCTGGAGCTTGGCGGATGCGGCGGAGAGCCTTCTATTTCATCCAGCAGGTTCTCGTTCGGTCCATAGGGATATAAAGGCATTAATACCCAGTTACCGGAACCGCTATTTTTAAATTCCTCTTTAAGCTGTCTGTAATTTGCTTCACCGTCTTTTTGCTGGCCAAAAACCTTTGCTTCGTAAATACCGGATTTAAAAACAGGAAAGTAATACTCTCCGTTATAGCTGACTACGAGTGCTGTTTTATTAACAAATACCGGAAGTATAAAAGAAATAATGAACAGTGCTGTAATTAAAATAAAAGAATAATACCCGCGCTTGATGGTTTTAAATTTTTTCCATCGTTTTCTGAATATTGAAACGGAGACCTGGTCCTTGTTATCTACATCACCCTTGGGTGCATTTTTTTTGAATAAACTCATATCTTATAATTAAGAATATTATTTAAATCGTATTCTGGGATCAATTAATGCATAAAGTATATCTGAAATAATGTTACCAATAAGCAGGAGAAGTGACGAGAGCACAAGTATACCCATTGTTACGGGGTAATCTCTGGCCTGGATAGATGTAAAACCAAGCAGCCCCATTCCGTTAATGTTAAAAACCTTCTCAATTAAAAAACTTCCGGCAAGAACCAATGAAAAGAAATGTCCAAGACCCGTAGCAATAGGGATTAGTGAATTGCGCAATGCATGCCTGAAGATAACACGCTTTTCAGAAAGTCCCTTCGCAAAAGCTGTCCTGATATAATCCTGGCTTAAATTTTCGATTACCGAATTTTTTGTAAGTATTGTAAGTGTTGCAAAGCTTCCTACCATATATGCTGCGACAGGTAATATAGTATGCTGTACTTGGTCCCAAATCTGGCTGAATAAAGTAAGTGAATCCCAGTCTTCTGACCTGAAACCGCCCAGCGGGAATACACTCCAGAAACTGCCGCCGCCAAATAATACAAGCATAATAGCACCAAAAGCCCAACCCGGGGTAGAGTAGCCGATAAATACCAGTATTGATGATGTAAAATCAAATTTGCTTCCGTTCTTAACAGCTTTGGCAACTCCCAAGGGAACACAAATTAAATATGTAAGGGTAAAACCTATCAGCCCGAAATAAATCGATACCGGGAATCGCGCCACAATGACATCGAAAACAGGTTCGGCATATACATAGGACCTTCCGAGATCAAGCCTGAACAAATTACCTATCCACCTGATATAACGTAAATGTATTGGCAGGTCAAACCCATAATACTTTTTCATTTCCTGCATTGCAGATTCAGGGATTTCAATCCCGGTAACATTGTTACCGCTGGAACTTACCTCGCCTCCGCCGGTTTGCCCCCCCATGCGGAGTTTTAGTATTTCCTGTTCAAGCGGACCTCCCGGAACGATCTGCAGTATTACAAATACAATTAATGTTATCCCTAAAAAGGTAGGTATTATCAATAAAAATCTTCGTATAAAATATGCGGTCATATAATAATGGCGTTATGAATAAAGGCATCCGCTGAAGTTCAGCAGATGCCTTTAAATTATTTATTTTCCTGAAGCGTCTTCTTTTTCTTTAACTTTAATCCAGTATTTCTGGTCAACTTCTTTAACTTCCATCTTTTTATTTCCATCTGCTTTTACAGCATCGTATTCTGCTGCTTTTTCAGGGTCATAATACCACAATACACATGTGAAAAGGTAATCAGTAGTTCTTGGCAGGATCCACTCCGGATATGAGAACTTGTTGTGGAAAGCAATTCTTTGATACGGGGCATACCAGCCGAACCCGTAACCATAATAACTGCATGCAATTCCGTCAATTTCTCTTACAATCTTTACTCTTTCCTTTTTATCATATGTTACATTGTACCTGTCACACAGCTCATCAATTTTGCTATCCTTAATACCCGGCCAGTTGGTAGTATTCGGCGGGTCAGCAGTATTTGATCTCATCGAGCTTTCCGGATTCGGAATTCTGAGTCCGGTCCAGTTCATAGTTAATATAGTAAAATTTCTTTCGTTACCAAGCTTAAACTTGGTAGCACCGTCTATCTGTTTTAAGTTCAGCTTTATTCCGGCTTTTTTCAGATCTTCCTGGAAGATAGTTAAATATCTTTCCTGTCCCGGCCCACCATCAAACGGCAGGTCAAGCTCAAATACTTTTCCATCCTTAACCAGGTAACCATCTGAATTTTTATCCTTCCAGCCGGCTTCTTCAAGCAGCATTCGGGCGGAATCCAGGTTAAATCCGATTCTTGGATTATTTGGATTTTCGTAAACTGATCCCGGATAATAAGAATATTCCATTTCATACGCGCTAAAGAACAGCTTTTCATTATATTTGCTTCTATCGTACAAATAAGTTACAGCTTTACGGATCCTGATATCATCAAATGGCGCTTTGCGCATATTGTAAACAATTCCTGAAACACCATTAGGATTTTCATTAAATACGCGGAAACGCGCTACCAGTCCGCGCTTGAATTCATCAAAATCGAATCTTTCTGCCCACCACTGCGCGCGTGTAACAGCGTAAATATCTATATCACCTTTTTTGAATTTTTCGAAAGCAAGAGATTCATCCTGTATGACCTCCAGCTTTATAGCATCAAAATTATTTACTCCTACATTAAATCTTTCTTTCTCGGCCCAGTAATCACTTCTTCTGCGGAAGGTAACTGATTGTCCTTTGTTAATATCTTCTTTTAATAATATATAAGGACCTGAACCCGGAATAGCTTCAAACTGGAATTTTTCCAGATATTCTGAACCGCTGATTCCTCCTATATAATGAGCAGGCAGTACTCTCATTGAACCAGCAAAATACAGGAACTGTCTCCAGTTGGTTTCTTTTGTCTTAACTGAAACTATATACTTACTTTCAGCAACAGGCTGCTCGTAAGTTCCGTACAGTATGTTTGAATAAGCTTCCAGTATACCCGGATCTACCAGCATCTTCCATGATGCAACGACATCTTCAGCAATAACAGGTTTTCCGTCAGCCCACCTTGCATTGGGGTTCAGTCTGAACCAGAACTGTTTTTTATCTTCGCTTATTTTCCAGTGAGTTGCAAGTGCCGGGATCCATTCTTCTGTTACCGGATCCTGGTTCAATAAACCTTCGTACATTAAACCATATTCCATTAGATTGTTAACGTATGAGTTTGCATCCTTGCCCCAGTTGCGAAGCGTGTTGGGAAAATCAGGGATTCTCATTGAAAATGTTCCGCCTTTAACAGCATTGGAATCACCCTGTAAATTATAATTAACAGCAGTTTCCCATCCTTCTCCTTTGAATCCTTCACCGCCCTGATCTGCCGGTACAGACGGATCAGCGCCGGGTGGTGTATCAAACTTTTTTACTGAAACAGGCTTGGTATCAATTTGTTTTTTGGGTTTTGTGGATTTGCCGCAAGAGATAAATAAAGCTGAAATAACTATTAGAACTAAAGCTAATATAATTGCTCTGTTTTTCATACCTGATGCTCCTTATTATTATGTAAATAACATCTGAATTATCTGTTAACAAATATCATAAAACGAAACAATATAAAAAACCTCAAAATTAGTGAATACAGGAAGGAGCCCGACTGTATTCCCTATCGGCAAATTCACCTGAGCTTAGTTTGCAGAAGTATGCACCGCTGTGGAGATTCTCAGCATTCCAGTTAATTTCGTAAACCCTGCTTTCAGCTCTGAATTCATTAAAACCGTAATTTCACTGCCTGTGGCATCAAAAACAGTGAGTTTTACATTAGATGCCAGCGGAACAGAAAAGTTTATAACGGTTTTAGGATTAAACAATTGAAAAAATTGCAATGCATTACAAATAGACCCGGCACTGCATACAATGCCGGGTTTATTTTATCAGCTGGTCTATTTTACAAGTACCATTTTTTTGGTCTGAACAAAATCACCGGCAGTTAATTTATAGAAATATGCTCCGGATGCGAACCCTGAGGCATCCCACTCAACTTTATATTGCCCCGCAACAAGATCCCGGTTGACCAAAGTTTGAACTTCCCTTCCAAGAAGATCATATATGACAAGTTTGATATCTGCAGTTTTGGATATATCGAACTTGATGGTTGAAAAAGGATTAAACGGGTTTGGATAGTTTTGATACAAGTTAAAACTAAGGGGTATTTCATTGCCTGTTAGCTGAATACCAATAGTTGGATTGAACTTTCTTGTCAGTATCCAGTATAAAACATTGGTTTTGCTTGCGCCGCCATCAAAGTTGCCGGCAAATCCACGGTATTTGTTAAAAAATACCAATGCAGTATCAGGATAAGCATATGCCTGAGCTCCGACGCAAATAGTGGTCCAGTTGAAAGTTCCTGTTGTTATCTGGCCATTACGCATAAAAACCGAATCATCCCTCAGAGCAAAATCATAAATGTTTTTGCTGTAATTATGACTAAGAAGTTCTTCTGTTATTGGTGTAGTTGGAATTATCTGTATGCCATACACATAGCGGATCTTTTTGCCGAAGAAAGTAGAATTGGTGATCAATGAATGCCAAAGGTTACCTACAACATGCCACGAATTTGTATAAGATGGAGGATAAGGAGAGTTATTAGGATCAATATGATAGTAATAATGCGCCGCCCTCATTTCCGAAGCCAGCATCAGCCTTCCTGTGTTCTTGATATTCTGATCATTTACAGCCATCCCGTAAAGGTACATACCGTACCAGGCATTGGTTGCTTCGCTGCTTGATTCCTGGTTTCTTCCTGCCCCGGCATCATACATCCCGTTTGCCCATGAATTTCCGTCATACCAGTCAAGCATTCGGTGATTAGTGAAATATGGGTCTTGTGAACTCGGGTTTCCTATATCCCGCAGCATATCAACTATTTTGCTTCCATTCTGTGTAACCCATGCAGGGTCTTTTCTGGCAAGTGCCGCAGCCATGTATGCCCAGTATCCGTACTGCAGATGATGGTCATTATAAAACGCATTTCCAAAATCCTGGTAATAGCCCTGGTCATATGAAAGGCTGGAAATTATTCCCCCGAATTTTGTATCATACATTAACGAATCTTTGAGATTAGAACCAAGTATTATCGGGTTTGGTCTGCCGTTAAGCCATGAATTTAAATTATATTTTAAAGTATCCCTGATATTCCTCGCAATAGTATCGCATTGCGGAAAGCCCAATGAAAGAAGTTCATCGGCAATAACAGCCAGTCTGCCGTACTTTGCCCCGGTCTTGCCAAATCCGTATACATCATTTGAAGTCTGGTTGTTACCATTAGGAACATAAGGAAATGATCTCGCACCGCATATTGTATCATAATCATAAACAAGTGTCCTGTACAAGGTATCCCTGTAATTTGCAGGTACATTGGTAAGATTACCTGCCGGGTACCAGTTGACATTTGTCAAATTCTCATTCAGTGTCCATGTCTTACCGTAAACTTCCTGCATACTTCCTTTCAGGCACTTGAATTTTAAAGTATTTGAAATACTGTTTGTAAGCATGGGTATATGATGCGGAAGGGCTGTCATTAAAAGTGAATCATTGCCCGGAATATTAGACTGGAAATTAAAATTCATTATTGCCCTTGTAGTATCTGAAGTAATTGATGCAGAAAAAGTACCTCCTACAGGATAGAACTTTGCGAATTTATCCAGCAGCTGGATCCTTGCTGTTGAATCAGCGGCATTCGGATCAAGATCCCTTGTTGTAATGTATGCAAGCCTTAAATACCCTGTAAACGAACCGCCGGTAAACTTTATCCCGCTGTTACGGCATCGCATAGTAACAGGTACCGAAGAATACAATACCCATAACTGCCTGTTTGAAGTACCTACATTGCCGTTTAGCATTAGGATAAATTTTGTCCCGGTTATATCAACCGAGTCATTTGCCCCCAGCACATTAATGCCATTTACTGAAACTATAGGCGGAGCCGGAGAAGCAACGAACGGCCGCATATTAACATAGTTCATTGTAACATAAGGCATGCCTCTTACAAGCGGCGCTTCCATGTAACCGGAGTTTGGTGTTATTGTATCTCGCCATCTTAGAGTTGCAGAAAAATCGTCAAACCCTTTTAAAAAAGGTTTGATCCTTGCACTATCAAGCGTTCCCATAAACATTGTAAATGAATTCCTCCAGGAAACCGAAGCTGAATCTCCGCTCGTTGTAGTAATACTATAAGGTGCGTAATCCACTTTCAGCATTTTGTACGGATTCGGATTGCCAACCGGAAAGTTATATGCAAACCCAACACAGTATGGCAAAGAATAAACACCGAATTTTCCTACAACATTTGAATCAAACTGTGAAGTACCGTAACTTCCGTATGGCAGAATTAAATTCATAAACCACCTGTTTGTTGGATACGGAAATGCAAGGGAATCATACATAAATGTTTTTGGCTGCTTGTTAAGTACCTGCTGTAACATTGAGTTAGGCGGATTAACAGAAAAAGGCTGCCCGTAATTCCATTGTGAGAAGATGTAATTGACTGATATCAGGAAAAAGACCGTAATTAGTATATGCTTAATCATTAAGTTCCCATTTAATTATAAATACCGGGTAATATTACTAATTATCAAAAAAAAAGCAATCCCTTGAATAGGATTGCTCAATAAAAAACATAAATTTATATTTTATTTTACCAGCACCAGTTTTTTACTTTCAACAAAATCACCTGCTTCAATTTTATAAAAATAAACACCCGCGGAAAGATTTTCGGCATTCAATTCTGTGTAGAATTTACCTGCATTCAGATTTTGCGAAACAATTACTTTTACTTCCCTGCCCAGAATATCGAATAATTTAATGCTGACAAAAACAGATTTGGGAACATCGAAATCTATCCTGGTTACAGGGTTGAACGGGTTCGGATAATTCTGGTATAAAGAAAAACTTAACGGTATTTCTGTGCTGACAGGGTTTACTGCAAGAAGTCCGGATAAGTTCGCAGTATAAATTTCCTGGTTAGGTGTACCCTTCCTGTCATCTGTCCAAACTGGAATAACTTTTCCGTTAAAAGCATCAATTTGTATATAGTCACCATATCTGACATCACCGCCTGTACCTCCGACAGGGGTAGCTGTAAATGATGAATCACTTAACAGCTGGTTTATCCATGAAGTACCGGCATCAACAGAATATGCTACATATGTATTAACTATAGTACCTCCGCGGTTATCATAATACATTGCATAAAGTATCCCGTTTTCATCGCATTGAATAACCGGCCAGTACTGACTGTTCGTAGTTACATCATTTACCCTTACAGGTGATGTTAGCCAGTTTGCACCGCCATTAGTTGAGCGCTGAAACCACACGTCTGAACTTCCACCGCGCATATCATCCCATATCACATATACATTTCCGCGGGTTGCATTATTAGAGTAATCACAGCATATAAACGGAAAACCATTTGTGGTAGAAATATTACTTAACTGGTAATCAGGTCCAAAGCTTGTACCTCCGTTTGTAGATTTATCAAACCGAATTCCGCCTGCATCCCAAACGACGTATATCTGGTTACCTGTACCCGAACAAATGTTTGAACCCTGACCTGAAGTATTATCACCTATATTCACTGTGGCTGTCCAGTTGAGACCGCCGTTAGTAGATTTGCGGAATTTAATACCGGGCTGCGGTCCAAAACTTGTCCATGAAATAAAAATATTATTATATGTTGTATTAGTTACAATCGGGTCACAGAAGATCCATTCTTTATCTTCACCTGCTCCCCCAGTTCCCGGAACAGCGGTTGAATGCAGAAAAAAAGTCTGCCCGTTATTAGTTGATTTATACAGAAGCATATCCCTGTTATAACCGGTTACAGGCTGCCTTGAAGTACTTGAAATATAAAAATTTCCCTGAGCATCAGTTGTTATAACCGGGTCACTTTGTGATGTGTGATTCGGATTTGGATCCGGCAGCAGCTGTGAAGCTGCCCAGGTTGAACCGCCATCAGTGGAATAAGTATATCCTATCCTTCTTACAATATTCGGTTCTATATATCCCAGCCTGAAATCCCGCCATGCAGCAACAACAAAATTAGGGTTTACCCTGCTTATCCTGATAGAAGGTTCATTTTGCGGTGCGGAATTTACAGAAAGGTTTTTATTTACAAATATTGCGCTGGAGTAGTCGCCTTCAAAAGTGTTTCTTGATAAAAATCTGCCGGGATCTTTAGCTTCTGCTTCAGAATTGCCTATTTGCGAATAAACAACATTTAAAATAAATAATGAAAGAAATAACAGAAAAGAATTTTTCATGTTCAATATTGGATTTGAATAAATTAATATAATTTAAAATTATCTCAATTTGAATATAAAAAGCGGAAACCATAGTATAAGAATAATAATACAGAGAATATTGCGGAATTTTCTAAAAATTAAGGTATTTATAACTTTTGTTTAATAACTTGATTACTTTTAAATAATTGGAATTAAATTAATTACATCTTAGGAATTAGACCATTTTTCATCCTCATGACCGATACAATAAGGATTTCCAATTGTGTAGTTTTGAAATAATAAGATCATGTTTTTTATCAAAAAAAAGAAAATAAATGACTACAGACTTCAATGAAGACGGGAATGAACAGCCTAGCTCAATTTCAAACTCAGATGAATCCGAAAATAGCTTTAATGATGAAAAAATCAACGCAGATTCAGACTCAATTTTAACTACAGCTATAAAGAGCAAAATTAAGATTATTAAAAATCCTGAATGCAAAAGCTGGACTTATCATAAAGGCGACCAGCTGAAATAGATACTATAAAAGTAAATATATATATGGATAAAGAAGAAACTGAAAATGAAAAAGCAGTAAACTTAGTTAATATAAATACTGCAGAATCTGAAATTGATTCAACTGAGCAGGAAGACGAAATAAATATTTACTTTTGGCTTAGTATCTCTTTATTTGCAGTCTTCGTTTTAAGCTGTTTCATACTTTAAAATTCTTCACAACAAATTTCTCAACAACATTAAAACAATTTATGAATAAGGAAGAACTTTTTTTAAAAGAAGCATATATACATTATGCGTATTTTTCAAACATTGCCCGCCGAATGACGCAAAACGAGTTTGATGCAGATGACCTGACCCAGGATACGTTTATCAGGGCTTACAGGTTCATAGATCAGTTTGAACCCGGCAGTAACTGCAAAGCATGGCTTTTCAGGATAATGAAGAACCTGTTTATAAATATGAATAAGAAAAAGCAAGCGCATCCGCATTACGACCTTGAATGTGTGATAAACGAACCTTACGAACAAATTCCGGACCCTGAATTAAGATATTTTGAAATTTTTAAAGAGCTCGAAAAGATCAAAGATGATTACAGGATAGTAATATTATTGTATCATTTGAATGAATGCAGTCTGTCTGAAATTTCAGAAAAACTTAAATGCCCAATTGGTACAGTAAAAAGCAGGCTTCACAGAGCAAGGATCAAATTCAGGGAAGTACTATCTGAACTGAAACAATAAAAATGCTAAAAGAAAATTAATGATACATAAAGTATATGAAAAATATCCGGAATATGTTGCTGCATGTGTACCGGAAGAATACGAATTAAAAACAGAACCGGAAGCTACAAAAGATCACAGGGAAGATTCTATCCTGTACAGACCCAGAACCGAAACTTATGAAACCAATAAGGAAGATAATACTTTTGAAGCAATAAAAAAGCACAACCCTTTTCATTCCACAGAAGAAAAACGAAGAGATGTACTTAACAGAAATAAAAGAAGAAAAAATACTGCCCGGCTAAACATACCATAAATCAAATCCGATATACATTTGTGAAGGTTCCTCATATTTACTATTAGCTGATTCTTAAGAAACAAGCTTTAATGATTGTTTTTTAATAGATTACAATACATTATGCTTTTGTATCCTCAAAAATTACATATTCCCTGAGATACAGAATTGAATACTAAATTAATAAATAAGTAAATATTTTTGTATTACAGGAGACTATTTATACAATGGCTAAAACAAAAAAAGAAAAAGAACCAAAAATTAAAATAAAAAAAGCAAAAAAAGGTGATTTTGATAAAATAATAGATCTGGTAAAAGAGCTTGCAGCATTCGAAAAACTCGAAGGTCCTGATGATATTGCAGTAAGAAGACTTTACAAAGATACTTTCGGCAAGAAGCGGCTGATTAATATGCTTGTTGCAAAAGAAGGCAAAGATATACTTGGCTATGCAATTTATTTTGAATCATACTCTTCTTTCCTGGCAAAGAAAACTTTATTCCTGGAAGATATTTTCATAACTCAAAGCAGGCGTAACACCGGAATAGGAAAATTATTCTTTGACAGGCTGATTGAAATTGCAAATGATATGGGCTGCGGAAGAGTCGAGTGGGCTGTACTTGACTGGAATATTGACGCAATTGCTTTCTATAACAAGATTGGCGCAACACCGCTTTCGAACTGGGAATATTACAGGCTTACGCTTTAGAATATTCTCTTCATCCAGCCGGCAGTTGATGCGGTGTTAAAAACAATTATAATTTAATTGAGCAGCGATCATAAAATAATTTTATTTGACGGAGTGTGCAATTTATGCAATGGCTCCGTCAATTTTTTTATAACCCGTGATAAAAAAGATACATTCCGCTTCGCGGCATTGCAATCTGATGTTGGAATTGAGCTTCAGAAAAGATT
>JAUQWQ010000166.1 GCA_030835085.1 Ignavibacteria bacterium
TGGCAGGCAAGGTAAAGTTCAGCAAGCTTGCGCTTGGCTTCAGTCTGAATAACACATCAGTTGATAAGATCCAGGTACGGGAAATTCCGGGTGAATCACTGGGTGAATTTACCGCACAGAATTTTGCACTTGGTGTTTCAATGGGTTATAAGGTCAACGAAAATCTATCCGTAGGTTTAACAGGTAAATTCCTTTTTGAAAAGATTTATGTCGATAACGCCTCCGGCGTTGCGCTTGATCTTGGCGGGCTGTACATCAAAGATAAACTGACAGTTGGCGCATCAATCACAAACCTCGGTTCAATGAGCGATCTCAGGAATGAAGCTACCAAGCTTCCTTCTGCAATAAGGTTCGGCGGTTCATATTACGTAGATCTTGTTGGCATAAGCTCAAGGCTCATTTTAGCCGCAGATGGATATAAAGTAATGGATGGCGGCAAGTTCCACGCCAATACCGGTGCTGAGCTTTTGTACAAAGATTTCCTAGCATTAAGAGTGGGTTACCAGTCCGGTTATGAAAACAAAACCATTGCCGCGGGAATTGGTCTGAAATATAAAGCTTTTGCGCTTGATTATGCATTTGTTCCCTACAAATATTCACTTGGCTCAAGTCATACAATAACATTAGGCACTAATTTCTGATTCCTGTATTTTCAGTAATGTATATTAGCGGGAGCTTTTGAGTGGAAGTAGTTCAATACGAAAAAAAATATCATGATAAATGGGAAGATTTTGTCGCGGGGTCATCCAATGGTACAATATTCCATACGCGCAAATTCCTTTCATATCACTCACCTGATAAATTCAAAGATAACTCGCTGCTTTTTTTTGAGGATAAAAAGCTCATAGCGGCTATGCCTGCGGCTGATATAAAGCGTGATGGCACAAGGACACTTTGGTCACACATGGGCGCAAGTTACGGCGGCTTTGTGCACAATGAAAGCCTGAGCATCAAGCAGTCATTTGATCTTACACAAAGCCTGATTGATTATTCTTTAAGAGAAAAGTTTGAAAAAATAGTTGTAACAAACGTACCTGTTGTTTACCAGAAACGGTATAACCAGTATCTTGATTTTGCATTCGTTAAGAATGGCTTTAATTATCTCAAACGTGAAGTAACAAGCGTTATTACACTTGATGTCGATGAAGATAACGTGATGAAGCTTATTAAGCCTGAATCACGCACTTCAGTGCGTAAAGCCGAGAAAATGGGTGTTGTAATAAAGAAGTCCAATGACTTTGATGAGTATTACGATATTTTGAAGAGCAACCTTGCCATGCGGCACAACGTGCAGCCGGCGCATACTTTAGAGGAACTATATCTGCTTAAAGAACTCTTTCCTCATAAAATACAATTGTTCGGGGCATACCTGAAAAACAAAATGATAGCAGGTGTTATTAATTTTTACTGCAACGATAAAGTTGTGCTTGTGTTTTACATAAGCCATAACCAGGAGTACCAGCAGTACCGCGCGGTGAACCTGTTGTTTTATACCATTATGAAGGATGCTATAAGCCGCGGTCTCGGTTTCCTTGATTTCGGGTTATTCACTGTGAATATGGATCCAAACTGGGGACTCGGTAAGTTCAAAGAATCATTTGGCGCAAGAGGTATATTAAGGGATTCATATTTTTTAGATCTGAAATATTAATCATTAATTAATTACAGTGCTGGAAAAAAATAAGATCTGGTTTATTGTATTTTTTACCGCTTTGATCCTGGGTTATTTCCAGACTGTTAGAACAGATGCACCCAACTACGAGCTTAAGCTTACCCGCCATACAACCATAATTAATAATACAATTGAGTATCCCTACAAATACAGGCTGCTGAATCCCTACATTACACAAATATGGATCTCAGCATTGAGTACAGTAATCCCCGAAAAGCCCGCTTTCATTGCAGCATATACACTGCAGAATATTATCATATTCGCATTCATGCTCTTTTGCCTGATGAAATTTTTCAGATTGTGGTTTGATGATACAGGGGCAGTAATTGCATTACTGCTGTTTGCAGTACTTGTACCTCTCTCGCTCACGGGATATGACGTACTTGGTGATATGACGACTGCGGGAATAATGGCACTGGGATTTTACTTCATCAATACATCAAAAATTAAATTTTTGTATCCATTAGTATTCATTGCGGCATTTAATGAGCTGCAACTGATACTGCTTATCGCATTCTATTTCTTTTCCAACTTATCAAGCATGAAAGATAAAACAGTATGGATAAACAGCGTTTTATTAACAATAACATTTCTTACCGCATATGGTTTGATTTATTTATTGCGCGGCGGCTCCGCCGGCGGCAGTGAAGTGAACTGGTACTTTACCAAGGATGCTGCATTTAATATAGCGCATAAGGATTGGATGCTGCTTTGGTTCTTAATGATAGCTCCGTTTATCTATTTTGTTTTTAAAGGATTCAAAACTAAACCAGCATTTCTGAAGAACAGCGCAGTAATTGTATTGCCGCTATTCTACTTTGGAGCATTCTTTTTCATTGCCCGTTTACGCGAAATAGATAAAGCATTAACAATTTTTACTATACTGATTCCTCTTGCACTATATACAATAATCCCAAAACATATTAAGCATCCAAACGACGGGCAGGTTAAGACATAATGTGCGGAATATCCGGTATATTCAATTTTAACGGTGCGCCTGTTGATAAAGCCCGGGTAAGCGAGATGAACAGGATTATCCTTCACCGCGGTCCCGATGGCAACGGCGTGTATGTTGAAGGCAATGTTGGCATTGGTTCAACACGCCTGGCAATTATCGATTTGCGCGAAATATCAAACATGCCCCTTTATGATACCGATAACCGCTATGTGATAGTGTTTAACGGTGAAATTTATAATTACATAGAAGTTGGCAATGAGCTAAAGAAAAAAGGCTACAAGTTCCATACTGATTCCGATACGGAAGTCATAATAAATGCTTATAAAGAGTGGGGCGAAGATTGCCTGCACAAACTAAACGGTATGTGGGCTTTTGCTATATGGGATAAACAGGAAAAAACCCTGTTTTGTGCAAGAGATAGATTCGGCATAAAGCCATTATACTTCTACAAGAATGATACTAAGCTTATTTTTGGCTCTGAAATTAAACAGATACTAAGCTGCGGTATTGATAAGTCTGTGAATGATTCCACAATTTACGATTACGTGGTATTTAATTTTATTGATCACACTGAAAATACTTTCTACAAGAACATCACTAAGGTACAGGCAGGACATAAATTCACCATCAAAAATAATGAATTTAAGCTTTCAAGGTGGTACAATCTGCCCAATAACGGATTCATGCAGGATACAACAAACCTTTACAAAGATTTTTATGACCTGTTGTATGATTCAGTAAGAATACATTTACGCAGTGATGTGGAAGTAGGCAGCTGTTTAAGCGGGGGACTGGATTCCTCGGCGATAGTCTGCATTATGCATGATATTCTTCACAACGAAGGTAAACCCGAAATTCAGAAAACTTTCACAGCGTGCTATGATGACCCGCTTATAGATGAAAGGCCGTATGTAGAAGAGGTTATCCGGCAGACAAATTCAACCAAATATTACCTCTTCCCCGATGTTAATGGTTTCTTGAGTGATATTGACAAAATGACATATCACCAGGATGAGCCTTATACGGGAGCGACCGTTTTTGCACAGTGGAGCGTTTTTAAAAAGATTCATGAAACCGGAATTAAAGTTGTACTTGATGGGCAGGGAAGCGATGAAATCCTTCTGGGATACTTCTCATTTTTCCCGTTCCATTTAAAACGCAATTTGCTTAATCCTTTCAAATTCATTTCTGAGTTTGTAAACGGTGTTAAGACTTCAAACCTGGGCTACAATAAATTTATGCAAAACCTTATTTACTTTAATACAGGCTCAGTTAGGTACAGACATGTATTAAAGAACAGCGCTGCTTTTGCGCAGCGTGAGTTTGTTTCATCGCATAACCGCAGGGATGTATTTAACGAAATGATTGCCGCATCAGGACTCGAAGCAAACCGCCTTTCAAACCTGTGGAATATTTCAATTCCATCTCTGTTAAGATATGAGGACAGGAATTCCGGCGCGTTTTCTGTGGAAGCAAGGATACCGTTCCTTGATTACAGGCTGGTTGAACTCATATTTACAATACCTCTTGATAAATTGATACAAAAGGGATGGACAAAAAGTGTATTGCGCAAATCACTAAAAGGTAAAATTCCCGAAGATATCAGAATGCGAAAAGGCAAGCTTGCCTTTTCTGTTCCCCAAAAGAAGTGGCTAACTGAAATTCCGGGATACCTCGAGGATACTTTTAAGAATGATTTCAGAAGCGGGAAATATATCGATCGAGAAAAGATAATTGGTATGATCAAATCGGGGAATTTTAATGATAAAATACTTTACCGCGCTTTTGCGCTTGAAAAATGGATGAAGGTATTTGATCTGCATTAAGCAATATCTCAGAGAAATTTAGTAAATATATCAAAGATACCTTTTTTATGTTTTTTTGCTTCGTTATATTTATTCTAAATTATTATGAAATATAGAATAAAATGCTGCATAGCAAATTTTTGTGGCTGGTAAAAAATGAATTAGCTCACCTATTATGAAAAACTTTAAGTTTCTTCCCCTTTGCTTTCTGTTTATAACAAATTCCTTAATACTGGGTCAGATTCAAACTGATACAGTTTTTACTTTAAAAGGAGTTCCCGTTTCATTTAATATAGATGCTGAAGGAATGGTGTTATCGCATATCACCCGTCATAAAGATCCGTTTTACCACGCCTCAGCTTACTTTGGAACTGTGATAACAACAAATATCGGAAGCAATGTACGCGTACCTTTAAGGTTTGTTGCTGAGATCTGGAATTTTTCCAACGACTACGGAAGAGAGCATAATCTGTATACATGGGCAAAACCATCAATTCAGGCCAGGATTAATAACATACTTGCTCTTGATTCTGTTGTATTTAATCTGGGTGATCTATGGAGACAAAAGCATGGCCAGGGTCTCATTTTCGATCATTTTGAATCACAGGGCGGAGAGATCACTTTGTATAAGAACAAAGTATACATTTCAGCAAGAGACCTGGGCTACGGATTTACGGGTTATGATGATATTGCAACAATAAGCGCTGGATATGATTCACTTCTGGCAATAAGATATATGATGAATTATTATAATTATCCTGTTGGTACAGCGGACCTGAAGATCATTTCACTGGATTCGCGGGTTAGAATAAATAAAAATTTTTGGATGTATGAAGAAGCCGCTTTAAATATAGATACTAAAGCCAAAGCGGCATTAGTAGGTTTCATTGCGGGTTACCGCTTTAATAGGAGTTACTTTAACGCTCAACTGGAATTGCGGTATTACGAAAAGGATTTTTTCTTTGAAGAGATGCCCCACAGGCTTCCGTATTTTATCAGCTTGACAGTTCTTGATAAACCCGTGAATCAGTTTTATACATATATGATACGCAACAGAAGGAATATTACTTTCGGGGGCAGGTTTACAGGAAGATATTTTATTAATAAGGATTTTTTTATTGATGCTGACCTTGAGCCTGTAGCAGGTGATTTTAACATGTTCTTTTATGAAGCGTCTATCGGGTTTGAGCCTGAAAGCAATGTGCTGCTTAGAGCCGGGATTATGAACAAGTTCCTGAATAACGACAGAGATTTCTCAATTTTCTATTATGGCAGCGAAGAACCGGAATTATATGATATGTTTGTTACGGATAAAAAACCATTTTTGTTTGCTAAAGCATCTTTCAGATTATAGAAATCAATTAGAGAAAATTTGAATAAAAAAGTACTACATATCGCACCTGAAAATACTGCCGGTGTGCCTTATAACGTCATGAATATGCAGACAATGAACGGAATGCCCGCAAGACTGCTTACATTTTATAAGATTCCTTTCGATTTCCCGGAAGATGTATGCCTGAACCTCCCGCTGCCGCGCAGTAAGGTCGCCATGAAATGGCGTGAGTTCAAGCAGTCAAACCTGCAGGGTAAGATTAAAAAAGATAACACTGATAAATGGACATATCTTCCTTATTTTGAACCGAAGAATTCCGCCGAAAAAGCATACATGAAGCTCCGCGAGAACAGGAATAAACCAAAATTCCTTAAAGCGCTGGATGAAATTGAGGCTGACACATTTGATGTAATCCATTTTGATGGAGGCATAGATTTTTTCAGTGATTCACAGCTTGCAAAAGCTTTCAAAATGAAGGGCAAAAATATAGTCAATTGCTACTTTGGTGATGACCTTAGGACACGCGGAATTGTAAGGGATATGGATGAGATCAGCGACCTTAACCTGACCTTTGAATACGACCACACATTAAGGCATCCGGATATAAACTTCCTGTTCTTTCCGTTCGATAATTCAGGTATTGATTACATTGATGATGATATATATAATACGGGATTTAAAGAAAAGATAAGGATCATCCATTCACCAACACAGCGCATAATAAAAGGTTCACCTGAAATTATTGCAGCAGTTGAAGAAGTTAAAAAGAGCCGAGATGTTGAGTTCCTGCTGATTGAAGATACGCCACGCGATGAACTTATGAAGATAAAACAGACCTGCCATATTGCAATTGACCAGCTGGGCAACAGGGGAGGCACCGGTTACGGGATAAATTCACTTGAGACACTTTCAATGGGTCTGCCTACAATTACAGATATGAACTGCGGTATGGATACCTGGCTGCCAGAGAATCCGTTTATTGTTGCTAACAAGGAAACACTTACTGAAAAATTAATTGAGCTGATAGATAATGAACAGCTGCGCAATACAACCCGCGAAGCATCGCGTAAATGGGTCGATAAGTATCACTCATACAGTTCAGTCTTTGCAAAATTAACTGAATATTACCAAAAATCAGGAATTATTTGATTTGTCGAAAATGATTTGCCACGACCTTTAGGTCGTGGAAAACCTATAAAAAAGAAAATGGGACTTTAGTCCCAATCTAAATCCGGAATATTTGCCGTCACAAATACAAAAAATATTTTCTGATGCAATAATCTACACAATAGGCAGTGTGTTCAACCGCTTACTGCCTTTTTTGCTGCTGCCCATATATACTCTTTACTTTCCCCCTGCGGAGTATGGTATATTCTCCCTGGTTTATTCCTTCTGGTTCTTTGTTTCGGTGTTTTACCTGTACGGAATGGAAACGGCTTTCCAGAAGCTGTTCCTTGAAGCGGGAGATGATGTCTCAAAAAAGAAGATTTACAGCTCAACACTCATACTAATATTCTCAACATCGGTAATATTCAGTATTATTATTTTTTTCCTTTCGGATCTTATTTCAGCTAAAATTACAGGCAGCACTTCAAACGGTTACCTCATAAGGCTGTTAGCCTTCATACTGCTGGCTGATTCACTTTACCGATTCCCGATGATTCTTATCAACAGCATTCAGCGTTCAAAGCTCTATTCATTCCTTAACTCAGTTGCTGTGGTACTGAATGTTGCCATAAACATAATTCTGATTGTCTTTTACAAACAGGGGATAGAAGCGATATTTTATTCATACCTGGTATCATATACGTTCCTGTTCATAATTTCATTTTTCAGCACAACAAAATATTTTGCACTGAGTATCCAATCTGCAACGGTAAAGCACTTATTAAAGAACGCTCATTTATTTTTATATTACGGTATTTTTCTTATCTCTATTGATCTTATCGACAGGTTTATACTCGAGTATTTTAAGGGTTCCGCTGAGGTTGGAATTTACTCTGCCAGTTACAGGATTGGTATTGTGATGAATCTGGTAATTACAGGCTTTAAGGTTGCATGGACCCCGTTTTTTATGAACCTGAAAGGTGAAGAGGGTAACAAAGAAATATTTTCAAAAGTGTTTACATATTTCTGCTACGGCGGTTTAGTTGTGTTCTTGTTATTCTCTCTGCTGGCTGATGACCTGGTAAAAATTAATATTGCCGGCTTTACTTTGCTTAACGAAAAATACTGGAGCGGACTTGTCATAATACCTTACATACTGCTCGCTTATTTGTTTTCGGGGCTGTACCTGAACCTGAATGTCGCTTCATTCTTTCAGAACAAGATCAAATACCTTATCATTTCATCTGCTGCAGGATGTGTAAGCAATATCGCTTTGAATTTTATTCTAATACCGCAGTATTCCATCATTGGGGCAGCAATTGCTACAATGCTTTCGTATATGATAATGTTCATAGTGCTGTATTATTATTCACAAAAAATATACCGAATTGGATATGAGTGGAATGCTATTTCCAGGGCTGCAACTATTACTCTTATAATTTTTGTTATAAATATTTACATACCCCAATTCTTCAAATTAAGCTATATTTACATAGTTTTAATAGAAATTCTTAGCGTATTAGTACTTTATTATGTTCTTTTGGGAGCTCAAACAATAAACCTGGTAAATACATATATTGTTAAAAAACAGTTAAAGTAGAACTTTAAGTGTTTTAGCTCTTGACATCGCTAAATAATATAATTATATTTGAAGAGCTTCTCCATTACTTTAAGGGTATTTCTGTTATGGAGAGGTGCGAGAGTGGTTGAATCGGTCGGTCTCGAAAACCGGTGTAGCGGTAACGCTACCGTGGGTTCGAATCCCACCCTCTCCGCAGATTAAATCTTTAAAGCTGGAAGTTCAAAAATTTTAATTATATAAGTATGAAGATCAGATTATCTCTATTAACAGCTCTTTCTTTCGTTTTACTATTCATTTCAAATACCCGGGTCTCGGCACAGGATGATATGGACTTTGAGGAGTTCATGGGAATGATGTCAGTATCTTTAACTGATGATCAGCTGGATGAACTCAGCTACCTGCTTCCCCTTGACATAAAAGTTACGGGTTATGCCAGCGGTGATTTTTCATTTGACGGAGATAATGATATAGTTCTGGCTGTCAAAGAAAAAAAGAAAACACCTAAGAATTCTGTTGATGTTTACTTCTTTGAAAATGTTGCAAACACTACATATAAGCTTGTAAAGAAACAAAACTACAAATATTACGAAATTCCGCTTGAAGTATCGTTCCTGGTTAAAGAAGGAAAATGTTATGTAACCAACAGGGATGATAATAACTGGTATTTTACAGGCTACAGAATTGACGAAGAAAAACTTGTTCAGGATGATAAGGAAGTTTTTCCGATAGAGTTTGAAAACGCAGGCAATTAACATATTCTTTCCCCACTTAAAGCCTGTTTTCACGTCGCCCCGGATTGTTAGCCGGGGCTTTTTTTTATCCTGAACGCAGTGCCTGCCTGCCGTAACTGTTTGACTTATATCCTGATAGCAATGGAAGGCAGTTCAGGCAGGAAGGATCCCGCTTCCCCGCGTTGTTGGTCTTGCTTGACTGGTATTTCAGTTGACCAATGACTAGTTAGCTCTCGCTGAGTTAAATCTAAAATATATCCGGCTATCTGACTATAATTATTTTAATTAAATAATTAAATTTGCAGTATGATAGAAAGATATACGCTACCCCAAATTGGCAATATTTGGTCAGAAGAAAATAAATTCTCCATCTGGCTTAAAATTGAAATATTCGCTTCAGAAGCCAACAATAAGCTTGGCATAGTCCCGGCCTCAGCGCTCAAAAAAATACGTTCCAAAGCTAAATTCAACGTTAAAAAAATAAATGATATCGAAGCAGTTGTAAAACATGATGTCATAGCTTTTTTAACCAATGTTGGAAGCTACGTCGGACCCGAATCGCGTTTCATACACTACGGTATGACAAGCAGTGATGTGCTTGATACAGCGCTATCAGTGCAGATGAAAGAAGCCGGTGAGCTGATACTCAAGCAGCTTGTGGTGTTAAAGTCATCTCTTGCAAAGAAAGCCAAAAAGTATAAATACCTTCCAATGGTAGGCAGAACGCACGGCGTTCACGCCGAAGCGGTTACGCTTGGACTCAAGTTTGCCCTATGGTATGATGAAGTTAACCGTGATATTGCAAGATTAAAAACAGCCATCAAAACTGTTTCAGTCGGTAAAATATCAGGTGCAGTTGGTACATATGAGCATCTGAATCCTTTTGTTGAGCGTTATGTATGCAAAAAGCTTGGGTTAAAACCCGCAAACGCGGCAACACAGATAATACAGCGCGATATTCACGCCGAATACATGGCTACACTTGCCATCATAGCATGTTCACTCGAAAAATTTGCGACTGAAATTCGCCACCAGCAGAAAACCGAGATACTTGAGCTTGAAGAACCGTTCACCAAAGGGCAGAAGGGTTCATCAGCAATGCCGCATAAGAAGAATCCGGTTATTTGTGAACGTATCGCGGGATTAGCCAGAGTTATCCGCAGCAATTCCATTGCTGCAATGGAAAATGTAAATCTATGGCATGAGCGCGATATATCGCATTCATCTGTTGAGCGTATGATCATTCCCGACAGCACTATGCTTATGTATTATATGCTGGTCAAAATGATAGAGGTAATTGACGGTCTCGTAGTAAACAAGGCAAACATTGCGAAGAACCTCGATCGTACGCACGGACTCATTTATTCACAGCGCGCGTTATTGAAGCTGGTTGAAGCGGGTCTTACCCGTGAGCAGGCTTATAAAGCCGTGCAGGATAATGCCATGTGGTCATGGAAGACCGGCGAGGATTTCCGCGACCTGCTTGAAAATGATAAGGTTATATCATCAAAGGTTAAAAAAGCGCAGATCGAAGATATTTTTGACCCTAAAAAGGTATTCAAGAATATCGATTATATCTTCAAAAATACGGGAATTAAGTAAAAATCTGTTAGTCGAATTGCTGATTTGTCGTCTCGAAACAGCGTTTCGACTTACTTTACTTACTCTTTCCTTGAAATTCTCCCATTTTTTCACTAAATTTGTAGTCTAATAAATGAACTATTTTAGCCCGCCTGGCTGCTAAAAACCGTTCCGGTTTCATGAAAATGTTACCGTATCATATTAAAAGTCAGGGGTAGTATTATAAGATCGTTACAGCATTAAATTGCTGCTAAATATTCCAAATTGATTTAAATTTCACACAAATTTCAAATAATATTTATTTGATATTTGTAATTTAATATTTGACATTTTGATTTTCAGGGCGGTTAGCTCAGTTGGTTAGAGCGCCACGTTGACATCGTGGAGGTCACCGGTTCGAATCCAGTATCGCCCACAAGCGATCATTAAGTATTGTGGGTAGAATTAGCAGAAGCTGAAGTGCATTTACTTCTGCTCTCTCAGCTTAACCAGTGGAATGAGTGCATCACAAAAGAAGCAATTGGGGATAATTAATAAATAATATATAAACAAGAATGAACAAAACTATCAAAACATCGATTTTTCTTTTCCTGTTTTTGTTCTCATCAAACATTTTTTCACAGATCTATTCACCAAAAGATATTGTTAATATCTACGATCCGTTCACAATAACTTTCGGAGAACTTATACTGAACACAAATGATGATGAATTCAAAGAACATAATTTTGTAATAATAATTACAATTACTATCGGACCCGAGAAGATCATCAAATTTTTATATAAAGATGACCTGCTGATAAATAATGTTAAAAGCTATAATGATGAATACTGGGCAATTAACTTTACAGCAAGGAAGAACAACGTTGTTCTGATACCGGCAATTTATAATATCGCCAACAACGGCGGTATGGTAAATATTAAGATGGAAGGCTATTCAAATATTTCCGCAGGCGATGAATCAATGATGAGCCAGCTTAGTACAAGTTATGTTTATACCAGCTCAACAATGTACGGCTCAATGGAGCAGGCATATAAATATTTGGCAACAACACCTGAGGTCAATAAACCGAATTCAAGCCTGTTAACAACCGCTGAAGTTTTGCAGAGAAATGTTTCAACCAGGCCGGGAATATTTTACCTTGGAAACCCGACAGATGTAAGTTATGCGATACCTGAGGATCCGAAAAAAGTTATAGGAACTAACCTGCTTATACAGGGTCAGAAAAAAGTTGAATCAAAACTTTCGAACAAAGCAGCAGATGTATGGAACCTGCTAATAACTAAATATACAGATGTAAAACTTGTTCAGGGTGAAGCATACTTTAACAAGATAAAAGGTGCTTTCAGTGATATTATAAACATGCCTAAAATAGATGAAAGTAAACGCGAAGGTTTATTGGCACGCTGTAACGAGATTATCAACGAAGATCTAGTTATGGGACGCAAAGCCGGTGTTTACATGAATAACGAGGTAATAAAACAGTTCACTTATCTTATGAACTTTGTTAAAGCCGGCATCAGGGCAAAATCTGATACCGCTTCAACAACTGAAGAGTTCATGAAATCAGATGAACGTGAAGCATTGAACTATTTCGAAACGAACCTTAAGGATAATGATTTTAACCTGAATAACCAGTACCTGTTCGATGATTACATTAATTCATCAGTCAACAGGGGCGCTATTCAGAAAGAAATTGATATCATAAGAAGATATTACCAGCTTAAATAATTTTACCCTGAACGCAGTATTCTTCGCGTTAGCGAAGGATACTGTGAAGGGTCTCATTCGCAGAACGAAAAATATCACGTATACTCTGTTCTGATAACAATTTTTAATTTAGTCATATAATTGAGCAATAACGAAAATATTAAAATTACATTCCCGGACGGGAATTCAAAAGAATTCCCAAAAGGTACTTCATCGCTTGATATAGCGAAGTCAATTAGCAAGGGTCTTGCAGAAGATGTACTTGTAGCCGAAGTAAACGGCAAGCTTGTTGACCTTGTAATGCCGATTAATGAAGATTCATCTGTTAAATTCTACAAGTTCGCTGATGATGAAGGCAGGAAAGTATACTGGCATACTACCAGCCATATCATGGCACAGGCGGTTGAAGAGCTTTTCCCCGGTGCTAAGTTTGGGGTAGGTCCCCCCATAGAAAACGGATTCTACTATGATGTCGATTCAGAACACAGGTTCACCGATGAAGATTTAGTAAAGATCGAAGAAAGAATGCTTGACATTGCCAAACGCGATCTTGTTACCAAGCGTGAGGAATTAAAACGCGAAGACGCAATTGCTTACTTCAAATCAAAAAGGGTTGATCCGTATAAGGTTGAAATACTCGAAGATATAGCGAAGAACGAAGAGTATGTTTCATTGTACCACCAGGGCGGATTTACCGATCTTTGCCGGGGTCCGCATATGCCGACTACGGCAAAGCTTAAGAACGTAAAACTATTAAGCGTATCAGGTTCATATTGGCGCGGTGACTCAGACCGCCAGCAGCTTCAAAGGATTTACGGCATATCTTTCCCCAAAAAGAAAGAGCTGGACGATTATATCCATTTACTTGAAGAAGCTGAAAAAAGGGATCACAGAAAAATTGGTAAGCAGCTTGATCTGTATAGTACCCACGAAGAAGCCGGAGCCGGTCTTGTTTACTGGCATCCTAACGGCGCGATAATCAGAATGGAGCTTGAAGATTTCTGGCGCAAAGCGCATACAGATGGAAACTATGAACTGCTGTTTACCCCTCATATGGGTAAAAGCTGGCTGTGGGAAACAAGCGGTCACCTGGATTTCTATAAAGACAGCATGTATTCACCAATGGAAATTGATGAGCAGCTGTATTACATGAAGCCCATGAACTGTCCGTTCCACATTATGATCTACAAGACTCATTTAAGAAGCTATAAAGATCTGCCGCTTCGCTGGGCTGAGCTTGGTACTGTATACAGGTATGAAAAAAGCGGAGTATTACACGGACTCTTAAGAGTTCGCGGATTCACTCAGGATGATGCGCATATTTTCTGTACTAATGAGCAGATTGAATCTGAAATTATCGAAGTTATAAGATTTGCGAAGTATGTATTCCATTCACTTGGCTTTGACCATATGAACTATTATCTTTCTACCAAGCCTGAAAAGGCTGTTGGTGAAGATTCATTATGGGTTAAGGCTACCGATTCGCTTATTAATGCCCTGAAGCATGAAGGTCTTGATTATAAGCTTGATGAAGGCGGCGGTGCATTCTACGGTCCCAAAATTGATATAAAGATCAAAGATGCATTGGGTCGTGAGTGGCAGCTTAGTACAATACAATTTGATTTCAATCTGCCTGAAAGGTTTGACCTTAAATACATTGGTGAAGATGGAAAAGAACACCGGCCCTTTATGGTACATCGTGCCTTATTAGGCTCTATGGAAAGATTCTTTGGTATACTAATAGAGCATTACGCAGGTGCTTTTCCGTTATGGCTGGCACCAATCCAGGTTGCTGTTATGCCTATAGCTGACGCACAGCTGGATTATGCCAAGGAAGTATATCATAAGATAAGGAACAGCGGATTAAGGGTTCAGTTAGATGAACGTCGTGAAAAAATCGGTTATAAGATACGCGATTGGGAGACCAAGAAAGTGCCGTATATGATTGTGCTTGGCGATAAAGAAATGCAGGCAGGCAATATCACCGTACGCGCGCATAAAAAAGGCGATCTTGGTAAATTTGAGCTTGATGCTTTTATAAGCAGTTTAAAAGAAGAAAAAGATACAAAAAAGATCAATTAAGCTTCAATATTTATTTTCAGTTTCAAACAATCATATAGCTTCAAAATTTATAACTTTTAAAGGAGTTAATCATTAAGGAAAGAAAGATCAAAACACGCATCAATGAACAGATTCGTGTACCCGAAGTGAGGGTTATTGATGAGAACGGCGACCAGGCCGGAGTAAAACCTACTCAGGAAGCACTTAGGATGGCAAGATCCAAAGATCTTGACCTGATTGAAGTTTCACCGAACGCCAAACCACCTGTTTGTAAAATAGGTGATTTTGGAAAGTACAATTACGAAAAGCAGAAAAAAGAAAAAGAGCAGAAAAAGAGCAAAACTTCTACTCAGCTGAAAGAAATTCGGTTCCATCCGAATACTGATACTCATGATATGGATTTCAAATGCCGCCACCTTGTTGAGTTCCTTTTACAGGGGCATAAGGTAAAAGCTACTATTATTTTTATCGGCAGAATGATGGTTCACCAGGATATCGGGAGGAAACTGATGGATGAGATACTCGAAAAGCTTACAGTTGTAGGTAAAATAGAGCAGCCTCCCAAAATGGAAGGACGCTATTTGACTGTTATGCTCATTCCCGAAAAGAAGAAAATAGATGATTATAAGAAGAGCCTTGAAAAAGGAAAACCTCTTGAGAAATCAGCCGAACAAAAAGTTGAGCCAAAAACTGAACAGAAGGTTGAGCCTGAAGTTGAGCCTAAGGCAGAACTAAAAGCCGATATACCGGCAGATAATTAACATTTTAAAAAGAAAATCAATAATTAACGAAAGTAAGGTATTAAAATGCCAAAGATGAAATCAAACCGCGGTGCAGCAAAATCCTTCAAGGTAACTGCTTCCGGAAAGGTTAAAAGAAAACATTCTTTAAAAAGACACATACTCACAAAAAAATCAGCTAAAAGAATAAGGCAGCTCAGACACGATGCCCTGGTATCGGATGCTGATGCAAAACGCGTGAGAAGAATGCTTTTAGCTTAATAAACGAAAAATAAAAAATAATATAACACAGGAGATATAACAAAATGCCTCGTTCAGTAAATTCAGTAGCATCAAGGAAAAGACGCAAGAGAATGCTCGCCAAAGCGAAAGGCTACTGGGGAAGAAGAAGTAAAGTAACTACAGTAGCAAAACACAGCGTTGAAAAAGCAGGTCAGCATGCATATTCAGGCAGAAAGCTTAAAAAAAGAGTTATGCGTAATATCTGGACAGTAAGAATTAACGCTGCTGCAAGGGATAATAATACAACATACTCAAAATTAATAGGCGCTTTACACAAAAAGAATATTGATATAAACAGGAAAGTGCTCGCTCAGCTTGCATATGATAATCCTGCAGCGTTTACAGAAGTTGTAAAATTCGCAATGAGCTAATTTACTGTCAACTTAAAGTATATCAATAAATAAATGCTGTCTAATCTCGCAGAAATAGAACAGGAAATTAATTCATTTCCTGTTGCAACTCCGGATGAACTCGAAAATTTCAGGCTTAAGTTCATATCACGCAACGGTTTGTTAACCAAACTGTTCGAAGAGCTTAAGAACGTAAGCCGTGAGGAAAAACCCGCAGTCGGTAAAAAGCTGAATGAAGTTAAAAAACTGGCTGAGGGCAAATATAATTCGCTTAAAGAACAGTATGAAGATACTTCTTCTGCGAAAGAAACTATCGATCTCACTCTGCCTGCTGCTGAGTTCAGTATTGGCAGAGAGCATTTAATTTCGCAAACCCTTGCTGAGATGGTAAAAATATTCCGTGAAATCGGCTTCAAGGTTACTGATGGCCCGGAGCTCGAAGAAGAGTTCTACAACTTCGATGCGCTCAACACTCCAGCACACCATCCTGCAAGAGATATGCAGGATACTTTTTACGTGCAAAGCAAGGTTGATAAGGATAAAAAGTACGTACTGCGCACTCATACATCACCAGTTCAGATACGCACAATGCTTGAAAATAAACCGCCGCTAAGGATAATCAGCCCCGGCAAAGTTTTCAGGAATGAAACAGTTACCTTTAAGAATTACTTCATGTTCCACCAGCTTGAAGGTCTGTATGTAGATAAAAATGTAAGCATTCAGGACCTGAAAGGCGTGCTCGCTTACTTCTTCAAAAAATTCTACGGAGAAAAAACCAAAACACGGTTCATTCCCAGCTTCTTCCCGTTCACTGAACCATCGGGGCAGATAGATATATCATGCTTCATTTGCGGCGGCAAGGGATGCAAAACATGCAAAGAAACCGGCTGGCTTGAGGTCGGCGGCTGCGGGATGGTTGACCCGAACGTGTTCAAATCGGTTAATATTGACCCTGAAGAATTCACAGGCTACGCTTTTGGAATCGGCATGGAAAGAATTACGATGATGAAGTACGGTATTAAAGATATCCGTACATTTTATCAGAATGATGTAAGATTCCTTGACCAGTTTTAGTTAAATGACAGAGTTATTTACATTAAATAATTTCATAATTGTTGTTCTTTGTTATATAATAGGTTCCTTTCCCACGGCATACTTACTGGTTAAGTATAAAACCAACAAGGATCTCACCAAAGAAGGCTCAGGGAATGTTGGTACGCTGAATTCGTTCACAGTATCAAAATCAAAATTTATCGGAATTGCAGTACTTCTGATAGATATACTAAAAGGAATACTGCCGGTGTATTTTATGCTGTTCATCATGCCGCATCCTTACCAGAGTGTAATGCTTGGGGCTTGCGCTTTGATTTTGGGACACAACTATCCGGTTTGGCTGAAATTCAAAGGCGGCAGGGGACTCGCAACAGGCGCAGGAATTTTCATGGTGATAAATTTTTATATACTTGTCGGCTGGTGTATTGTCTGGCTGTTGGTTTTCCTTGTAAAAAGAAAAGTCTTGATAGCCAACACAATTGCAACATTTTTGCTCCCGTTCTATGTTTTATTGATAAACCTGTTCAGCTTTTTTGTTGTCAACAGCAATGTTCAGGGATTTTCACTGAACTATTTTACATTTTATTCGATTATAATTACAATAATAATCCTTTCACGCCACACTGAAGTATTTAAAAAAAATAAAGTTAGTTAATTCATTCATTAAACCATAAACATAAAACATTAATATGTTTCCAAATTTAAAGAACCCGGTATTTACAGATGTTGATGATCTTAACGAAATGGCCCGCCAGATAAGAAGAGATATCATTAATATGCTGCTTCTTTCAAAATCCGGCCATTCAGGCGGTCCTTTAGGGCTAGCAGATATCTTCACTGCGCTTTATTTCAACAAACTGAACCTGCTCCCTGAAGATCCGTATAATGCCGAAAGAGATTTTGTATTTCTTTCTATAGGACACGTAGCACCGGTATGGTATGCAACATTATCGAGGCGTGGATATTTCCCGTTAGATGAACTGAAAACACTCAGGAAAGTAAACGGCAGGCTGCAGGGTCACCCTGCACCGCTTAAAACACATGGCTTGCCGGGTGTGGAAATTGCCTCAGGCGCGCTGGGACAGGGTCTATCAATTGCTGTAGGAACTGCACTTGGATTAAGGCTCTCTAAAAAGCCGAATCATGTTTACTGCATTTGCGGCGATGGCGAGCTTGCCGAAGGTCAGATTTGGGAAGCGGCTATGACTGCCCATCATCACAAGACTGATAACCTGACGGTTATTGTTGACAGGAATCATTGCCAGATAGATAACCGCACAGAAAATGTGCAGGTACTGGAACCTCTTGCAGATAAATGGAAAGCATTTGGTTTTGAAGTATTTGAAATTGACGGCCATAACATGAAAGAAGTGCTGGATACAATTGATGCAGTTAAAAAAGTAAAAGGCAAACCCAGCTGCATTATTGCATATACAAAAATGGGCAGGGGAGTATCATTTATGGAAGATAATTATAAATGGCACGGCGTTCCGCCAAACGATGAGCAGGGTAAGATTGCACTTGGCGAGCTTGCTGCGACAAAATATGGTGATTTTGTTGATTACTATAATGAAAAATAGATCATTAATACCATGAAAACAAATATATTATTAATATCAGCTTTTTTACTTTCTGCAGTTATTTCCGCATGTTCTACACAGGGTAATGATGAGAAAAAACTTCCCATGGAGATCATTCTTGACGGCACATATTCTGCCATTGAAGATAAACGCGAAGTACTGCTTAACAATAATGATGATTACCAGAAATTAATGACGGAAATATACAAGAACCTGGACCAGATGCCGCGCATTCCTGTTGTTGATTTCAATAAAAACAGTGTTGTTGCGGTATTTATAGGTAACAGGAGCAACGGCGGGTACATGGTAGTTATAGATAGTATTTCAGAAGGCTCAAAAAATCTTACTGTAAATATTACTGAAACAACGCCGGGAAAAAATTGTATGGTAACAGATGCAATTACAAGGCCGTTTTCTCTGGTTAAGATACCAAAAACTGAATTAAAACCTGTTTTTAAAACCAAACAAATAGTTAAAGACTGTCAATAATTAAACTGAAATATGAACTACATACATAAATTTGAGAATTATTTAATTGAAGATCTGGATCTTTCCAAACCTGAACTAAAGGAAACAAGGCGCGGTTTTGGAGATGCACTTGTTGATCTCGGCAAATCAAACCCTGATGTTGTTGTGCTTGGCGGCGATGTAAGCGGCTCGGTCAGAACAGATATGTTCCGTGACGCTTACCCGGAGAGGTTCTTTTCAGTGGGTATTGCTGAGCAGGACATGATGGGAACAGCTGCAGGATTGGCCTTAGCAGGAAAGATTCCGTTTGCTTCAACATACGGTGAATTTGCGACAGGCAGGCCGTTTGACCAGATAAGACAGTCTATTGCATATAGCGTTATGAATGTAAAGATCTGTGCTTCGCACTGCGGATTTACAGTAGGACCCGACGGTGCAACTCACCAGTCACTCGAAGATGTCGGTATAATGAGAATTCTTCCGCACATGAATGTTATTACTCCGGTTGATTACAACCAAACTTACCGCGCGATAATTGAATGTACAAAAGTAAATGAGCCGTTTTATATCAGGTTTTACAGGGATAATTCTCCAAATTATACAAACCCTGATGCTCCTTTCAAATTTGGCAAAGCTGATACATTGTACGAGGGAAGCGACTGTACTATCATAGCCAGCGGTTTGATGGTATGGGAAAGCATGATGGCTCTTGAATTACTCGCAAAGGAAAAAATTTCTGTAAGGCTTATCAATATGCATACAATAAAGCCTATTGACCGTGATGCGATCGTTAAGGCAGCAAAAGATACAGGCTGCATTGTTACCTGCGAAGACCACCAGAAAATCGGCGGTTTAGGCGGCGCAGTTGCGGAAGTGCTGGCACAGGAATATCCTGCGCCTGTTGAATTCATCGGCGCCAGCGATACTTTCGGTGAATCAGGCAAAGCTGCAGAGCTTTATGAGAAATACGGCATATCAAGCAGGCACATTGCCGAAGCGGTAAAAAGAGCAGTAAAGAGAAAAAAATAATTATTTAAAGTCTTAAAAAGAACCGGTCAAGGGTACTAAAAACTGTATTTTACGAAATTGTAATCTATAGATAGAAATTTGTGAGAATTTTTATAGCTCTTGACCGGTTTTATTATTTATATGGAATTTAAAATATCAACTTTAATATGAATAAATCAAAATATTTATTGGCTGGTATTACCTTTGTTGTTGTACTTGCTTCAGGATTCATTTTCGGCAGGTATGTATTTAAGGGTGAGTCAACTGACCTCAAAGCTAATGAGAATATCAGCAGGGAGCGTGTTATACAGAACATTACTGACTCGCGCGAAAATGCAATTACACGTACAGTTGCAGATGTTTCAAAGGCTGTAGTAGGTATAAGCGTAACAGAAGTGCGTGAATATCGTGACCCGTTCGGCGATGACCCGTTTTTCAGACAGTTCTTTGGCGACAGAAGCTACAAACAGGAAGTTCAGGGTTTAGGTTCAGGTTTCCTGATATCAGATGACGGGTATATCATTACCAATGACCATGTTGTTGGCAATGCCACAAAAGTAACGGTATCTATGACAAACGGTGACCATCTTGATGCTGAAATTATCGGCAAGGATTCATACAGTGATATAGCTGTACTTAAAATAAATAAAACAGGGCTGCCCTATATAAAGCTTGGTAACAGCGATGATGTGATCATTGGTGAGTGGGTCGTTGCTCTTGGAAATCCGTTTGGGTTATTTGAAGTGAACCAGAAGCCTACGGTGACAGTAGGTGTTGTAAGCGCTATGGGGATGAAGCTTAATTCCAACGAGAACAGGTTTTACAGGAATATGATACAGACCGATGCGGCAATTAACTCCGGTAATAGCGGCGGACCGCTGGTAAACAGTATTGGTGAGGTCATTGGAATGAATACACTTATTTATACTGGTAACTCAATGGCTGGCGGCAATATCGGGCTTGGCTTTGCTATCCCCATGAACAAAGTAAAAACTATTGTAGATAAGCTGAAAAAAGACGGCAAGATTGAGCGAAATTATGATATCGGCTTAAGACTGCAGACAGTTGATAAGAATATTGCGCAGTATTTTAAACTCACGAATGTATCAGGAGCAATTGTTGTGAATGTTGAAAAGGGGAGTGCTGCTGATAATGAAGGCATTAAGCCTGAAGATATCATTCTTTCCATAAACGATGAAAAGATCGCAAGTGATGCTGATTTTTGGGGTTTGATACTTGATATGAAAATTGGCGAGAAGGTTAAGCTCAAAATTCTCCGGGCAGGAAGCGAAATTGAAAAAGAGTTTGAGCTTAAGGTGAAGTAGCACTATTATCCGCATAGCGAGATTCTGTCACCCAATCCGCCGTGGCGGACCGGCTCTAACCCCTGTATCCCAGAGTCCAGTTTGGGATATAATATCAATGAAAATTTTAACTCTGTCACCCAAACTCCAGTTTGGGTGACAATATCAAACAGGTTATTTAACGTTTCTTCTGTTTTCGCTTCCCAAACTGGAGTTTGGGAAGTAGGGTAAGGCGGATCAGTTTGGGAAGCAAACGAAACCCTGCTCCTTGTAAGCAGAGTAGAAAATGAAAAAAGGCAGGTTAATTAACCTGCCTTTTGTTTTTGCTTCCTAAACCGGAGCCTGGGAAGCAGAATATTTGCTAAACAAATTCGTTTACTTTGTTAATATCATTTTTTTTACTTCAGAATACTTCTCTGTTTCAAGCTTATAAAAATAAATGCCGCTGGTTAAATTAGCATATTTAGATGCATCGAAAGTAACAGTGTAAGTTCCCTTCTGCTGGTTAGCATCAACCAGTGTGGCAATTTCCTTGCCGATAAGGTCAAATACTTTCAGCTTAACGTAAGATGCGTCAAAAAGCTCGTATGATATATTTGTTGTAGGATTGAACGGATTAGGTGTATTCTGTTCAACTTTAAAATTCTTAATGCCGGTAATACCGATTTTCAATTCGTCAGCTTCAAATATCACATTCCCGTTAGCTGAAAATCCTTTCAGTTTATAGAAATAAACTCCGTCTCTTTCAGGTTCATCTTCGTAGTCATACATATACACAATACCCTCATCGCTATTGGTTGCCTTCTCGAAGAAATCAGCTTTCTGTATCCGCTCGTCGTTTATCTTTTTATATTCTTTTTTCTTGGGGTCAAGCCTGTAGACCTCAAAATAGGAAACGTCCTTCGGGTTCAGAACTCTCCAGTTCAAATACACGGTCTTATCTTTTATCTTTGCAGAAAATACTGTGAGGGCGTCTGTTGAATCAGCTGAAATAACGGTTTCATTATCATCGCCGCCGGGCAATGATGATATTATATCATTATCACCTGAAATTAGTTTTGTGCTGAATACGAATAATATTAAGAGAGCTGAAATTAGTAAGTTTTTACTCATACATTATCATGTAAAAATTCCAAACGCTTCTTTAAGCGGCGTTCGCTCATAAGAAGCCTGTCTTTGCCGAAAATGGCTTCTTCCTGGGAAGTGAAAGACAGTATATATTCATCGCTCATTACAATTGCTTCTTCAGGGCAGACCTCTTCGCAGAAGCCGCAGAAAATACACCTCAGCATGTTTATCTCAAACTTCTCGGGGTATCTTTCTTTATCCTGTGTTGCAACTTCATTTGCCTGAACCTCAATAGCTAAAGCAGGACAAACCCTTGAACACAAACCGCATGCAACACATCTTTCAATGCCGTTCTCGGCTTTCACCAGTACGGGTCTGCCGCGGAACGCTGTTGGCGGTGTCCATTTTTCTTCAGGGTACTGCCTTGTTTCCTTTGGCTGGAACATCTGTTTAAATGTCAGCCACAAACCGCCTACAATCTGCGGTAAATATGTTTTCTCTAATAACGTGAGATCTTTACTTCTAACCTGCGGTATTTCTGCCATAATTTTCTATTCCCTGTTAACCCCTTTGGGGCGAAAGCGGGAATCTCAATTTTCGATCTTTATTCTATCTTTTAAATTATTTAATCCTATTATTTAAAACAAAATTAAACTCAATCTGTTCCAATCTAAAAATCTGCGAAATCCAGAAATCAGTGTTTTAATCTAATCAAGTGAATCAAGCTAATCATGATTTATTTAACCAGAACCATTTTCTTTACATCAACGTATTCGCCTGCGCGCAGTGAATAATAATACATTCCGCTTGAAAGTCCCTTAGCGTTAAAATCAGCCTGGTACTCACCGGCAGTTAACTGCCCGTTTACAAGTACGCTTACTTCACGTCCAAGCATGTCGTATACTCTCAATGAAACATAATCGCTCTTGGGAATCGAGAAGTTTATCTTGGTATTCGGGTTAAACGGATTCGGATAGTTCTGTGATAAACTGAATTCTTTAACAATACTGCTGATTTGCTGAATCCCAATAGGAAATGTTGTAGTGCCAAACGTAACAGGTGCACTCTGTTGTGATGGATTAGATACTCGCTCAACTCTCCATGTAGATGTAGCAGCACCGGTTATTCCCGGCAATTTTGCATAGTAAATATATATAGTGGTATTACCCGGAGGATACACTGCTGTAGCCACTGTTACTCCTGTGCCGTAGCAAAGATTTATATCACAAATTCCAACACCTTCCCAGTTAGAAGGAACATTAGAACTTACGAGTACTACCCTTAAAGATTCAGCTACGCCGTAGGGATTATTTATAACTGCATGAGATTTAGCTTCAACTGAATCAACATGAATAGGTACCCATTCCGGATCAGTTCTTGTAAAACCGGGGTTTTGAGAATATACTGAGTATGAAATAAGGAATAAAGCAATTATTGCAATGTATTTGATCATAAATTTGTTGTTTTGATGATAAATATAACGTTTTTTTTAGTTTTAATCAATCATTAATAAGTCAGAATTTTGAATAGATAAAAAAATAATTAACAAGATGTTAGGTAATTCCCGTATCCAATCTCTACTTATTTAATACCATTTTTTTAACTTCCGAATAATCACCGGACCTTATAGAATAAAAATATAATCCACTTGAAAGATTGGTTGAATTGAAGTCAACTTCGTAAACTCCGGCTGTTAATTGTCCGTTAACTAATGAACTGACTTCCCTGCCAAGCATATCATATACTTTCAGCGATACATAATCGTTTTGAGGAATTGAGAAGCTTATTTTTGTATTTGGATTGAACGGATTCGGATAATTCTGTGATAAACTGAATTCTGTGACAATAGTACTTATCTGCTGAATGCCTATCGGGTTAGCCTGAAAACCAAAATCCTGTGTAATTGAAGTTGAAAGATGTGAAGCCGTTACTTTGCAGCTTCCTGAGCCCGGAAACAAGTATGGATAAACATACAAATGAACTTCCTGCTCACCGGGTGATAAGATCTCATCGATAGTATAAGTACCAGGAGGATAACAGTTGCGCCAGGTACACATTGCAATAGTATCCCAACCTGCGGGAACTACCATATCAGTAATTGTAAATCTGACTGAAATGTTTCCTGAAGTTAAATTTGTAATATGAGCGTAAGAGTCAAGTATTGTATCTGCGTTGCCCTGCACTATCGCAGGAGAAGTTCGTACAAAAGTTATAGTTTGAGAAAAACTGCAAAATGACACAAAAAACAAAATTAAAGCAAAGTAAAAATTTTTCATTTTTGATTGATAATGTTAACAAATTTATATGAATTCTAATCCAAAATCAACTTAAATAACAGGCTATTTCAGTTAACGTAAATCATTATTTTTGCCTTATTAATGCAAAATTGAACAATTATATCAGCTCAATATACCCGTTTATCCTTCTTACGGGACCAGTATTCAAATACCTCAACACATTCTTTCTTCATAAAATCACCGGTAATTTGCACATTACTCAATCCCATTTCCTTAAGCATCTGGTTAGAAACCTTCAGCTCATTGAATCCGAACCGCTCAGCATCTGTAATATCTGCACCGTAGAAAATTTTATCAATCCTTGCCCAGTGGATCGCAGTGAAACACATTGGACACGGCTCGCAGGTTGAGTATATTGTGCAGCCACTCAGATCAATATCGCCAATATGTTTACACGCGTTGCGTATAGCGTGAATCTCACCATGTGCAGTAATATCAGTGCTTGCCCATACGATATTGTGGTCGCATGCAATTACTTCATTATTCTTTACTATACAGGCAGCAAAGGGAGTCTGACCCGCATCAACGCCTTCGCGGCATTTATCGATTGCCATCTGCATGTACTTTTCATCACTTGTCATAATTTATAATGATTAATATACAAAAATACGGAAAAATGATTTTAAAATCTTTAAAATCAAAACATAAAGCGGACACAAAGACACAAAGGCTCAAAGATTATAAAGAGTCTAAGGCAACTTACAACAGAGAAACCGAGAATCTGAGGACATTATTTGTAGAGACGTCCCGCTACACCTTGCCAAAGGAAAGGGCGGGACGTCTCCATTTTAGATTAATAGAATTGTTCCAAATTTAAGACTAAATTTTACTTTTTTGAAGGAACATGTTTCAGATATTCCTGAAACTACATACCGGTTTTTTATGTCATATAATTATACAATAAACCTTATATTTGGGGCGTCATAAAATATATGAATAACTTAGAATTCCCGTTTAAATCCTCGTTTTCTCTGAAAAAGCTCATAGATTTCTGGAGAAATACAGCAAATGAAGCCGTAGAGTGCTTAAGCACTGATTTTGCCCGGAGGCTGGTTCATGATATTGAGCAGATTCCGGAGTTAAACGGTGTTATTACCGATTATTCCGTACTTAAAAAGCATGATAAGCTGGTTGATTCACTTATGGCTGCGGTATTTACTCCTGCATATTGGGATACTAATTTAACTTCAGTATGCCAGCCGTTATTGAGCACATCAATTTATGCTACTCCAAGGTTTAACGAGCTTTTTGTTGATGAGAACGGAGGTTTTACACGTGACCTGAATGTTTCACAGGCATATTTTGATATAGGCAAGATAGTTACGGTATATGCCAGCATTTTAAAAAGTGTCCACAATATTGATATGACAATTGTCGTTCCCTTAATAAGAACTATTACTGATAAAGATACAGGGCTTGAAAGATATTTTAAAATGAACCTTGATAACCGTTTTATTGATGTTAATATACTTGGCACCCTGCCTGATATTACCCAGGAGCAGGTTACCGAGCTTGCCGAAAATGTATTCAACATTGATCTTTGGAATAAAATTATTCCGCCGCATCTCATTGAGTTTTACGGTTTCCTTGTGGTGAATATGTTCGAAGTGACTGACCAGGAAGCTCTTAGTAAATTAAAATTCGATCTGCTTGATAAGAATATTCTTGTTTCAAACGGCGGATTTGAAAAAGTTGAAAACCGCATTCGCACAATGTTCCGCAATCCTGATCTTAAACTTGGTATCGTATCTTTTTCAGACGATAAAACAAGGATAATGCGCTCAGGTTCGAAAGTCGGACAGAGTTTTTTAATGAGCGATATGTGCGCCAAAAAATGCAAGGAGTTTGATGATTCTATTTATGACCTGGCAGTAAAAACGGGCGAACCGCAGATAATATATGATCTGACTGCGATGCCTAAATGCACACAGGTTGAAAGAGAGATCGGCAACATGGGTGTTAAGAACCTGATGGTCGCACCTTTGATATTTGAAGGGAAGACTATTGGTGTAATAGAACTTGGTTCATCAAAACCCGGATCGCTGAACTCAATTAATGCGCTAAAGCTTATCGAAATACTTCCGCTGTTCTCGCTTGCGCTTAAACGCAGCCTGGAGGATATGGAAAACCGCATTCAGGCTATCATTAAAGAAAAATGCACGGCTGTTCACCCTGCAGTTGAGTGGCGCTTCCGCAAAGCCGCTTTAAATCTGATTGAAAAAGAGAACACCGATGAATTTGCGCATATGGAAGAAATTATCTTCCGGGATGTATATCCGCTCTATGCGCTTTCTGATATCAGGAATTCATCTATTATAAGGAATAATGCTATTCAGCAGGACCTTACCGAAAACCTGGAACTTGCGAAAAATATTATAAATTCTGCGGCTGCGGTAAAAATGATGCCGGAGTTTGAACACCTTTTATATAAAACTGATAAGCATATCAAATCGCTTGCAATCGGTCTCCATTCCGGTGATGAAGCAAGCATAGTTTCATTTCTTAAGAAAGAAATTGAGCCGCTCTTCGGCAATATTTCTGAGTTCAGCGATAAAACCATGGACGCAGTCAATTTTTATAAAAGCGCAATTGATAGCGACCTTGGTGTATTATATAATAAACGCAAAGAATATGAACACAGTGTAAAATTACTCAACGAAAATATTGCCTCTATTGTTGATGATGAAGAAGAATATGCACAGTCAATTTTTCCGCATTATTTTGAAAAGTACAAAACTGACGGTGTTGAATATACAATGTATATAGGTGATGAGATATCTGAAAAAGAAAGATTCCACCCGGTTTATTTAAAGAACCTGAGATTATGGCAGTTCATTTTGATGTGCAAGGTTGCGGCAATGTCTGAGAAAATTAAGCCAATGCTCAAAATCCCAATTGAGCTTGCTCATCTTATCCTGGTGCAGAATGCACCGCTTTCTATCCGCTTTCACCATGACCAGAAGAAGTTTGATGTTGACGGCACATATAATGTGCATTATGAAATAATGAAGAAACGTATTGATAAAGCTGAAATTCGCGGAAAAGAAGAAAGACTAACTCAGCCGGGTAAAATTGCAATAGTCTATACGCAGCAATCAGAAGCGGCGGAATACCTGCAATACATAGAATACCTCCAGGCAAAAGGATTCCTGAAAAAAGATGTGGAATTTATGGAACTTGAAGACCTGCAGGGAGTTTATGGATTAAAGGGTCTGAGGGTAACGGTTGACCTGGCTTCAGGTGTATTTGAAAATACACTGAAAAGCGATATCGATATTAAAAATGAAATCAAAGAGTATATAAAAGAGTAAATATGAAGTTCTGGAAAAAATTACTTGTAGGAATCGCGGGATTGTTTGTTGCTATCCTGCTTATGAATTTTGTTGTCATGCCCTGGTATGTAAGGCATGATACACTTGTAAAAGTACCGGCAGTGGTCGGACTTTCATACGAGGATGCGAAAAAACAGCTTGATGATGCCGGACTTGAAGGGCTGCAGGGCGATATTCGTTATGACCCCTCTAAGCCTATAGGTACGGTTGTTGACCAGAATCCCCCGGCTGACCAGGTAGTAAAGGATGGCAGAAGAATATATCTCATCATCAGCGGCGGTGAGCAGCTCTATGATGTTCCGAACCTTGTCGGCAGAACGCTCAGGGAAGCAAAATTCATGCTTGACCAGCGGAACCTTGAAGTACAGGAAGTTGAATACAAGCCTTCGGCTCAGTATCCTTCGGGAATTGTGCTTGCACAGATAGAGAATGCAGGCTCTAAAGTAAAGAAAGATACACGCATTGGAGTAATTGTATCAACAGGCATGGATGCCGGTGATATTAAAGTACCTGACTTAACAGGAAAGAATCTGGAAGAAGCCAAAAAACTTCTTGCTGTAAATAAACTTACGCTTGGTAAGGTGAATTACCAGCCTTCAACAAATGTACCATTGAACGCGGTAATTGACCAGTACCCGAAATCAAACACGATGGCAAAAGAAAATCAGAAAATTGATGTGTTTGTGAACAGGGAAAACAAAAAGAAAATTGTTATTGAAGGTGAAGAAGACGGCCTGAAAGAAAAGGAAGAAGAAATTCAGCCTGATAATAATGATTTTAAAGATGACACGAAAAAAGATGATAAGAAGAACGATAAAAAAGATGATGTTAAATCAAAGCCAACCGATAAAGATAAAAAAGGCGATGTGAAAACAAAGCCGACCGATAAAAAATCAGGTGATAAAAAGGATGAGAAGAAAACCACTCCTCAGCCTAAGGATAAAAAAGACGGCAATAAGAAAAATGAGGGCGGAACTGACTTCTGATAAATTATGAAATTAATCGCTCCATCAGTACTATCAGCGGACTTCTCGCAGATTGCATCACAAATTGAAATGATAACCGCGGCAGGGGCAGACCT
Organism: Ignavibacteria bacterium; assembly: GCA_030835085.1. Taxonomy (GTDB): domain Bacteria; phylum Bacteroidota; class Ignavibacteria; order Tepidaquicellales; family OLB5; genus OLB5. The sequence goes on from JAUQWQ010000166.1 coordinate 29,103, forward strand.
GCTGCACCTTGATGTTATGGACGGGCACTTCGTGCCCAATATTACATTCGGACCCAAAATGGTTGCCGATATTCGCAAGCTCACCAAGCTTCCTTTGGATGTGCATTTGATGATAAGTGAACCTGAAAAGTATGTTAATGAATTTGCCAAAGCCGGCGCTGACTGGATAAGTGTTCACTATGAAGCCACTGATCATTTAAACCGCCTGGTAAATCAAATCAAAGATGCAGGCGCTAAAGCAGGTGTTGTTATTAATCCCGCAACAACTGTTGATGTACTTGAAGAAATTCTTCCATATGCAGATTTTATTCTGCTGATGTCTGTAAACCCCGGTTTCGGGGGACAGAAGTTCATTGAAAGCTCGACCGCAAAAGCTAAGAAGCTTTCAGCCATGATAAAAGCTTCCGGGAGTAAAACATTTATAGAAATGGATGGCGGTATAGGTACCGGTAATATTAAAATGCTGAGCGATGCCGGAGTGAATGTTTTTGTAGCAGGCAATGCAGTATTCGGTTCAGGTGACCCTGAGAAAACAATTTCAGAAATGAAAAAATTAATTAATTGAATTAAATTGAGATCAAATATAATTTTATGAGACCCGCCTTTACATTCACGGAAATAAGGGAAGCGGAAAAAACCATTATAGAAAAAGAGGGAATACCCTCTTTAATTTTAATGGAAAATGCAGGCAAGAATACCTTTGATGTCATTACATCGTTATATCCGGATATTGCCGATAGAACTATTGTAATAGTCTGCGGCAAGGGCAATAATGCCGGAGATGGTTTTGTTTTAGCCCGGCATTTTCTTATAAATGGAATTCCCGTTGATGTTTTTAATTTATCAAACCCGGGTGAGCTGAAAGGCGATGCCCTGGTAAACTTCGAAATACTCAGGAAGCTTGATTCGGGGATATGCAGTATGTTTACTGTTACCGAAAATGATCCTGATATTCTGTACAGATCCTTAAAAAGGCTCAAAGGGAAAGCGCTGATAATAGATGCGCTGCTTGGCAGCGGAACTAAAGGCAGTGTTACAGGAATATTTGAAAAGGTAATTGATCAGATAAATACTTTAAAGCACAAAAATATAAAAATAGATGTAATTTCTGTTGATGTCCCAAGCGGAATAGGGGAAGGTAATACTACCGGGGCGTCAGTTGACGCCTGCCACACCATTACAATGGGTGCAGTTAAGACTGAGCTTCTTTACGGAGCCGGCAAAGAAAATTCAGGCAGTCTTAATGTTGTACCAATTGGGATTACTAACGATTGTTTTGAAAGAGTTAATATTTATAACAAGTACTTAGCTGAAGAAAGTGATGTAAAGAGTTTATTCCCGAAACGTAAAAAGACATCGTACAAATATTCAAATGGTAAGTCACTGGTAATTGGCGGCTCAAAAGGACTCTCAGGTGCGTTAATTATGAGCTCAATTGCTGCATTAAAAGCCGGCAGCGGAGCGGTACTTGCGGCTTATCCGCGGTCAATCACATCACATTTCAGCAGGAAACTAAGTGAAGTAATAAAAACTGAGCTTGATGAAACCACCGATGGTTCAATAGCAGGTGATTCATATACCAAATTACTTAAGCAGCTATCCAAAGCTGATGCAGTGCTTATCGGACCGGGTTTGTCACTAAATTCCGAAACGGCGAAATTTTTGTTTGATGTTATAGTCAATGCAGCTAAACCACTTGTGATTGACGCTGACGCTTTGACTTTGCTTGCCGGGAATATTGAAATACTGAAACAAAGAAATAGTAAGAGTGAAATTATACTTACCCCGCATATTGGTGAGTTCTCGAGGCTCAGCGGGAAAACTACAGAAGAAATTAATACAAACAGGTTTGAAATACTAAGAAATTTCGCTTTAGAGCATAATGTTAATCTGGTACTTAAATCAGAAACATCACTTAGCTGCACAAGTGACGGGAAGATTTATATCAATAATACAGGCAATGAGTTATTAGGCTCAGCCGGTTCAGGTGATGTGCTCTCAGGTATCATGGTATCATTGCTGGCGCAATCAGGCAGTGTAAGAGCTGCAATGATTTGTGGAAACTATATTCACGGAATGCTGGCGGATATTTATTATGATAAGTTCGGCAATAAACAAACTGCTTCACAGCAGGATCTGATCAAGCAGATTCCCTCAGCTATAACGGAGATTCTGGGATAATACCGGATGCAGTAAGAACTTGTGCTTCAACATTCCCAAACTGGAGTTTGGGAATGAGGGATAAACTGGTCAGCTGTGGCGGATTGGAAATGAGAGATAAACTGCTTTTTTTATGTGTTGCCACGACCTTCTTGACTGGTTTCTCAGTTAGGTCGTGGACAAATTACACAAAAATACGGGACTTTCCTGACTTACCGAAGGAAGTGAGGGAAGTAGTCCCAATTATAATTCATGAATCATTTCTGTAAATATAAACTAATCAACCGGATCCATACTGAAAAACTTTTTTAAATATCACTTCCCGTTCATTATATGGGCTCTGATAATATTTATTCAATCAAGTTTTCCTGCTGTTGAGCTTCCCAAAGTTGAAATAATCAGCTTTGATAAGATCGTGCATATGGGTGTATTCGGTCTGCTTGCAGGATTGTGTTATTTATCATTGATACATTTGAATAACGAAAGTATGGTTACACGGAATGTGTTTCTA
>JAUQWQ010000167.1 GCA_030835085.1 Ignavibacteria bacterium
CATCAATATCAGCTGCATATTTATCAGTGCGTTCAATTACAGTTTTATCACCGCTTCCGTTTATTACCTTAAGTTTTATATCACTCGCAAAACTGCCTTTTAGTACCAGGGTATCTATGCCGCCCTGCAGGTATAATCTAATCTCCCCGGTTTCACTTTCATCAAATACCCTGCTGAAGTACGGCAATGTATTACCGCTTTCGAAAATTTTCAGTTCAAGTTTATTTTCTTCATTTGAACTTATTTCGGCAATTTCGTTCTTATCAGTCGCCCAGATTTCCGGTTCACGGGATATCAAATAGTAATATTCCTCAGAAACTTCTTTTAGCCCGTTCCTTCTTGCTTTCAGAATATGTTCAAGTTCTTTACCTGAGAGCCTGTACCACTCACCCGGCAATGAACTTACTGCACTATGGATAACGGAATCAGTAAGTGTGTTTCTAAGTGAGGAAGTAACGGAATCCCATTGATGTTTAGTAACCGAAGGAAGGAATTTTCTATCAAGATATCTGCCTTCCCATGTAAGGAACTCAACATTAGGATAGTTTTCACTTATTCCCTCAAAACGGGGAACTGCTTCAGCAAAAAGCCATGGTATGAGCCCATCGTACCTGCAAAATGCTTCATCCCTATCCTGTGATACGGGTTTCCATAAGACATTATTTTCTTCTCCTGATCCTGCCCAGAGCCAGTGTTTATGGTGTCGGTCCCAGTCAGATATATAAATATCCATAAGCCTTGCCTTTAGGAATTCAACAGCATCAACTCTGTTACCGGGCTCTTTATCGATCTTCTTCAGCAGTTTTGTTGTTTTGATCACTTCTTCAAATCCAAGATATGGTTTCTTTTTTACGGGAATTTCCTGAAGCGTTCCGAGGAGTCCATTAAAATCTCTGTTAGCATCAAATTTTCGGTCATGCGGCAGCACATACATTATTGGTTCGGGCATAAGAACACCGGCGCTTTTTAACAATCTGAATGCTATAACAGGAGCGAAGGGATGTTTGATACTTACCTGGTCCTGCACAATATATTCGGCAATTGTACCTTTAAGCTCCGGATCGATTGCGAACTTTGCGAATTTGAGTGTGGAACGGAATTTAAATATTTTTCCATCTTTTGAGCTGAATTTTAAGACCTTGCTCTGTTTACCGCCGGAGTTATCTGATGGGAGAACATTGAGTCCCCCGCTGTAATTATCAAGATCAAGTACGGGCACTTTTACGGGAGTCGTCCACAGGTCCCGCCAGTGTTTGCCGAAGAGCATACAATGCAGCCAGCCTGCACGGAAATCTTCTTCAGGTGTAACGTATATGTTCTCCTGAAGAGTATCTGCTTCAGGAACATTATGAGGCGCAGTATTATTAATTTGCTGAGAGTAAGTGAGACAGGATATGCAAATGAAAAGAAATACAGCAGCCGTGAAAAATAATTTTAGTAAATTTTTTTTCAGTATTGCTAAAATCAGAAATTTTTAAAAAATAATTATTTCAATATAATCATTTTTCTTGTTTCAGAATACTCACCGGCTGATAATTTATAAAAATAAAGCCCGCTGGGATAGCTTGAAGCGTTCCATTCGACTTCATAAGTACCGGGAGAGAGTTGTTGGTTGACAAGGGTAGTTACTTCTCTGCCTAATGCATCGTAAACTTTAAGTGATACGACTTGCCGGTTTCTATCTGCAGATGGTAGGCTGAAATTAATTTTTGTTGTTGGATTGAACGGGTTGGGATAATTTTGGTAGAGTGAATATTCCTTTGGGATATTGGTTTGTATTTGCGTTACGGGAATAATATTCCCGTTATATTCCCAAATGCCGCGTCCGTGTGTTGCTACACGAAGTTTATTCTGCTGCAAGTTATAATCCAGATGAATTGAAACAGTATTAGGTAGTCCCGCGGCAAGTTCACTCCACGAACTGCCAAAATTATGGGAAATAAACACACCAATATCAGTTGCAGCAAGCATGGTATTTGTGCTGTAACCGGGCCAATAAAAAAGTCCGTCGTTTACGGGAATATCCGGAAGGTTACCTGATACATCAAACCAGTTTATTCCGTAATTTGTCGTTTTGTAAATATGACCTCCGCCGAACCCGCTGAAAGTTACTAAAGCAGCCGCCGAAGAATCAGGGTGAAAATTAATACTTGTGATGCTCCTGACAGGCAGCCCGTCAATCCTGTATTCAAATGTTGAGCCGCCATCACCTGATAAGAAGACTACATTGTTCGAAACAGTATAAATATATTCAGGTTCACTTTTGGAAATTGCAAGCTGCGAAAGTATCCCTGCCGTTCCGGTTGAATATGCAAACCAGTTGTCGCCGTTATCGGTTGATTTAAATACTTTTTCGCGGGCAGTGTAAAATAATCCCGCTGAATCAGGGTGACTTATTATTGGCGCAATCCACGCAGCCCTGCCGAAAAGACCAGCTGTATCAACTGCCCAGTTGAGTCCGTTATCGGTCGAACGTTTAATCCTGTTAAACTGGTTTTCAGCAAGAATAAAATTTGTATTTACATTCTGGAAACAGGCATCACCGCCATCACCGCCAAAAATAAGTACATCCCAAATTTGCGAGCCGGTTGTTTGCTGAATACCGTTATCCTGAGTGCCGCCAACCATGTGGAAACCGTTTGCGGGATTTGAAGCAACCCTGTAAAACTGCGTTAAGTTGAGATCTGTGTTAATGTTTACCCAGTTATTACCGGCGTTGGATGATGAGTAAACCCCGCCATCTGTTGCGACGATTATTTGTGCGGGATTGAGCGGATTAAAATCCATGTTATGATGATCAACATGCACGGGTCCGGCAGAAGTATTGGTAAGTTTAGTGAATGTTGTGCCATTTGTTGTTCTCCACAAGTCGATCAACCCCAAGTAAGCTATGTTTGGATTGACAGGATTTACGTGAATATACAGATCATACCAACCCTGGTTAGCACCTGTAAAATTATTTTGCAGTAAAGTATAATTCATGCCCCCGTTAGTTGACTTATAAACGCTTGCCGTTGTGCCCTGGTATGATACTGCATACATAATTTCGGGTAATGCATTACATACTGCAATATGATTGCGCGTTCCAAGTGTGAAAGGAGTGTATGCATTGAATGTATTTCCGCTATCGAGCGATATTTTATATCCGCTCCCCTGACCTATGCAATAGACTTTTGCGCCATCGGGAGAATAAAGCACATCGTCGCATCTCGCGGTAATAAACTGAATCCATGAAACACCTGAATTGGTGCTCTTATACAATCCGCCTGTACCCATAGCCGCGAAAAGAATATTGCTGTGATTTGGGTCAATTACCAATCTTGAAAAATATGTGTCAGCCGGCAGCCCTGATGTATAGTTTGTCCAGTTGTTCCCGCCGTCTGTTGATTTAAGCAAACCGCTTCCGGAATATGAATAGGTGAAATATGTAGCTTCGCCGGTTCCGTAATAGATAATTTCAGGGTTGGTTTTATCAATGGCAAGTGCGCCTGATGAAAGAGTTACCTCGAAATCAGTTTTAGGCAGCCAGTTGAGTCCGCCGTTTGTTGATTTCCACACTCCCCCATAAGCCGCCGCAATGTATATTATATCAGGATTTGAAGGGTGAAACTTTACTGAAACAATACGTGATGATACATTGCCGTAATAAATATTTACAGCAGGTGTTGGACCTATACTCACCCACTCCTCTTCCCTGTCATAGTATCCCGCTGTATTGAGCATGTTCATTTTTTGGGTTAGAGCGTTATGATAAACATTCGCAGGGAACTTTGAATTGGGGAAAATTCTTTGTTCATAGAACCATTTTTCACGCTCAAATGAATTCCGGTATTTTATTTCATCAGGAACATTTTTATATATATCAATTCCCGGAACATTGATTTGTGAATTAACTGCAGATGCAAGAAACAATAATATTACAGTAATTATTCTGAACATTTACAAATATAGTTAAATCACGTGAAGTGTTTTGATCATTTTATTAAGATCATTTTTTTTGTTTCGGTAAAATCTCCTGATGTTAATGTGTAAAAATACAGCCCGCTGGGATAGCTTGAAGCGTTCCATTCGACTTCGTAAGTGCCGGGGGAGAGCTGCTCATTGACAAGGGTAGTTATTTCTCTGCCGAGCATATCATACACATTGAGGAATGTATGCGCCACTTTTGAAGTGTTTGGAATAGAGAAGACGATTTTTGTTGATGGATTGAAAGGGTTTGGATAATTTTGAGAGAGGGAAATTAATTCGGGAATTTCTGAAGAAATGGGCTGAATGCCTATTGGCTGTGAATATTTAATTGTAGCTATGTAGTAACCGGTATTTGGATTACAACTTGAGCCGGTCACATAAATATTACCTGATAGATCATTTAATAATTTCAGCGGATTATCAGATTCTATCGGCGTACATGGACCATCATATTTTATACTCCATTGAAAAATTCCGGAGTTATTAAATTTTAATGTTAAATAATCAAAATCATAATTCGAGGTCTGTCCGAAACAAAGCAAATAAATGTTATCTGAGCTATCCAGCGATAATTTGAATGCATCTTCATTAAATCCTTCGTCATAAAATTTACTCCAGATCAATTCACCTGCAGGGTTATATTTAAGTATTACAGCATCAATTAATGAATTTGTTAAACATTGTCCGGCAACAACAATATTGCCTGTTCTATCAATTCTAATATCCAAGCCTAATGCTATTTCATTGATTGTACCATTAAAAAGTCTGTACCATTCCAAATTTCCCCCGGGTGTATATTTTAAAGTAATACAATCTGAATGTATATAGTTTGTATATTCCCCTGTTAAATAAATATTATTATCATCATCAACAGTACAGGAATATGGATATTCATTCCAATTTTGATTTAATCCAAAACTTTTGGACCAAATAAGCATTCCGTCAGAAGAATATTTTAAAAGTAAAATATCCTGCCAGCCTGAAACATCTGTTGTATTTCCGGTTACAATAATATTACCATTATGATCAAGTTTCAGATAATTCACATCATCATATCCGTATATAATACTATTAAATGTCCTTTCCCAGAGCAAAGTACCGAATTGATCGTATTTGAGCAGTATAAGATCCCCGGAACCGGTACCGCATACAAAAAATTCGTTAGAATGATTTTCAACAATAAAAATCCCGGCTTCTGTAGTATTACCCGACCCATTTGAGAAAATTCTATTCCAGGACAATGTCCCGCTACTATCTATCATCATTGTTATTATATCATACCCTGTTCCAATTCCAAAACTCTTACCTGTGACAAATAAATTACCCGAAGAATCCAGTACACATGAATTTGCAACATCATCTGCGTTTCCGTTACCATTATATACAAAATCCCATAACAGAACGCCGCTGCTGTTATATTTTAGAACAATAATATCATGTTCGTCATATCCTGTTACAGTTTTAGTACCTGCAACATATATATTTCCTGAAGCGTCAATTACCATGTCCTTAGATTCACAAGTTACATTTGTATTTTCGCCATATCTTGAAACCCACTCTTCAGAAACCTGAGATAAAAGATTTAGGGTATGGAAAATTAACAAAGTTATTATTAGTTTCATTTCAGTAAGATCATTTTTTTTGTTTCGGTAAAATCTCCTGATGTTAATGTGTAAAAATACAGCCCGCTGGGATAGTTTGAAGCGTTCCATTCGGTTTGGTAAGTACCGGGGGTGAGTTGCTGGTTGATGAGGGTCGTGACTTCTCTACCGAGAGCATCGTAAATTCTTAACAAGACCCCCTCTTTGTCTCCCCCTTTCAGGGGGAGATGAAGTTCAGATATTGCAAATGTAATTTTTGTTGTTGGATTGAATGGGTTGGGATAATTTTGGTAGAGTGAATATGATTCGGGAACTTCATTGGAAATTATTTGAATTCCGATCTCACCGGTGTATTTCGAAATACCGCCATTATCACGGACAGCCCAAACGTTTGAGTTACCGGTAATCTGCGCATGCATATGTTTATAATTTCCGGAAGGAGATGTATATTGATAACTGAAATTATCAGCATTAGCACCTGCGTATATTTTATTCCCTTTGGTGTACCAATAAGATGCAGACATACCGTGTCCGCAAGCTGCTGCAGTTATGAATCCTGAACCGGGAGTAACAACCTGCAGCCAATTTGAGCCGGAATTAGAAGACTTAAGTACATTCGTCCCGCCGGTCAGCCCGTACCCGATAGCATCAGTCAATATAAAGGAAAATACCACAGTTCTTGATTCTGTCTCGGGTAAAATTGACTGCGTATTCCAGGTTACTCCCCCGGATGGGCTGCTGTATATTCTAGAGTTATTGGTGCCAACCCAGATCATATTATCAACCGACCACACTGAATTAATGAAACCGGTTTCATTGCCGGATTGAAAAAGCCGTAAACCGGTTGAATCCCAGTTAGTGCCAAAATTCGTGGATCTCCATATCTGCCACCTTCCGTTGAGAGGTGAGCCGATCAAAAGCAAAAAACCCTGGTTAACAAACCCATAGTATTGTACTAAATCCTGTGAAAAAACCAAAACCCAGTTCAGGCCGCCATTAGTAGATCTGTACACAAGTGAACTGCCCCCGGAATTTCTGCCTGTTATCAAAACATTCTGATTTCCTGTTTCAATAATAGAAGTAAAATTATAAATGACCGGTAAGTTACCCGATACATTTATCCAGTTTGTTCCGCTGTTGGTTGTCCTAAGCACAACGCCGTTGTCACCGCAGATCCATGCACTGTTACTGCTATTGACAGTTGCATATACGGCATTCAATGATGTTGTAACCCCGGATTGCTGCTCTATCCATTGTGAAGAAATACCATTTGTAAAAACTATGACTACAATAAGAAAGGAAAAAGTGAGTTTCATTGTAATTAGATCAGGATTTTAGAATGAAATCTTATACAAATATAATCAATAAAAACCCGTATTTATATTCAATTAACCGGACTTTCAGTTCGCGTAAAAATATACGGCTTTATCGTTTACGCCATCATTTATTTCACCGTAAAATGTTTCATCCATTTTCACCTCCAGTTTATCTATCGTCAGATACCTAGCGGTAATTTCGACTTTGTTATCTTCGTAAACCCGGAGTTTAACATAGTTATAGAGATATCCACCGAATCCTTTCAAATATATCATCACAGTTTCAGATGATGAAATGAACGCGATATTTTTGCCGATAACACCTGCTGCTAAATATTCATATGGCAGAATATCCATCCCCCCGATCGCATCGGGAGCTTTCGCTGTATCACCTTCGGAAACAAGCAGGCAATCCTTATAATGAATGACAGCATTCACCCTGTACCCGCTGTTGAGAGCTTCCAGGATTTGGATAAAATTAGTTAATTGTTTTGGTTCGGAATGAACACCTGAAATGAGCAGAAATAAAAACGGTAATATTTTTAGTGATTTGAGCATAAAATCCGCAGTTAATATTCATCAATTGTTTCCAAATTGCCATTAGTTTTAACAAAATTCAATGTCATATTTTGTTTAAAAAGCCGGTAATCTATTTGATTTAACGCGCGGAAATTGTATTTTTGTTCATTAATAAATTAATAAATCAACAAATAATACAATGACAGACCTAAATTCACAGCTGAATGCTGTAAAATCAAAAGAGAACTTCCTTGAGAAGATAACAAGGATAATCCCGGGATATGACGGGTATGTAAACAGGGATAACTCCCGTGAGCTTGATACAATATTAAGGAATACACTGGCAACCAGGCTTGACGCAAACCATGCGAAGCTGAAAAACGTTGTATTGAATCTATCACAGCACGGAAAGTTGTTCGAATCAGATGGTATTGATAAACTCGATAAAAAGCTGCAACTTTGCGTGGGCAAGTTCAAAGCAGCCGCCCGCGGCTACAGCGGTGCTTTTGATGTTGTTAAAGTTAAGGAAGATAAGCTTAACCAGCTTTACCAGTTTGATGCAAGCCTGCTTAATAATGTTGATGTTATTTCAGCGGCATGCACAGATATGGATAACAATTCAAAAGCAAACACTGATATTAAAGCTGATATGGAAAAAGCCGGGCTGCTGATGGATGAACTTATTAAAATGTTTGACCAGCGTGAACAAATACTAAATACAGTATAAAATCATTTATTGATAATCAGAAAAAATAAAAACAGGAAATTCAGGGTATTGCCTTCAGTATTAGAAGGCAATACCTTTTCTATTAACGCTTTCCTCTTTCTGTGTGTGCTCGGGTTCATTATTGCAGGCATTGATCTTAGTACAGAACTTGCCCGTGAAAAGAATGAAATAAATTTTGTTCTTGATAATCTTGAAGACAGCTGTAATATTCCGCAGCTCTCGCCCAAAGGGCTCGATAATATTTCACTTCCTTTTGAACTAACAAATCCTGAAGTACACAATTTTAATTATTCACACATCTACAAAACCTCTGATACCGACAGGGGTCCCCCCGCAGCTTAATTTAACTCAATTTATTTTTATTCATTTTTAAACTCTCAGCACAACTATGCGTTGCTGCAGTGCTGTATTCATTAATTTAATTAAAAAGAAAAGAAATGAGAAAATTAGGCGTTTTACTCTGTGCAATTGTATTATTTTCAGCGTCAGCGGCTTATACACAGCCAAAGTTAACACTTCACTTAACCGGCGGGTATGGCGTACCGCTCGGTGATTTCAAAACCGACCTTCCGCCTACCAGCCCGGTAACTGAAGATAACAGGGCTGATGCGGATTACTTTCCTTACTTCACAAAGCAGCTAATAAATTTCGGGATTGACGGAAAGCTTGCTTTCGGAAAACAGGGTAATGCAAGGGTCACGATGGGACTTACTTATAATATGTTCAGCAATAATGCGGATGCAATATTCAGGATAAATCCGAACAATGATCTTGCAGTAACTACATTCAAGCCAAAGGTGAATGTACTTTCAATTTCACTTGGCGGCGAGTGGGCATTTGCACCTAAGAAAAAGGTTAACCCGTTTCTGGGGGCAGGTGTTGCAGCAAACTTTTTCAGCGGAGAGTTTGAATTTGGCAGAGAAGTACGTGTTAAGGGTGCACAGAGAACCGGCCCGATGGATATGAAATCAGAAACAAGGATTGGAATAATTTTTGATGCAGGTATAGATTTTCATCTTGCTCCGCAAATTGGTATCATTGCAGGAGTAAAATACCACATGATAAACCCGCTTGGTAAAGGCGCAGATGACCCGAGTGAAGTTGGTGAAAATGAAATAGATCTCGGCGACCAGGAACACACAGAAGACGGTAAAACATTTGCAAACAGGAACATAAGCTCAATAAACGGATATTTAGGAGTTTCATTCTACTTTGGTATGCCAAAGACAAAAATGAAAAAATAATATTCTGTTATTTATAAGGGAGCCCATTATGGCTCCCTTAAATTTATACAAGATGTGTTAATGAGAGCATTTTTATTATCCATAATTTTACTTTCTGTATTTTTCCTGTTATTTCAAAACCCTGCATTTTCACAAATAACGATCAAAGGAAATGTTTCTGATCTTGTCTCAGGTGATTCACTGGATGGTGTAACTGTTTATATAAGTGATATTCAGAAAGTACTAACTACGGAGGCGAATGGTGATTTCCGGATATCCGGACTTCCCCGCGGTTTTCTGCAGTTCCAGTTTTCTTTTCCGGGATATAAAACCTACACCCTGCAAATAGAAACTGATAAGATATCAGAGCCGGTGTATGTTAAGCTGATACCTGATGATATAAAAACAGATGAAATTGTGGTGATTGAAACAGGTGTGGAAAAATCTTACCAGACAGAAAAGATAAAATTTAAAGAGCTTATGCGTTACGGCTCAATGAATATAAGCGAAGCTGTTACAAAAATTCCGGGGGTATGGCAGCTTTCAACAGGAACAGGAATTTCAAAACCTGTAATACGCGGGCTTTACGGCAACAGGATAGGTATAATGGTAAACGGAATTAGGTTTGATAACCAGCAATGGCAGGATGAACACGGGCTTGTAATGAGCAGTGACGGTATTGATAATATAGAGGTAATTAAGGGTCCGCGCAGTTTGTTATACGGACCCGAAGCAATTGGCGGAGTTGTAAGCATCACAGATGAGCACCCTGCCCCAATAGGAGAAGAGAACGCCGATTTAAACGTGAAATTCTATACTAATACGCTTGGCATACTTGCCGATGTTGGCATGAAAGGCGCAAAGAAAAATTTTAACTGGCTTATTAGATTTGGCGGCGAAACTCACGCAGACTATCTGGACGGGAATGAAGACCGTATACCGCAAACCAGGTTTGGCGGTTATACTGTAAAATCAAACACAGGCTTCAATAAAGGTTCATGGGTGGGCAAGCTTAATTACAGCTATACGAATTATACTTACGGAATTCTGGAAGGCAGGGAGTTTGAAAAAGAAATTGCTTCCAATGAAACGAGATTTGACAGAAGCTTTAACGGACCGCACCACCAGCTGAAAGTGCATAATGTTGTGCTTTCAAATACATTCATAAAGGAAAGATCAAAGTTCAGGATAAATGTGGGTCATACTTACAACCGCAGGCAGGAGCGCGAAGGCAATGATGAAAGATTCCTTCCCGATAGCCTGCAGTTCGGTAATCTGGATATGGTGCTGAACACAACGTCTCTTGATGCAGGCTGGATATACACATTAAGCAAATATACAGAGTTTACTTTTGGCATACAGGGATTTATCCAATCTAATATTAACCACGGCGCAAGAAGGCTTATTCCTGACTCTGATGTGAAGTCATTTTCAGCAACGGGAATTATTAACTTCAGAAATGATAAATTTACATTTGAAGGCGGTGCAAGATTTGATATTTTTAATGTTAAAACAGTTGAGTACGGGGTTGAAGATTCACTTTATCACTACCCGGCAATTGATCCGGTATACAGGTCAGTTAACGGCTCAGGGGGTATAACATATAAATTATTCAAGCCGTTGTTAATCAAAGCGAATGTATCAACGGGATTCCGGGCGCCGAATCTGGCTGAGCTGACTTCAAACGGCCTGCATGAAGGTGTTTTCCAGTATGAGCTTGGCAACAAAGATTTTAACAGCGAACAAAGCGTTGAAGGCGACCTTGGATTAGTATTTGAGAGCAGATATTTTTCCGCAGAAATATCAGCATACAATAACAGAATAAACAATTACATTTACCTGGGGCAGACAAAAGATACACTTCGCGGTTATCCCGTGTTCAGATATATACAAAGTGATGCGGCTCTGAGAGGTTTGGAAGCTGACATGACAGTAAAACCAACTGAATGGTTAAGCCTGAGGACAACATTCTCAACAGTAATTGCCAAAAGAAGTGATGACGTGAACCTTCCGTTAATTCCTGCTGATAAAGTTACCACTGCTCTGCATTTTGAGCTGAACAACTGGAAATTCTTCCATTCACCTTATTTTGAGCTTTCAACGTACACTGCTCTAGCCAAAACAAGGCTGGGTGAAAATGAAACGGGTCTGCCTGCATATACTATACTTAATGCGGGATTTGGCTGCGACCTGAGATTTGAAAAACAGCTTATAAATATCACAATAAGCTGTAACAATCTGCTGAATAAAGTTTACACAGATTTCATGTCAAGAATTAAACTGTTAAATGCCAATTATAACGGCAAAACATTTTACGGCAATAATATGGGCAGGAATATAGTACTTGCCGTAAAGATACCATTTAGATTATCATATAATTAAGACTTAAAGGAAAAACAATTTTTAATAACTTTCTAATCACAAAAATTGAAATATTTAATATTATTACTTTTTTGCCTGTTCATTAATTCAGTTCCTGTATTTTGCCAGGATGAAGACGATGAGGAAGAATATGAATCAAAAAAAGAAATAACGGACACCACTCACAAAAAAGTCACAGCGCTGGATGAAATAGTAGTTACGGGAACCCGTTCAGAAAAGAAAATAATCGATATCCCCTTTTCTGTTTTCAGGGTGAATAAAAAAGAGTTTATTTTCGGAAGAGATCTTAATGCAAAAGATATTCTTCAGGATGTACCGGGATTATTTATCCAGACGCGCTATGGGAGTGAAGTAAGGATATCAATCCGGGGATTCGGTACAAGGTCAAACTCCGGCGTACGCGGTATCAGGATACTTCAGGACGGCATACCGGAATCAGAACCTGACGGTGAAACCACAATGGATGCAATCGATTATACATCTCTTGGCGGTGTGGAAGTTGTAAAAGGAAATCTCTCATCTTTATATCCAAACTCACCGGGCGGTGTTGTGAATTTTCTTAGTGACCTGAATTTTACAAAGAACTTTGTTAAGCTTGTCAGTATTTCCGGAGAGTATAATTTATTCCAGGGCGGGCTAAGAGCAGGTTTAACCGGCAGGAATTCTAAATTTTTTATATCTCATACATACAAAAGCTACACCGGATTCAGGCCTCATGGCGCGGAATTTATGCACCTGCTGAATATTAACTATATTAATTACCCTGATAAAAGAACTTCAGTCGCTGTTCTGGGCAATTACATCCGGGGACTGATAAGATTTCCCGGAGCGTTAACCCGGGAGGAATACAATACAGATCCGTTCCAGGCTTATTTCCAGGCAGTTGCCAGCGATATCAGAAGGATAACACAGAAAGGCAGAATAGGACTGAAATACAAAACAACATGGGGTGCACTGAATAAAAATGAATTTGAATTAAACGGTTATGGCTCAGTAAAAGATCTGCAATATACCACAAATACCCTGTATTACATTAAATATAAATATACAGCAGGTACAACTATCAGGTATACGGGAAGGCATCCGCTGTTTGGAGCTGATAATGAATTTACTGCAGGGATTGATTATAATTTTGTCACGGGTCCGCTAACATCATACAGTAATTATGCAGGGAATAAAGAGGATGAACTTCAGTCCCAAAATACCGAAACTCAGTATAACGCAGGAGTATTTTTTGAGAACCGGTATAACATTATAAAAGGAAAGTTATATCTACATCTCTCAGGCAGGTATGATAAACTGAGTATCAGCAATAATGATGACCTCTTCGGGGCAAGGAATTCCGAAAGAAGCTTCAGCATGTTCACTCCAAAAGCAGCATTAAATTATAAGCTTACTTCAACTGTATCGGCATATACATCATACGGTTTCGGGTTTGATACACCTTCTGCCGCAGAACTTGAAAACTATCCTCTCAGTTCAAACGCCGGGTTTACTACATTGAACCCGGATATAAATCCGCAAACATCAAACAATTTTGAAATCGGAATTAAGGGGAACATAATAAACAGGGGCAGCCGTATCTTTAAAAAAGCATTATTTGAGTTTACCTTTTTCAGCACAATTGTAAAAGATGAAATAGTACCTTTTATAATAAGTGACAGGGTTTATTACAGAAATGCTGCCCAAACAAACCGATTGGGGCTTGAGTGCGGTGTGAAAATAGAACCTGTAGAACGTGTTGACCTGATATGCAATTATACATTCACAGATTTTAAATACGATAAATACCTTGCGCAGACATTTGATTCCACAGGAAACCTCGTAGAAATTAATTATCAAAACAACCGTGTACCCGCGGTTCCGCAGCATTTGTTCAATTTTATACTTGAAGGCGAACCGGAAATTGTCCGGAATTTAGAAGGGCTATTGATATTTGATTGTGACTATGCGACACGGATGTTTGCAGATGATAAAAATACCGAATCAACCAGTCCGTATTTTTTTGCAAACGTAATGGCAGGCTTGCAGTTCTCAAAAGAACATTTTAATATTCAGCTTTCTGCTGGTTTAAAAAATATATTTGATAAACGGTATATAGGTTTTATAAACGTAAATGCCAACCCTGAATTACCTGTTGGCAGCAGGCGGTATTATGAACCCGGGGAACCCAGAAATTACTACTTAACGCTGAATATGAGCTATAAATTCTGAAATTTTTGAATAAAAGAGAAAAAATTACAGTGTTAAAAGGTCAATAATTAATTTTGAAAGTAACTAAATATAGTAGTTTATCCCCATAAATATTCCTTTGAAATACGCAAAGATTACATTATTTTAGTTCATAAAAGGAATGTTGAGCATGAAGTATTTCATTTCACAATGATATACACTGATTCTAATTAAACCATTTACACTGATAATTGTTACGAAAAATTGGCAATATTAAAAGAAGAATAAAATCAACTCCCCTGTTCCGGGAAAATTCAGGAATAGTTGATGCCATATTGATATTGCTCTTCATTTCATTTTTCGTAGTTGGTGCGGATCTTACCAAAGAGATGGCAAAAGGCGAATTCATTTTCTTCGCCTGTATCCTGACCGAATCTCAAACCGCAGATGCTGCCGCAATAATAGATTCTTTAAAGATAGATCCGCCGGTTATAGGCGTGATCAACTTTGTTAACTTTATTCCTCCAAAGAGTGACGTCTCTGAAATTTACCGGGGAAGAGCTCCTCCTGAATTACCCCCACATATATAATTTCATCGTTTCAATTGCTTTGGTATGTAATATTTCATTATGACTGATTTAGGGTGCTGGTTTCAAATTGACAGGCATCCTCCGCATGATCATTTTGATACGGCATTTTTGCAGCTGATGCAATACATATATCAACGCAATGATTTTGGTTCATTTCATTTGTGATTAGATGAAGGCAGGTATTGACCGAATTTCGCTTTAAAAGCGTTATGGATAAAATTCCACCCTGCCTTCAGTTTATTTTTTAACAAAACTAATAAAAAACTAATACAGGAGCATATAATGTTCAAGAATTATAGATTTCTTGTTCTGCTATGCCTGTCAGGAATTTTCTCAATATCCCTGTTTGCGCAGGATGACCCGGCTGATACTTTAGAGTATAAGACCGACGAGATAATTATTACAGGTACAAGAGTAGAACAAAAGATCATTGATATTCCATACCCGGTTTTACGAATAAACCAGACCAGCTGGCTTACCAGCAGGAAGGTTGGAGTTCAGGATGTACTTTTTACGGTACCGGGACTTTTCCTCCAGCCCAGGTACGGAAATCACGATACTAGAATAACTATACGCGGATACGGAAGCCGTTCAAACACCGGAATCAGAGGTGTAAGGATAATGCTGGACGGAATACCTGAATCAGAACCGGACGGGCAGACCCGGATAGAAGCAATTGACTTTGACGCTATCGGGAGAATTGAACTTGTAAGAGGTTATTCATCATCATTATACACTAATGCACCGGGTGGTGTAATTAACTTTCTGACAGATAAATACTTCCCTGTTTCATTTTTCCAGCTTAACAATGAATTCGGTTCGTATGACCTGAGGAAGAACGGGTTTAAAATGGGTATCAACTCAAAGAACTCAAGATTCATGACTTCATACAGCTACCAGAACTATAACGGTTACAGGCAGCACAGCCAGGAATACCAGACCAGACTGAACAGCTTGTTTGAAACTGATTTCACACCGGATTCAAAACTTTCTGTTTACGGTTATTATGTAAACGGAATAATTAAACTGCCGGGAGCTTTAACACTTGCGCAGTATAATGAAAACGATACACTTGCCAATTCGAGGTCACTTAGCCGTGATGAAAAAAGAGACAGCAGAAAAGGACGCGTAGGAGTTACATTGCTTACCAGTCTTGAAAAAGGGAACATGAAACATACATTTGAAGCAACCGGTTACGGTACTGTAAAAATATTCGACAGGGTAGCAAGAACCTACCGTTTATTTACAAGGTACGGAATAGGCGGTTCATTCAGGTATGTTAATAAATATACATTTGGCGGCAAAGTAAAATCCAAACAGCGTACAAATGAATTCACAGTTGGCACAGACCTGTTCTACCAGGATGGACCGATAAGGGAATTCAACAACATAGGCGGTACCAAAGGAGATGACCTTATAGGAGTATCCAACGAGGTTATTGCAAATGTTGGCGCTTATGCACTTAACCAGTTCGAACTGGTTCCCCAGAGACTTTCGCTGCTTGTGAGCGGAAGATACGACAGGGTGATTTATGATTTCAAGGATGAGCTTGCAGGATTCAGGGATACCAGCAGGATATTTGCAGAATTCACACCTAAGGCAGCATTAAACTTTAAACTTTCACCACACATCGCATTTTATACATCATTTGGCCTGGGTTTTGATTCACCTGCAGGGAATGAACTTGATAACTATGTTTACTCATCAGACCAGGGTCAGCATACAATTAACCCGGATCTGAAACCTCAGAAATCAACCAGTTTTGAAGCCGGTATAAAAGGTGAAGTATTAAGCTTCAAAAAGGATTATTTTAAGAATACTTTCTTTGAAGTATCTTTCTACAACACAAAGATAGAAGATGTTATAGTTCCATTTGTTGTTGATGGTGATGTTTACTTCAGGAATGCGGCTGTATCAAAAAGAACAGGTATTGAAGTAGGAGTTAATTCTGAAGTTGTAAAAGGGCTTACACTGAAGGGCGCATTTACATACCAGAATTTCAAATACGATAAATACGAAGCAGGCACTATTGATTCAACCGGAACATTGACTAATGTTGATTACAGCGGAAACCTGGAGCCTTCGAACCCTGAAATGTTCATTTCAGGAGAAGCAATGTACCAGTATACTTTTGCAAAAAAATATACTGTGTATATAAAATCCACGTTTCAGCACATTGGAGAGATGTTTGTTAACGATGCTAATACAGACAGCCTGAAAACTGCTTCATATTCTTTGGTGAATGCCCAGTTAGGCGTTGATCTGAACTTCGATAAATTCAGACTTGTTGCATACGGCGGTTTGAACAATATAGCGGACCAGAAGTATGTTGCATTTATAAATATCAATTCAGATGCAAACAAGGATTATTATGAATCAGGACCCAGGAGAAACTTCTTTGGCGGGCTGACACTGGCTTATATGTTCAGGTAATAATCAGTAAAATAAACATTCAGGAGGCAGGGTTACCCGGAGAATTATACTTTTTCCGGAGTTATTCAATACCCTGCCTTTTTTTATTAAATACCGGCAGAACAAATGAAGAAAGAAACGGACAGAAGGAAACAACAGGCATCATTAATACGCTTATTCAGAAAACTACACAGAACAACCGGTGCTATACTGTTCGTATTCTTTTTTTTGACAGCAATAACAGGTTTAACTTTGGGGTGGAAAAAGAACAGCGGGGGGTATATTTTACCTGAGTCATTTCAAGGAAGTTCAGCTGACCTTAAAGACTGGAAGAGCATTGAGAGTCTACATGCAATTGCATGCCGTATCGCAAAAGACTCCATATCGCCTGAAATATCTATGGAGCTTGAAAGAATTGATGCAAGACCCGATAAAGGAATGGTGAAATTTGTTTTCATTGACGGCTATTGGGGCATTCAGCTTGACGGAGCTACAGGCAACCTGCTGCAAATAGAAAGAAGAAGATCTGATTTTATTGAAAACATCCATGATGGTTCTGTGCTGGATCATATTTTTAAAACCAATACTGAAATTTTAAAACTTATATATACAACTATTATGGGTTTATCTCTGTTATTGTTTACAATAACAGGTTTTTGGCTTTGGTTCGGACCTAAAATGATGAGAAGAAGATCTTCAGAATAAAAAAGTATAAGATAATATAATTGAACAGATAACATGCACTGTGATGTTATAAAAGACTTTTAATATTTTACCATATTGGTTAAATTAACAAATGATACTAAGCAAAATTTTAGAAATATTAATACAAATCTGATGAATATTGCAATCACAATTATTATATTTATGTTCAGTCTGCCATTGATAGATTCGCAGATATTTTCACAATGGGCTAATTTCAGGATATTCCCTTCGGTTTATAATCAAATTGAACCAACCATTACAAGACATCAGAGCAACCAGCAAATTCTGTTTGCAAGCGCATATACAATAAATCTGAATTCCAGAAGTGAAGGTACCTATTTTTCGACCAATGGAGGTGTTACATGGACAGGTTCAGATGTCTGCACAGGCTCTCCTGTACAGAATCACGGGGGTGACCCGGGTACAATTATTGATAAAGACGGAGTGTTTATTTTAACTCATCTCGGCAATATTCAGAATGGTATGTTTGCAAATACGACCACAAATTACGGTGTAAACTGGTCAGCAAATGTTCCAATTCAGTCTAATGTTGATGTTGACAAAGGTTCACCGGGAACTGATGATGCGCCTGCAAGTCCGTTTTACGGCAGAAGCTACCTTGCATGGACTTATTTTGTGCCGCCATTCAGAATTGTAATGGCTTACACTACAAGTAACGGCTCAAGCTGGTCTTCAATAATTAACGTAAATAACGGTTTCGGCGGTAACAGATCTTACGGACCTGCTATTTGCGTAAATTCAGCCGGTACTCTTTATATAGTCTGGGCATCAGCAAATCCAAACTCGCCATTTACTGAAGATTATATTGGGGTATCTCGCTCTACAAACGGCGGAGTAAACTATACTATAAACGAAAACGCGATAGATATAAACGGGATCCGGACATCGCAGCTGGAACCTTGGACCATCAGGGCAAACAGTTTTCCAGTAATAGATATAGATAAAACCGGCGGCAGCAGGAATGGCTGGATATACATTGCAACTACCAGTAAAAATCTTGCCCCGGCGGGCAGCGACCCGGATATAGTAATGTTCAGGTCAACAGATAACGGAAATTCCTGGAACTCCGGAGTAAGGGTTAACCAGGACCCGATAAATAACGGCCGTAACCAGTTCTTCCCTGCACTCAGGGTTGATGAAAACGGCGGGTTGAACATAATATATTATGACAGCCGAAATTCTGCTGATTCCGTTGATGTGTATCTCTCGAGATCAGGTGATGGCGGAAATTCATGGAGTGATTACAGGGTAACAACCCAAAGGTTCAGGCCAAGATCGGTAGCAGGAGCTGGCGGCGGCAATATGGGTGATAACCTGGGGCTAACTTCAGGAAACGGTAAACTCTATCCTGTATGGATGAGCAACCAGCCGGATGATGTTTTTCAGATATGGAGTGCGATAATAGATTATACAACAATCGGCATCCAGCAGATCAGCACAGAGATCCCCAATTCTTTCAGGCTGGAACAGAACTATCCAAACCCCTTCAATCCCGAAACGAAAATTAAGTTCAGCATTCTGAAAGATGGTTTTGTAACATTAAAAATTTACAATACTGCAGGTAAGCTTGTTAAAAGCCTAGCAGAGCAAAATCTGAGAGCCGGAGAATATTCAGTTAACTGGAATGCAGCCGAAGAGCCGAGCGGTGTATATTTTTACACTATAGAAACAGCAGGATTCAAAGAAAGTAAAAAGATGATACTTGTGAAGTAGTTGATAATTGATAGTTGGCAGTTGATAGTTTGAAAAGTAATGAAAATTTTAGAATTATTAAGATCCGTTAAGAAATTAACGGATTTTTTATTTAACTATGACCATTCTTTTGGATTCCGTAAAAGAGCCTGCTTCGATCTTATAAATATAGACACCTGATGCAAGTCCGGGATTTACAAATTTCATCCTGTTAAAACCTGCCGGACGCATACCTTCAATAAATACTTTTACCTGTTTTCCAAGCAGGTCATAGAGTGTTATTCTTACATTTTCTGCTTTTGCAAGCTTATATACTATATTAGTGGAAGGATTAAACGGGTTTGGATAATTCTGCCCAAGGGAGTAATCCCTGGAAATTATACTGCTTCCGGGGGTTAATCCTATAACAGCTGTATTATATTTCATAATAGCACCGTAGGAACCGAATGCAAAACCGAAAGTTGGAGATTTAAAAACAGCGGCATATACTGCAGTAGTATCCGGAGCGGGAACACCTATCCACGGAATATTAATATTACCGGAATCAAGATGTACGGCCCATGCCTGTGCAAATGCCAGCGGCATCCAAATTTCTTTATCAGTTCTGAAAGCAAGATCCCTGCCTATACCAAACAGACCGATATTAAAATAATTCCAGTTTGCTGCACTATTAAATGATGTTGTGGTAATTGCGCCAAACTCAAAATCACCCCCGGAGGCAACTATTTTATTTTCATTAATTACTTTAACATCAAACAACGGCTCAGGGGTTACGCAAAATGTGCTCCAGGAAACTCCGGAATTAGTAGTCCTCCAAACAGCCCCTATAATATCATATTTACCCCCGCATACATAACCAGTTGTTGAATTGATAAATTTAACTCTGTGTTTAGGGAAACCATACAAGTAAGGGCATCCTGCGGTATCTATTTGACATAAGTTCCAGGAATTTCCCCCGTTTGAGGTCCTGAATATGTGTCCGCTGATACCTGCTGCATATCCATGCAAAGAATCGGTAAACTGAATAGTTGTGATAAGCACTGAAGTATCAGGAAAATTTGTAATACTCCAGTTCACCCCGCCGTTAGTGGTTTTAAGCATAAAAGTACCGTTAAAGAAATAATCATTTGATAATGCCCAGCCAAGATTGCGGTTCAGAAAAAAAACATCATCTATATTATAATTGAATATTCCGGTATTCTGTAAACCCCAGGTTGCACCGCCGTTTGTAGTATTTATTATAGTACCGGAGTCACCTGCTGCCCAACCGTAGACTGTATCAACAAACCAGCATTTAGTTAAGATCCTATCTGTTGGCGAAGGAACCCGAAGCCAATAATCCTGGGCTGTAAGCTCTGTAAAAGATAACAGGATTATTAAAGTAAAAAAGAAATTCAGATATTTAATTTTCATTGGTATTATTAAGAACCGTAAATATTATCAACTGTATTATTTCACAAGCAGCATTTTTATTGTTTTCCGGTTGCTGCCTGCAGAAAGTGTGCAGAAATATATTCCGCTTGATTTTCCGGATGCATTCCAGTTAATATTGTGATATCCCGGTGGCTGGTAACTGTTCAGCAGAATTTCGGTAAGCTGCCCGGTAATATTATATACAGAAATATTTACAAGACCTCCTCTTTTCAATTCATATCCTATTGTAGTAACTGGATTAAATGGATTAGGATAATTTTGCTCTAAAATAAAATCGCCGGGAATATTTTCCTGTTCATTACCATTAATTCCGATAATTGATGAATTATATTTAAAAATTGTACCTCCTGTACCAAAAGACCATCCGAAAGTAGGAGACATAAATACAACCGAGTTAACAGTCTCAACACCTTCAGCGGGAACCATCGTCCAGTCAGAGCTTAAGTTTCCGGAATCCAGGTTCACACCGTATGCAGGAACAAAATTGAGCGGAACCCATAGTTCGGAAGGAGTTCTGAATCCCAGGGTGAGTCCCCTGCCCGGCAATGGCGTAACCCTGTAGTTCCACGATAACCCGGCATCTGTGGATATAGCCATACTCAGCCCGTATTCCAGGTCTCCGCCGGTGGCAATAATCTTTGATGAAGAAACAGCCTTGATATCATAAAGCGGCTCGGCTGTCACACAGTAAGTATACCAGTGTGAACCGCCGTTTGTTGTGCGCCACACCATTCCCTGAATATCTATCTGCCCACCGCAAGCATAGCCTACCATTGAGTTCACAAAATAGAAATTTTTTTTAGGCATCAGGTAAAGAAATGCGCAGTATGATGAATCAATATAACAATTGAACCAGTTATTGCCGGCATTGGTAGTTTTATAGATGAGGCCGCTTGCGCCGCTCATAAAGCCGGTAGATGAATCGAGGAAATATATTGTATTAAATACAAGGGTCGTATCCGGGTACCTGGAATCTATCCAGTTTACGCCGCCATTGGTGGTCCTTAGCAAAATAGTACCCTGGAAAAAGAAGTCATTTGAAATAGCCCAGCCAAGATTCCTGTTAATAAAGAAAATGTCATCTATGGGGAATTCATTTGTCCAGTTCTCCTGAAGTACCCAGTTAGCGCCGCTGTTGGAAGTGTGCACGATAGTGCCTGAATCACCGCATGCCCAGCCGTAAACTGTATCAAGGAACTGCGCCTTCATAATTTTATGTGATGCCGGTGAATTAACAGGCAGCCAGTATTGCTGAGCATTAATACTGATGCAGCTTATTAAAACAAATATTATTAGAAAAATCCTCATATATGTGTTAAAATATAATACATTAATAAAAATAAGGTTAGTCAATAAGTACCTCACTATTTGTAAGTGCATTTAATACTTTAAGTTAACCAATTTGTTTTCATTGCAATAGAAAATGCTTATTAGTAATTTAGTATAAATAAAATCTGCATTTACCAACATCCATCATGCTAGATATAGAATATATCAGGGAAGAATTCCCTATTACCAAAAAACGCTTCCAGGTTTATGGCAGCACTGACCCGAAGAACTTAATTTATCTCGATCACGGCGCATCCACACACCCGTGCAGTACCGTACTAAATAAGTATATCGATTTCATAAAAAATTACTATTCAAATGTTCATCGCGGCAAACATTACCTTAGTATGATATCCACTGAACTGTTTGACAGAGTTTACGAAACTATTTTCAAATACATAAATGCAAGCAAACCGGATAATGCAATAGTACTTACCGCCAATACAACCAGCGCTCTTGATATGACTGCCTGGCTAATGAAGGATTACGAAGGCATTACACTCGTTTCTATGATGGAGCATCATTCTAACGACCTGCCGCACAGGCACAGGGGTGAAGTCCTGCATTTTGGTGTGAATAAAGACGGCACTCTAGATATGCACGACCTTGAACACAAACTTGCCAAACATAAAGTTAAACTTGTTGCCGTTACCGGAGCATCAAACGTAACCGGCACAATTAATGATATACATAAAATTGCGGAGCTTGCGCATAAACACGGCGCGCGGATACTTGTTGACGCGGCGCAGATACTGGCGCATAAACAAATTGATGTAAAACCGAACAACGACCCTCAGCATATTGATTTTCTTGCTGCGGCGGGACATAAAGCATATGCCCCGTTTGGTTCGGCATTTTTATTCGGACCCCGTGAAGTGCTAGACAGGGTTCAGCCATACACGCCCGGCGGCGGAACGGTACTATTTGTAAGCGAGCATGATTATATATACGCAAGCTCTCCTGATAGACACCAGGGCGGGACACCAAACATAGCCGGCGCAATAGCGCTTGCGGAGTCACTTAACTTTTTAAGCAAAGCAGGACTCGATAACGTAAGGCAGCATGAAATTGAACTTACTGAATACGCTCTGAACAGATTAAAGGAAGTTCCAGAAATAAATATTCTGGGTGATATTTCCGCTGATAAAAGACTTGGTGTAATTACATTTAATATTGGTGAGCTGAGTAACGGTCTTGTGGCTGATATATTGAACCACGAAGCAGCTATCGCAACTAGGAACGGCAGATTCTGCGCGCACCCCTATTTGAGCTTTCTGCTCGGGCGCAGTGATTCCGAAGAAATAATTGAGCGCTTAAGGCGCGGAGAGAAGTTCGATATCGGCGGAGCGGTGAGGATATCCTTTGGAATCTTCAATACAGAAAGCGAAGTAGATGTTGTTGTCGAAAACCTGAAAATGATAGCAAACAGGAAATGGAAAGCTAAGTATGATGATGATTCCGCTTATTTTGATTGCAAGGGAGTGCAGCTGAGCGCATCGTAAGGTGTAAAAGGCAATCCCAAAGTTACGATTTGTTGAGACGACCTAAAGGGTCGTCTTTTTTTTTGCTGGGCTTTTTTTATTGCGCCACGTTTAGGCTTTCATTTTTATAGTTACACCTACTTCAAACACAACTCCGTTGTGTTCTCTTCTCCCCCTGTAAGGCCGCAGGACTGCCCGCGGCATGTGGAAGATTGAGAGGGGGTATATTTTCAATTTCTGCTGTTATCATCAATCACATCAGGGCTAAAGCCCTTTTTATTTTATCTCCATCCACTGTCTAAAGACCGTGGCTAAAAATAAATAAAACTTGTTCCCGGGAATCCCGATTGGTAACATTGGTTTATAGTGACAACTTAAACTGTTCTCAAGCATTCAATCATAAAAAATCATTGCTAAATCCTTATTTTTTAATTATATTACTTTTTTGACATGATGAATAGGGATATTGTTAGTTTAATTAATAATAATCAAGAGTTTATATTAACAAGCCACGTAAACCCCGATGGGGATTCAATAGGCAGTGAAATTGCTCTTCATTTATATTTAAAGTCACTTGGCAAAAACGCCGGAATTTTAAACTACTCCCCTACGCCTGATAATTACACATTCCTTGATAAGGAGCGCGTGATTGAGCAATTTGATGAGGCGAAGCATAAGGATAGAATCTTAAATGCCGACGTGATATTTATACTTGATACCAATGAATTCCAGCGTGTAAGAACACTGGCTCCTTACATACAGGCAAGTAAAGCTAAAAAAATACTGATAGATCATCACCTGGGTTTTAACCCTGAGCTGTTTGATGAATATATAGTTGATACAGATTCCCCCGCTACGGGAGAAATGCTGTACAGGTTCTTTAAAGAAATAGAAGCATCTGAAGGCGGTAAGAAAGTGATAACCCGTGATATGGCACTGGCATTATATACAGCCATAATGACGGATACCGGCTCCTTCAAGTTCAACCGCACCGATGAGGAAACTCATACTATCATAGCTGACCTGCTTACGTATGGATTGCATCCATATGATATTTATTCAGAAGTATACAACAATGCAACATTGGGCAGGCTTCACCTGCTTGGCAGGTTTCTGAATAACATCACATTAATGTATGAGGGTAAGCTGGCGTACTCTGTGTTACTGCAGAAAGATTTTGAAGAAACATCAACTGATGAATATGCCATTGAAGGATTCAGCTCACATTTAATGAGCCTTGAAACTGCCGAACTGGGTATAGTTATGACCCAGACAAAACGGGGAGTAAAACTGAGCTTCCGCTCAAAAGATAAAGTTTTTTCTAATGAGCTTGCCAAAGAATTTGAGGGCGGCGGTCATAAAAACGCTTCAGGGGCATTTGTTGTTGGCGGGGATATTTTAAAGCTTGAAAAGGAAGTAACAGAGAAAGCGGAAAAGTACCTTAAGTAAAAAAGCAAACTTCCTCAGCAAATGCAGAGTAAGTCAAGAAGTGAAAAAGCAAAAATGTCATGCTGAATTATAATCTTCTGAAAAGTATTGCAGAGCAATAAAAAACAGAAAAACTAAAAATTAATTAAATTAAAAAAATATAAAACTTATTTTACGCGGAGATATAAATGAAAATCAAATATGAGGTAAAGAAGATCAAGGATATAAAAGCCGATGTAGTTTCATCGGTAACCTTTGAAGACCAGGTTTCAACAAAAATGCACTGGTTAAATACGCTTTTCAAAGGTACACTTGATACGTTAATTGAGACCAATGACTTTAAAGCAAAAGCCGGCTCATCTGTTTTAACTTACCTTGGTCCTGATAACAGGAGCAAAAGGTTAATGGTGATAGGGCTTGGCAATTCAAAAGAGATAACACTGGAAGGCATCAGAAAATCATACGCTACTGCGGCCAAAAAGCTTAATGCAATGAAGCTTACTTCAGTTGGATTCGAAGTACCAGATCTTGCGTACATAAAAAGCATAACAAACGCTTCGCATTATGATATAATGCAGGCTATCTGCGAAGGCGTGTTTTTAACACAATACTCACCAAAAAAATATTACGCAAAAAATGATTTTGTACCGTTCAATGAAGTAATATTCTTCACTGATTCACCCAAGTATACCCGTGAAGCTCAGGAAGCATTAAAAGACGCGAAAATAATCTGCGATGCGGCAATAGTTGCAAGGGAACTTGAAAATGAGCCTTCGAACTTTTTAACTCCCGATAAATTTGCCGAGTATGTTAAAAAATCATCCGTAAAAGCAGGTTACCAGGTAACAGTTTTTGATGAAAAGAAAATTGCACAGCTTAGCATGGGCGGCGTTATAAATGTGGGAAAAGGCAGTGTAAATCCACCGAGATTTTTAATACTCCAGTATTTCGGCGCTAATAAATCAGAAAAGCCGGTTGTACTTGTTGGTAAAGGAGTAACATTCGATTCAGGCGGTATTTCAATTAAACCGGCTGCGGGAATGGACGCAATGAAGATGGATATGGGCGGCGCAGCCGCTGTTGTTGGTGCATTTGAAGCTGTTGCAAGATTAAAATATAAAATGAACCTGATAGGTTTAATTCCTTCAGTGGAAAATATGCCAGATGCAGGCGCTTACAAGCCGGGCGATGTTATAAAAAGCTACGGCGGTATTACAATTGAAATTGATAACACTGACGCTGAAGGCCGCCTGATACTTGCAGACGCGCTTGAATACGCAGGTAACTACAAGCCTAAAGCAGTAATTGATCTCTGCACATTGACGGGTGCTGCAATAATCTGTTTCGGTCATTTACTTGCAGGATTAATGGGCAATGATAAAGAGCTCAACAAAAAAATATTCGCAGCCGGAGAAAAAACATACGAACGCGTGTGGGAAATGCCGCTTTATGATGAATATGATAAGTTAATGAAGAGCGAAATTGCCGATATAAAAAATGCCGGACCCGCAAGACAGGCCGGTACAATTATGGGCGGAATATTCCTGAAGAAATTCGTGCAGGATAAATATCCATGGGCACATTTAGATATCGCTAGCGTAGCAATGGGTCTTGGTGAATCAGCTGAAGATTACCATACACCGGGCGCAACAGGTTACGGCGTTAGATTGCTTACAGAGCTACTTAAACAATATTCTCATTAATAAGATATTAAAAAGGTAAAGAGGATAAGTTAGCGGCTTGAAAAAAATCGAGTCTCCCTCGAAGATATTACTTGTACTTACATTAATTGAGTTCATCAATTATTTTGACAGGCAGGTAGTATTTCCTTTGTTCAGTTTCCTGAAAGCTGATTTCGGCCTGAGTGATTTTGAGCTGGGGTTAATAGGAACAGTGTTCATGATAATCCATGCCTCATTTTCGGTTCCCCTCGGGATACTGGCAGATAAATGGGTGCGGAAGAATATTATAGCAATGGGTGTTGCAATTTGGTCTATAGCAACCTTTATAACCGGATTAGTACAGAATTTCACGCAGCTTTTGTTTACCCGCGCGGCTGTGGGTATCGGCGAAGCGTCATACGCTCCCGCTGCCACATCGCTTATAGCGGATAACTTCCCTTTGGAAAAACGCGCGCGCGCAAGCTCGATCTTTCACCTTGGAATGTTCTTTGGCGGCACACTTGGTATGATACTTGCCGGTGTGCTTGGTTCAAAACTTGGATGGAGAGCCTGCTTTTTTATAGTTGCCATTCCGGGCATTATTCTTGCTCTAACTTCATTAAGGATCAAAGAAACCAAACACGAACATAAGAATACAGCGGAAGTCAACAGGAAGAATATTTTTCAGCTTTTCAAAACTCCCGCTTATGTTTTAACACTGCTATCGGGAATAATGCTTACCTTCACATCATCTGCAATCATAAGCTGGATGACACAGTTCTTCATACGTTTTCATAACTATTCCGTTGACCAGGCTTCAATAACTATCGGGCTTGCGGTCATAATAGGCGGACCGATAGGGATTTATTCCGGCGGTTACTTCAGCGATCTGTTGTATAATAAATATAAAAAGCCCAGATCGCTTGCGATGGCAATTGCTTTTATTCTTGCTACTCCGCTGATGTATATAACATTAACTACACACAATGAAATCCTGCTCTTGATAACCCTTGTACTTGCAACATATTTAATGACCTTTTACTACGGACCCATGGTTGCGTTAATACAGGATATCGTTCCGGGTTCTCTAAAAGCTACAGCTTTCGCATTCTATTTATTTACAGTGCATTTGATCGGTTCAACACCCGCCCCTGCTTTGATAGGTGTTGTATCAGATGCAAGCGATCTGCAAAAAGCGATGTTCCTTGTGGTAGCATCAAATTTAATCGGCGGAATAATGCTGCTTGTAACCAGCAGATATTTGATTAAAGAGCGCTTAAAAACACAAAATATGTAAATTCATTACTTTAGGCTATTTGAAATTACGCGAAATTTTGACTAAATTATTAATATTGAATAAGATAAATTTGTATGATGGCTTGTGTTTTTGAAACATAAATAAGCTTTTTATGATTTAATTAGTAAACAGGTTTTATTGAAAGATAACGAAATTACACATAATACTGAAAAAGGCGATAAATCGCACCAAAACGGCAAGTTTTTAAGATGTATCAATATTGACTGTATCTTTAACAGCTCAAATGAACAGGGTGCAAAACGCAATACATGCTCACACCCAAATGTTATTGTGGAAAGCCGCTTTGCCGATATTACTATTGCAATTTGCTCGGAGTTCAGAAGTAAAAAAGATTATACTTTTGAAAAGCCTGCAACAATTGTTGAAGTTAAGACCGGTGAAAAAACGGAGATAAAAGGCAGACCGGACCTTGGAATTGAAACAATCGAAAAGGTCACAACCAAAGAGCTTGAAGACGATGTAAATAAGGTTCAGGATAAACCTGCTGTTGTAACCAAAGAACCTGAGAGCATTAATGTACAGGATCATATTAAACCATTTGTGATTGATTCCGGTACAACAGAACCGCATGAGCTTACCGTTGATGAAATATATAACCTGACTACCAAACCCGGTACGGGTTTTTTAACACTGAAAGGTCTATACCAGCCAAATACACGCAAAGGTCTTATTGGCTCTATATTATTCCATTTCTTCCTGCTGTTTGTTATGTACCAGACCCTGGTGCCTAAGGAAGAAAAACCAAACGGCGAAAATAACCAGCGCATAGTAGTTGTCGAAGACCTCGAAATGCCTAAGTTCGATCCGCCGGATATTGACAAAATAAAAGAAGATGAACAAAAACTGCTTGAAGAGCAGGAAATTAAGGATAACACTAAAGATGTAAGGCCAAAAATACAGAAGAAAACAATTACTCCGAATATTAAGCGGCCTATAGATAATACAAAAGATACAAATCTGAGCAAGCTCAACGATACGAACAAGGTTAAAAACGATTCTAATTTAACCAAGAATCCGAGAGATACAAACAGGATACAGATTCCTGATTCGCTTAAAGCTACATATGATAAGAACGAGATCGGTCTGATTGTGAATTTCCCCAAAGGCTGGAAACTGCTTGATAACAGGGATGTTAATCTGAACCAGAAGGAATTTAACGGGGTAATTCTCGCTACGGATTCTTCGAGTGAAGACCCGGGAGCAGTAAATATGTTCCTGCTGGTAGATGACCCGCAGCACAGCGCATATAATAAGGCTACATATAAGAATCCGTTCCAGATGGATGATTCACTGGTTGTTGGTTATGTAACCGACCCGATAAAATCCAGCGGCAAGAAATTTTCCACGAAGTATTACCTGTTCACAGATCCAACCGGGGCAAAGAATATCCAGGTGAATGTTGATTACGCCTCGCAGGCAATGATGGAAAAATACCAGTTAATGGTTGATGCTGTTGTACGCTCCATAAAGATCGCTCCCCCGCCGAAGAAGGATCCGTAAGAACACTTTCCATGTCATGCTGAACTTGTTTCAGCATCTACCTGCATACTTTGGAATTAACAAGCAAGACAACTGACTATGAAACTCGTTCACAGTTACTTAAATCAATCTAGCTTTTTTCTAATCTTGAATTATCCCTTTACATATATTATTTTAATCCATGGCCAATAATGATTATTACGTGTATATAATGACAAATATTTCAAAGACATTATATACAGGCGTTACCAATAACATTCATTTAAGAGTTCTGCAGCATAAATATGGAGTTAATAAAGGATTCACCAGCAAATACAAAATTGATAAGCTGGTCTATTTTGAATGGACTGACTCTATTGAGGCTGCAATCAAAAGAGAAAAACAACTCAAGAACTGGCACAGAGGCTGGAAAATTAATCTAATAGAAAGCGCAAACAGAAATTGGGATGATCTTTCTGCCGGGTGGTACGATGGAATTGATCCTTGTGAAGTATTGAAGGATTATACGGGAGAGTAATTTCTTACAATATTATGCTAAACTTGGTTCAGCGTCCCGGTGCTTTTCCGGTCCCGTTTCAAGGGATGTTTGCTTGCCTTAAGATTAAAGAGTTTGATAGCAGACCTTGAAACGCCTGCCTGCCGTAACGGCAGTTCAGGCAGGAGTTCAGGGTGACAAATGAAACTATCATGTTGAACTTGTTTCAGCATCCCGGCGTTTTTCTGGTCCTGCTTCAGCGGAATGTCTGCTTACCTTGAGATCATGGAGTAGGACAGCAGACCCTGAAACAAGTTCAGGGTGACATAGTTGCAGAATAATGGAATTTGTTTTCTCTGTCATATTGAAAAGGATTCAGGGTGACAAGATTCTGGTAAAACCGATTAAATGAACATAACAGACCAATCATTTAAAAATTCGATAACATCAAAAGCAAAAGAACTTGGCTTTTTTGCATGCGGTTTTGCGAAGTACGAAGTGCTTGAAGATGAGTCCCATAAGCTGCGCAAGTGGCTGGATGAAGGCAAGCAGGCTGATATGGCATGGATAGAACGCGGATTTGATAAACGAAAAGACATCCGGCAGATAATGCCAGAAGCAAAGAGTGTAATTTCGCTTGCTTTCAATTATTACGCTCCGTTTGAACATGATGAAAGCAAGCCAAAGATATCACGGTATGCATGGGGTAAGGATTATCACAAAATTTTAAAGAAGAAGCTGAAGGAGTTGTGTGAGTTTATAAGCGTAACCTCACCCCCATCCCCTCTCCTAAAAGGAGAGGGGGGAGTTCTATTGAAGAGTTATGTTGATGACGGTCCCGTGATGGATAAAGTATGGGCTCAAAAAGCGGGAATTGGCTGGATGGGAAAACATTCCAACATCATTAATCCCGATTACGGCTCATGGTTTTTCCTGAGTGAAATCATCACAAATATTGATTTTGGTAACTACGATACACCAATTGAAGATATGTGCGGTAGCTGTACAATTTGCATATCCGCATGTCCAACGGGAGCTATTGAAAGCGAATATGTTGTTAATGCAAATAAATGCATATCATATCAAACCATTGAGAACCGGGGTGAGATTCCCCTTGAAATTAACTTAGACGGCTGGATATTTGGCTGTGATGTGTGCCAGGATGTATGTCCGTTTAACTCGCCAAAGTATAATCATGTGACTGAGGAAAAGGGCTTCTGGCCGAAGTTGATAACCTCACCCCCGTCCCACCTGACTGCTGGTGCAGTTCTCCTGAAAGGAGATGGGGGCAATAGTTACAAAAACATAGAGCTACATCTAAACGAAATAGATAAAGAGACATTATTAACTCTTACAGAAGAGCAGTTTGCTGAAACATTCGCGGACTCCCCCATTAAGCGCACAAAATATACGGGATGGAAGCGGAATCTGGAAAGGTTCAAAAAGTAAAATTTTTAATTATCTTTGTGTATGCCTAAATCAAAATTTCTGAAAATATTCGCGCTGCTGGAGATGCTTTCTGCAACAATTTTCCTTGCGCTTGCGCTGATATTTTTCATTTCACGAGAGAGTATGGGCGGAGATGTGATAATTCCGTCGATATTCGGATTCATCGGGATATGCTCATTTATTGCGGCACCAATCCTTATGAAATTTGCAAAAAAAGCAGAGCTTGCTGAAAAATCGAACAAGTAATTAAAACCAATATTTTATGGCAACTTCACCCCAAAACGCACCCAACATTTTAAAGTACATTGCATTCGGTATGCTTTCAGTATCCGTTGTGCTGGTTATACTGGGAGTTTACTTTTACCAGAAGGAAGATGCTTTTTTAAAAGAATGCAATCTGATTACGTGCAAAATTACCAAAATTGAAGAAAAAAGACTGGGCAAAGCGTATGTGACTTTTTCAGAAGTAAACGGTAATTATAAACCATTTGTGTATTATGTAGAATACGACGCCTCAGAAAGTGACCTTAGTTACAATGAAGGCGAAGTGCATGAAGTCTATTACTATTCCAAAGATCCCGCTCAATCACAGGTTAAAGGATTTTTCGAAAATCACCTGACATCATTCATATTACTTATCGTGGGTTTTGCGTTCATGCTCGATTTTCCGATACTGCTGATGGTTGTTTCTAAAACCAAAAAGCAAAGAATGGCTAAGCAGCAGTATGGGATAAAAGATGAAGTTATCAGTGAATAGTGAAATGTGAAATGTCAAACGTGAAATGCGAAAGTCATAACGGAATATTTGCAAATTAACATTTCAAAGATGTGTTTCGTAATTTCTATTTCCTAAAGCTTAATATCCAACCTGAAACCTTTAACATGTAACTTTTCCCCAACTTATTGTCACACTCCCCTGCTTCCTATTGTCTAATAATACAAATAACCATAAAACCATGATAAAATTCTTAATTTTATTGCCTTCAATTATTTGTATGAATATACTTGCGCAGGGTAACATTGCTGATGCTTTGAAAAAAGCGGATATTGAATTTTCAAATTTATCAAAAGAAAAAGGAGTAAAGGAAGCTTTTATTGCATACACAGCTGATAACGGTGTACTGCTAAGACCTTTTATGATGCCTGTTGTGGGTTTTGATGCAGTCAAAAAGTTTATGGAAGAAGGCGACAGTAATTTCCAGTTAACCTGGGAACCTGTTTATGCAGATGTCTGTACTTCAGGAGAAATGGGATATACTTACGGTCTGTATACTGCCGTGTATAAGGATGAAAAAGGAGTTGAGCAATCATCCCGTGGGACGTATGTATCGATATGGAAGAAAGATAAGGATGGGAACTGGAAATTTGTTCTGGATACGGGAAATCCGGGCCTGGAACCGAAGAAGTGAAGAAGAACTTTGAACAAGGGGCTGAAACCCCTTGTTCATTACTTTGATCACCTTCTCTATTTTTCTTCAATAAACTTTTTCAATGAATTGAGCTTTTTGTCCCAGAACTTATCATAGAATTTGAGCCAGTTAAAAACCACATCCAGTCTACCGGGGTTAAAGCTGAAAAATCTCTCTCTTCCCTTTTTGACCTGCTTAACTAGTTTTGAATTTTCGAGAATCCGCAGGTGTTTTGATATTGCCGGACGTGAGATAGTGAAGTTATCTGCTATTGCATTTACATTCATTCTCTCACGTGAGAGCATTACAATTATCTTTCTTCTGTTCTCATCGGCAAGAGCAGAAAATACACTGTTTGTATTATTCATATATTAAGTGTTTAATGCGTTTTTTTTGAAATCAGAAATGTTTACTCAACCCGGGTCTCTAAATATTTCACTAATGAACTTCCAATAATCTCATTCCATCCATGCTCAAAGTTCTTTATAGCAAGATCAGGATTGGATTCAGGGAATGACTCAAGGCCAGTGTGAGTCAGCACCAGCTTTGTTTTGCCGCCTTCATCAAACAATTCCCATGATACAAATGAATTGCCTTCGTAGCCATCATATCGCCAGCTGTAAGTCAACTTTTTGCCTTCAATGACCTCTGTGACTTTGCATAAATGAAGATAGGACCTGTTTTCATCTCCGCCTTCAAACCGGAATTCAAAGCCAACTTCCGGGGTGAATTCAGCGAGATCAAAATACCACTTTTTCATTTGCTCTTTATCCGTAATTGCTTTCCATACTTTTGAAACCGGCGCGTTTAATGTAATTTCTTTAACTAACGGTTTTGCATTCATAATATAACAAGTTTAGTTTATATGTAACTGTTTGGTTACAAATATACGTAACCGAATGGTTACATGTCAAGGGAAAAATTTACAAATAAATATCAACAATTTATTAATTTTCCGTTAATACAACTTCAACTTTGAATCTGTCAGGATCTTCAAAAAAAACCGCATAATAATCTTCACCTCCCGCATATGGATGTTTATCCGGATAGAGGATGTTGACTCCCTTACCCTTCAATTCAAGTGTAAGATCATCAATAAATTCCTTAGAGTCTGAGTGAAACGCCAAATGATTTAATCCTGTATTTTTTCTGTTAAAGGACTGTTTGAGATACTTTTCTTCGGTCTGCACAAATACCAGGTAAGTATCACCGAGTGAAAAACTGATGCCGAAATCCCATTTCTGGGATATTACATAAGAAAACTTTTCAGTAAGCAGCCATT